>DASRJA010000373.1:0-4493 GCA_035649695.1 Mycobacterium sp. | reverse complement strand
CGTCTTGGCATTTCTTTCCTGCCGAAAGTTGTCAGCCGCCATCGCCGCAGTCGGTCGAGACCCTGTTTGCTCCTTGCCAGGCGGCCCGTCCCCCGCTGGCCGCAAGCCGAGATTCGTTCGTCACTGATGGAAGAGGCGATGGGCGCTCGCCCTGATTTAAGGAGGAGCATGATGCGAGTGGTTGTGACATGCGGGATACTGGTTGGGGCGCTATGGTTTGCGGCATTCACACCCGCAAGAGCCGCCGTCCCGTTCAAGGGCGGGATGCGTCTGGCCGCGAACACCTTGAGTGACACTATCGTGGTAAAGAAGAAGGGCGTCCCTGGCTGGTGGGGCCGAGGGCATTGTCCGCCGGGACACTGGAAGAAGGGCTGGTGCTAAGTCCGGCTATAGCGACCTTCGCACCGATGGAAGAAGCTCGCGCTGACTAGGGCGCGTACCCATTTCGTCTCAGCGATCGCTGATCGCTGATGTCCGCTTCGCCTCCAATAGCGACCAATGAGCGGACATCTCGGAAGGTCTCAAGGTGTGCCACGAGCCGGCATTGGCTCCCTGATCCGATCACCTTGTCGGCACGCGCGAGCAGCATCCTCAAGCAAGGGGCGGGGATCGTTCCCATTGGAGAACCGACCGCCGACAATAGCCGGCGACCGGGCCGGATGCGGAACTCAGAACAAGAAGTCGGCGCTGGTCAGGCTCGACAGCTGCACGTTCTCCAGCAGGATGCTGGTGCCCGCGGACACCGACGTGTGGATGAGCACATCGTTGCCGACCTGCTCCATGTACTTGTTGCCGGGATTGTCCAGGCTGGTGTAGTCGAGCAGGTCGGCGAAGTTGTCGACCAGGGTGTCGCTGAGATCGATGTGGTCGATACCCGCCTGGAAGTCCAGCACGACGTCCTGCTGGCTGCCATTGACGATATGATCGAACACGAAGATGTCGGCATTTCCTCCGCCGAACAAGGTGTCGTTGCCGTGGCCGCCGTCGATGACGTTGGCCCCATTGTTGCCGTTGATGGTATTTCCGAATTCGTTGCCGGTGAGATTGATGCTCGCGGTGCCGGCCTGGTTGGTGGTTTCCAGCACCTCGACTTCGGTGCCCGCCGCGAGGGCGTAACTCACACTCGTCCGCACGACATCGAGCGTGCCCAAGCCGGTGCCCTCGACCACGGCATCGTTGGCATTGTCGACAAGGTAGGTGTCGTTACCGGTGAGGCCAATCATCTGGTCCGCGCTGCCGCGGCCGTCGATGATGTTGTCCTCCTGGTTGCCGAGGATGTAATCGGCGAAGGCCGAGCCGCGGACATTTTCGATGCTGACCAGCGCGTCTGTGGAGAGCACGACCTCCAGGCCCGCCTGCTGGCCGGAGGGCATCGTGAAGTATTCCAATGCATTACCGGTGGCGCCATTCCAGCCGAGGTTGACGAAGACGCGACCGAGGTTGTCCTGGTAGCTCGCGGTGTCGAGGCCGGTTCCGCCACTGAGACCGTCGTTGCCGTAATTGCCCTGAAGGACGTCATCGCCGCCGCGTCCCTCGAGCGTATTGTCGCCGCCGGTGCCGACGATGGTTTCATGCCGGTTGGAGCCGCGCACGTTCTCGAACTCGGAGAACGTGTCGGTCTCCAGCACCGATGTCCCGACCCCAGGAATGGTCTGCTTGCGCTGCGCCAAACCCGTCGACAGATCGATGCGAATGCTCTCCGAGTTCCCCTGAGTCCCCAAATCCCAGCTCATGAAGCTGAGCGTATCGATGCCGCCGAGGCCGTACAGGCTGTCGTTGCCGAAACCGCCATCGAGCGAATTGCCGTTGTCGTTGCCGGCGATGCCGTTGGCCAGCTCGTTGCCGGTGGCGTTGACGGCCCCCTCGAACAAAGAGAGGTTCTCGACATTGGCGCTCAGCCTGTAGTCGACGACGTTCTTGACGAAGACCTGGTCGCGGCCGTCGTTGGCGGACTCGAACACCCTGTCGCCGGCGCTGTCGACCCAGTAGAAGTCGTTGCCGCCGTTGCCCACCATGTCATCGTTGCCGAAGCTCCCGTCGAGCGTATTGCCGGCGTCGTTGCCGTAGATCTCGTTGTCGCGAGCGTTGCCAGTGCCGAAGACGGCTCCGTCCAGCAGCCTCAACTCTTCGAAGTTGTACGCGAGCGTGAAGCTGTAGCGCGAGGAGTAGACCGTGTCCCAACCCTCATTGGCGTTCTCGAACACCTGGTCGAGCTCGTTATCGACATAATACCTGTCGTTCCCGGCTTCGCCCCGCATGGAGTCGCCACCGGTGCCGCCGTCGAGCAGATCGTTGTTGGCGCCACCAAACAGCGAATCGCCGTGTGATCCGCCATAGAGGTAGTCGTCGCCGGCCTCGCCCCGCAGCGTGTCGTTGTCGCCGTTGCCGTAGAGCGTGTCGCGGCCGCCGCCGCCGCGCAGCTCGTTGTCGTTGGAATTGCCGTGGATGGTGTTGTTGAGCTCGTTGCCGGTGCCGTTGGCCGCCGACGAGCCTTCGACGAGCCGGAGCTCCTCGATGCCGAAGCCGAGCGTGTGGCTGACGGAGGCGTACACCCTGTCGTAGCCGGCGTTCGCCGGATTGCCCTGGGCGTCGTACACATCGGCATCGTCGACCGCGAAGTCGCCGGCATCGTCTACGTAATAGGTGTCGTTACCCATGCCCCCGTTCATGAAATCGTGGCCCGTCCCTCCGTCGAGCTTGTCGTTGCCGCCATTGCCGTGGAGCACGTCGTTGCCGCCATAGCCGTAGATTTCCTCGGCGTCGTCGGTGCCGATCAATCCGACCGTCTTGAGGCCCCGCCACCAATCAACGCCCCAACCCATGAACCAGCCACCGTCGTCCCAAGGCATTCCCTCGATCTTCTTGGCCATTGTCGTCGCCCTCCCTTGTGTGATGCCGATCACTTTCCACCCGCCCGGTTGTGTGGTCCGCCGACTGCGTCCTACGGCCAACCGTGCCAATGGTCCGCAGATAACCGGTGAATCCGATCACGGGATGTGATGGCCGGCACACAAATGCGCTTTCGGTGAACCTTCCGGGCGCAGCGGTCCGACAACTAGAATCGTGCCGCGGGACAAGGCTTTTCTGCAGGAATACGATGCCGGCCCTAGTGTGGCGGTCAGCTTGAATCGCGGCCGCGAGATGCGCGCGCTCTAGAACTGGGCATGGAAGCGTGCGGCGAACGTGTTTACCGGGCCACGGTCGGTGTTGTAGGCGGGGTTGGCGATGAACTGATAGTCGAAGCTGAGGCGCATGTCGGGTGAAAGCGCGTAGCTGTAATAAGTCTCGAAGATTTTCTCGAGCCCGGGATTCGGCAGTTGTCCATCGCCGATGAGGATGCCGAGGCCGCCGGCGTTGAAATACGCCCGGTGAATGCCGCTGATGTCGTTGATGACACCGGCGATTCCGACGGTATCGTCCGGACGGCCCCAATTCTTGCCGTTGATGGCGACGCCGCCCGCGACCGTCCGGTCGATGTCGGTGAAGTCCCAGGGCTCGATGTTGCCGTCGGCCCAGCCGGCGCGGGCGAATACTCCGACGGTGTCCGAGATTTGCTGTTCCAGGTTCAGGCTGACACCGGGACGGCCGGTATAGTTTCTCACCAACGCAACGTCGGCGGGCTCACCGGTGATCTGGGCGAGCGCGATAGCGTCCTGAAATTTTGCCGCCCGGCCGCGGTTGAGGAAGCCGGTGACCTTGAACTTGCCGGGCTGGCCCCACAATTCGTAGCGCTTCTCGATTTCCGCAACCACCGCGTACTGCTGAAAGGTCGCGTCGAGGACGCCGCCGTTGGGACTGTTGCCGCCGGCGGGAGTCGCCGACAGGTCAAACACGCCGGCGCGCAAGGTCCACGAGCCCTGGTACCACTCGGCGGCTGCACCATAGGTGTAGCCCCAGCCATCGCCGGCATAGTCGAATGTGCCGGCGTTGATCAGCGACCAGTTCAGAAAGTCGGTCTTGGGACTGTTGGCATATCTGTTGGTATCGAAGATGTCGACGATGGCGAACTTTCCGATCGTCAGCACGAGGCGGTTCGCCGTGCGCGCCCCGGCGAACTGGCTGATATCGGCGTCGACCTTCTCGACGTCGCCGCCGAGATTGATGGTCTGCCGGAGGAATCCGCGGTGCATGCGCACGTAAGGGTAGGATGACCCGAGCTTGTAGGACTCGCCGCTCGGAAATCCGGCGGCGCCGTGCGTGTCCGCAAAGCCGAAACCTTGATCGATCTCCGGGCTGATCCACAGCTCGGCGCCCTGCCACAGCCGTATGCCGGCATAGAGCGTCGTATCGAACGTTTCGCGGCCGAGCCCGCTGCCGGGCAGGCTGAAGGGGCCGGTATAGGGCGATCGGATCGCCGGGTAGGCTTGCCACACGAACGTGGTTTGACCATGAAAGTTCACGATGTCTGTCGCCGGCGTGGGCAGCCCGATCGAGCCGCCGTTTGTGTTCGTCCCGCCGCCGCCGAAGCGATAGTTCAGCCCTGCGCGCACCTG
>DASRJA010000372.1:0-6894 GCA_035649695.1 Mycobacterium sp. | reverse complement strand
GCCGCGGGATCGTTCACGTGCGAGAGCTGTTGGAGTACGCCGACGGCCGCGCGGAGTCGGGTATGGAGAGCGAGGCCCGACTGGTCATGATCGACTATGGCCTGCCTTTACCAGAGCTGCAGTACGAAATCCCAGGGCGCGACGGTGAGGTATGGCGTGTCGACTTTGCCTGGCCTGAGCACCGGGTAGCCGCAGAGTACGAAAGCATCGACTGGCACGTAGGCAGGGCCGAGATGCTTCGCGACAAGAAGCGATTCGCTGGTATTCAGGAGACGGCGTGGACTGTCATTCCAATAGTCGTCGATGACGTGCGGCGGCATCCGCAGCGCTTCGCGCAGCGCGTCGACTACCACCTGTCACGGGCGCAGATCGCCAGTTGAACCCCGGCGCGCAGGTTTAGCTCGCTAACGCCGAGCCAATGAAGTAGCTCCCCAACAGGCACACCGCCATCAGCACAACCCATGCATCGGTGAGGCGGCGCAACAATGCGGGGGCATGTCGCACTTCCATGAACTCGCGGAAGATAATGCGCACCTTCACGAGAGCAATGATGATCGCGCTCACGGTGACGACTGTGCTGGCCTTCAGCGTCCCGTTCTGGTCGACCGCTACATCTAGCCAAACGTAAACCAGCGTCATCGCCGACAGGATCAGCCAGACGATCGCCAGCCTCTTGTTGAATGTTCCGCTCACGGATCACCTCACGACGTAGAGCAATGCAAAGATCAGGGCCCACAGGAAATCGACCGTGTGCCAATAGGTCGCGCACGTTTCCACCAGCTGCTGAGATCGCCGGGCCGGGCTCCACAACTGGTACACGGCGACACCCAGCACGATGAAGCCGATTAGCAGATGCAGAAGGTGGATCGACGTCAGAAAGAAGAAGTATTGGAAGAACTCGTTGCTGGTGAACGTGTTCCCGAGTCGAATCTCCTTGACCCACTCGAGCACCTTGGACACCAGAAACGCTACGCCGAAGCCGATCGTCAGGAACGCGTCCCTCAGTGCGTCCCGGTACGCACCCTCCCGAGACGCTTGGACACACCGGGCGATCGCCCACGAACTCAGCAGTAAGACAATGGTGTTGAAGACCCCGAAGCGGAGGTCCAGATCGGCTTGGGACTGTAGGTAAAGGTCCCGGTTTTGGATACGGCCGAAGAGGTAGACCGAGAAATACCCCGTGAAGAGCAGCGATTCGAAAAGAACGAACACCCACATGTCCGGCTGCCCCGGCACGAACCGGGCGGCGGCCTTGCGGTCAACCTGTTCCGTTGAGGAGTCTTCCTGCAGGTTCGTCATTGCATTGACCCCACCGAATCCGGCTGGCTACGTTCCGCTTTGGGCGGTAGATCAGGTAACGGCCCGGTGCCGAAGTCCTCGCGCTCGATCATCTTCCGCAGCAGCACGATGAAGCAGACGGTGTAGGTGACGAATACCACCATGTTGATCCACCACGCGATCGCACCATTCCAGGCGAACACGCCGCGTTGAAAGATCCACGCAGGCGCGACGACCACCTCGGTCAGCGCATTGCAAAGACCCAGATAACCGAACCACTTCGGGAACACGCCATTCTTGTCGATCAATATGGCGACCAGCCAGACCAGGGAGCCGATCATGAATACCCCCATGGTGCCGCTGAACGACAGGAACGCGAAGTCAAAGAGCCAGTGGATCAGTTCGGAATCGCGGTCCGGCCGCAGGGCTCCGACGGTCATCGCGATGGCCATCACAAACATGCCGGGGATGGCGCTCAGCGAATACATGATGAGGTACGAGTATCCGAAGACGCGACTCACCGACATGCGCCGCATCGAGTATGCGAGAAGGGCATTCATCGGCGCGCACAGGCCTGAGATGAGGAACACGACGCCGAATCCGGCAAGAAGGCCGAAGTGCCGGTCATTGAACCACTGCACGACCATTGGGGTATCCCAGGCCGGGCTCGCCGGAGGCTGGACACGCGTGACCAAGAAGAACAGCACACCGTACAGCTGGTAGAAGATCACCATCACCCACCACGCGAACCACAACTCGCGCTTGGGATGGTTACGGAAATTCCAGAGGAACCGGCCGACCGGTGATCCTGCTCGTGTACTCATGCAGCGACCGGCTCCTCGACGCGCCGGCGCAGGATGGCTTGGCCGAGAACGACTGCCATCACGACGATCCAGGCGGCGATCGCGATGTTCTTGACCCAGAAGGACAGCAGCCCGTCCCACGCCAGCGGCCCGCTGAACGTCAGCGCGGTGAAAGCGGCAGGCGCCAAGGCGACCGCGACAAGAATATTGAAGTGTGCCACCCACATCTTGAAAACGGGTTGCTCCTGGCGATCCCAGTAGATCGCCAGCGCGAGCAGTAGGCATTGGGCGATCAGGTACGGAACCAGGACGGTGAAGGTTATCCACGCGAGATCGTTGAGCAGCTGGGTCAACTCCGGGGAACGTTCTGGTCGGAAGGAGCCGAGGAGCCAGAACATGTTGGCGATGAGAAACAGCGTGGGCGGGCCGCCGGCGCAGGCGATCAGGCTGTAGGACACGATCGGCGTCCGATGAGCCATCCGGCGTACCTGCATCGCCAAGAGGATCACCATGGGGATCAGACCCACGCCGAACCAGTTGAACAGGATCATGCTGTAGCGGATCCGCGCGGTCTCGTCGCGATAGAACGCTGCGACCTCGTCCGTCGACATCGTTGGCGACATGGGGTGAAGGAAACCGGGAAACAGAAAGAACGCGGACACCCAAATGATCGCGATTGCCGGCAAGGTCCAGAAAAGGATCAACTCCCCATCGGTGCGTCTCATCGTCGAACCTCTTCATGCGTAGCGTGGTTGCCGATCGGCAACTTGGACGGTAGCCGATCGGCAACTGGACGGTCAATAGTCGGTTACCCTCGTCGCTGTGACGTCCACACAGGAAGACCGCAGGTTCAGCGAAATCACGCGTACCGCTGCTCAGACCCGCGTGCTGGACGCAGCCTTGAAGTTGATCTCCGAACGCGGCGTCAGCGGGACGTCGCTGCAGATGATCGCCGACGAGATGGGCGTGACGAAGGCGGCCGTGTACCGCCAGTTCAAGACCAAGGAAGAGATTGTCATCGCGATTACCGAGCGCGAGATGAGCAGACTCGAGGATGCGGTCGAGGCGGCCGAGGCGCAGGGGCACCCGTTGCGAGCGCGGGAGGTCCTCCTTGACCGGATGATCGAGCAGGCCATCGACCGCCGCGGCGCGTTCAGCGTGCCGCTGTTCGATCCCGTCATCATTCGGTTGCAGGCGGAATACGAACCGTTCCAGCGGTTTATCGAACGTCTCTATGCGGCATTGCTGGGCACGGAGGCGGGAGTCGAGGCGCGCCTGCACGCGGCGATGCTGTCGAGCGCGATCAGCGTGGCCGTCATGCATCCGCTACTCGCCGACGTCGACGGCGCGACACTTCGGACTCAGTTGAAAGAGATGACTCGGCGGATGCTCGACCTGCCCGCGTCAACCGGCCGCGGCCGGTAAGTCGATTGTTCCGGTTCGAACGGCCGCGACCACGCCACCGTCGACCAGAAGATCGATACCCGTGATGAAACTTGCCGCGGGACTGAGCAGGAACTCGGTAGCGGCGGCGATGTCATCGGGCGTGCCAAGCCGTCGAACGCCAGAGCCGTCGACCATGGCCCGCATGCTGTCGCCGGACGGTCCGGCGAGTTCACGCCGTCCCATCGCAGTCGCGATGACACCCGGGCTGATGGAATTGATTCGGGCGCCCCGACGGCCCCATTGCGACGCGGCGGCCGCCACCCGAAGTTGGTTGGCACGCTTGGCAAATGGATAAGCCGCTTCACTGCTCGTGATCGCCGCTGGTCCGCAAGCGGGCAAACCGAGCAGCTCGTCGACGGGTACGGTTGCCAACTGGCGCTCGACATCCTGCGGTATCGGCGGCAGGAAGTGACCGGCCATGCTCGAAATCACCACGCCGGCTCCGCCGGGCTCGATGATGTCGCCGAACACTTCCAGAGTCAACGCGACGCCCAGAAGATCCACTGCGAGTACGACTTCCGCTGCGGCTTGTTGGGGCGAAAGACCCGCGGTGTGGACAACCGAGGACACGCGACCGCATGAGGCGGCCAAGCGCGCGAACTCGGTGACCGACTCCCGCGATGTGACATCGACGTGGCCCGTCACGACGTGATGACCGTCGTCGGCCAACTGGCCGGCCACGCTGTCGACTTGTGCAGTGTTCACATCGCCGAGCACGATCACACGTCCCGCTCCCATCCGGCGAGCCACGGCGACGCCCATGCCGCCGACGCCGATGATCGCGAGAACTTCAGCTGTTGTCATGCTTGACCTTTCGGGTTTGTCTCAACAGGAACTGCGAAGAGCTGTTCAGCAGCGGCGTAGGGATCATGGGTGCCCTCGGCTACCTCCGTCGCCAGTCGATCCAGGTCGGGATGATTGCGTAGCAGCGTCTGCACCAGAGATAGAATTTGCGCTCGCGCCCGCGCCGTTCGCCGTTCGGGACTGTCCGCGCGGTGATGTTCCTCGATTGCGTCGATGAGCTCGGCGATGCCGTCACCTTGTGCGGCAATGAGTTTGAGGATCGGCGCCATGGTCTCGGCACGCAGGTCGCGCACGGTTTGGTCGGCGCCCTCGCGGTCGGCCTTGTTCACGACGACAATGTCGGCCACCTCGAGTAGTCCCGCCTTCGCGGCCTGAACTGCGTCGCCGGCACCGGGATTCAAAATGACGATCGTCGGATCGGCAACCGCAGCGATCTCGATCTCCGACTGACCAACGCCAACGGTTTCCAACACGATCAGGTCGTACGACAAGGCCGCGAGCAGCCGGATCGCGGCTGGGACCGCTGCCGCCAGGCCGCCAAGGTGTCCACGGGTGGCCACCGATCGGATCAACACGTCGGGGTCGTTGATATGCGCGGCCATTCGGATACGGTCTCCGAGCAGTGCTCCCCCGCTGTACGGCGACGATGGGTCGACAGCGAGCACCGCGACCCGCAGGTCGCGTCCGCGATAGGCACCGACCAACGCGCCGACCGTCGTCGACTTTCCAGCACCTGGCGGACCCGTCACGCCGACGATGCGCGGCGGTGTGGTTGGCCCGAGAGCATCCAGAACCTCGGTGCGGCGGGGACTTTCGACAAGGCTCAACAGCCGGCCGGCCGCTCGGGTGGATCCCTTGCGCGCCGCCTCGATGAGCTCGTCGATGGTCATCTCTGTCAGTCTAGGGAGCGGACACCTCGATAACCGTGGCCGATCCCATTCCGCCACCCGCGCACATCGCCGCGACACCGATTCCGCCGCCACGCCTACGCAGTTCGTGCACAAGCGTGACGAGCATCCGTGCGCCCGTGGCTGCGACCGGATGACCGAGCGAGCAGCCGCTACCGCTCGGATTGACCTTGGCCGGGTCGATGTCGAGCAGCTTGATGGTCGCCACGCACATCGACGCGAACGCCTCGTTGATCTCGAACAAGTCGACGTCAGCGAGCGAAAGGCGGGCACGCGCAAGAGCTTTCGGAATCGCCTCAACCGGCGCCAGACCCGTCGACGCCGGATCGACACCGACCGACGCCCACGACCGGATAGTCGCCAGCGCGGGCAGCCCGAGGCGGTCGCTCGCAACACCAAGTATCGCCGCGCCATCGTTGCCGCCGCACGCGTTGCCCGCGGTAATCGAGAACCCTTCGATCTCAGGATGAAGGGGCTTGAGCGCGGCCAGCTTCTCCAAGCTGGTGTCGCGGCGCGGATGTTCGTCGACCTCGAACAAGCCGTGAGGCGTCTCGATCGGCACGATCTCGTGTTTGAAGCGGCCCTCGTCGATCGCCTGGATGGCCTTGCGATGCGAGCCGAGTGCCCACTCGTCCATCTCCTCGCGGGACACGCCGGCCTTGACCGCGGCGTTCCAGCCGACAGTGATCGACATATCCATGTTCGGCGCGTCCGGCCTGTCCGGATGTGTGGGCGGGAACCAGTCGACCATCTCGTCGCCGACCCGTCGCTTAAAGCGTGGCGACGTCGACGCGGAGTTGACGCCGCCGGCGAGGATGAGCTGATCCATGCCGGCCCGAATGCTGGCCGCTGCGCTCTGCACGGCGGCCTGGCCGGCGGCGCAGTGCCGGTTGACCGCGAGGCCCGGCACCGAGGCGAGACCCGCGGTGATCGCCGCGTGTCTCGCGACGACCCCGCCGCCATAGAGGCCCTCACCCAGGATCACGTCGTCGATCTGCGCACTACGGAGTTCGGCTACCGTCGCGCCGACCACATGCTCTGCCAGGTGGTAGGCGTCGGTGTCCCGAAGCGTGCCCTTCATCGCGGTGCCGATGGGCGTACGCAGGGCGGACACAATGACGGCGTCAGGCATGGGTGTCTCCGTTTCGCATGAGAATGCTATTCTCTCAGTTCGAGAGTGCCAGTTGCAAGAAGGGGAACCGTATGCAAATCGCAGGTAGCTCGGCGATCGTCGTTGGTGGCGCAGGTGGCCTGGGTGAGGCAACCGTCCGCCGCCTGCATGGCGCGGGAGCCAAGGTGGTCGTCGCCGACCTCGCCGATGACAAGGGCAAGGAGCTCGAGAGCGAGCTTGGTGTCCGATATGTCCGCACCGACGCCACCTCGGAAGAGTCGGTCAACGCGGCCATTGCGGAGGCGTCGGCGCTGGCTCCCCTGCGGATCTCCGTCGACACGCATGGCGGTCCAGCCAGCGGCGGGCGGCTGATCGGCAAGGACGGGTCGCCGCTCGACCTCGACGGCTTCAAGAAGACGATCGAGTTCTACCTGACCGCCGTCTTCAACGTGATGCGGCTGTCAGCGGCCGAGATCGCCAAGACCGAGCCCCTCGAAGAGGGCGGCCGCGGCGTCATCGTCAACACCGCGTCGATCGCCGGCTA
>DASRJA010000371.1:0-2632 GCA_035649695.1 Mycobacterium sp. | reverse complement strand
GTCCATCATGAGTCGGCGCAGCATCGCCAGGTGCTCATCGCCGAACGCGGTGCCGCAGGAGGCGACGGCAGTGGTCACTCCGGCGAGGTGCATGGACATCACATCGGTGTAGCCCTCGACCACCACCGCCTGATGTGACTTGGCGATGTCGCGCTTGGCCAGATCGAGGCCGAACAACACCGATGACTTCTTGTAGAGCACCGTCTCCGGGGTGTTAATGTACTTCGCTTCCATCGTGTCGTCGTCGAAGATGCGTCGCGCCCCGAAGCCGATGACCTCGCTGCCGCTGGCCCTGATCGGCCACAACAGCCGGCGGTGGAAGCGGTCCATCGGCCCGCGTCGACCCTCCCGCGACAAGCCGGCGGCCTCGAGCTCCTTGAACTCAAATCCCTTGCGCAGCAGATGCTTTGTCAGCGAATCCCAGCCCGATGGCGCGAATCCGCAGCCGAAATGCGCGGCGGCCTGCATGTCGAAGTTACGGTCGAGCAGGTACTGCCGCGCGGGTGCGGCCTCGTCAGACTGCAGGGCCGCGGCGTAGAACTCCTGCGCGGCGGCGTTGGCGGCCAGCAGCCTGCTGCGGCTGCCTCGGTCGCGCTGCACGTTCGTCGCTGACGCGCCGGTGTAGGTGACGGTGTAGCCGACCCGGTCGGCGAGCAACTCGACGGCCTCGACGAAGCTGACATGCTCGATCTTCTGGACGAACGCGTAGACGTCGCCGCCCTCGCCGCAGCCGAAGCAGTGGAAATGGCCGTGGTTGGGCCGGACGTGAAACGACGGCGACTTCTCATCATGGAACGGGCAGAGCCCCTTCAGCGAATCCGCACCCGCGCGCCGCAGCTGCACGTAGTCGCCGACGACGTCCTCGATCCGGATGCGTTCACGAATGGCCGCGATATCGCGATCAGGAATCCGGCCGGCCACCGGCCTAGTCTAGGCCCGGCTCGAGGCGCTCCAATCGCCCTTCTGTGAACGACGCGATCTGGTCGACGACCACCCGCAGCCGCGCACCGTCGTCGTCGGCGTCGTTGAAGGCGGGCACAAAGATCGGGTCGAGCGTCGCCGGTGCATTCGCATACACCCACTGCGCGACGCGACCAATCCGCTCGCGCTGGCGGGCCTGCAGGTCGAGGTGGCGCGGGTCCGACATGATGAACTGCAGCGCCAGGATCTTCAGCACCGTGACCTCGGCTCGCACCAGCTCGGGCACGCGCAGCTCGGCCTGATAGCGAACCAGCGGACCCGGGCCGTAGGCCTCGCGGGTGGCGGCGATGGCGGCCGACGCGAACCGGCCCACCAGCTCGCTGGTCAACCGCTTCAGCGCGACCGATGCGGCCAGCGTGGCGTCGTACTTGCCGACGGCCGCGACGACCGGCAACGCCGACAGCCGCTCCGCGGCGGCCACCAGGTCGTCGGCCCGCAGGCCTGCGCCCATCCCGTGAGACTCGCCGAGGCGTCCAAGCACCGCGGCCGCGTCGTCGTCGGCCAGCACCCGCATGTCGATGCGGCCGGAGACGACGCCGTCCTCGACGTCATGCACCGAGTAGGCGACATCGTCGGCCCAGTCCATCACCTGGGCCTCCAGGCACGGCCGGTCCTGTGGGGCGCCGGAGCGCACCCAATCGGCAGCGGCGGCGTCGTCCTCATAGAAGCCGAACTTGCGCTTCTTGGCGCCGCGCCGCCACGGGTACTTCGTCACCGCATCGAGCGCGGCCCGCGTCAAGTTCAGCCCGGCGCTGCGGTCTTGGGGGTCAAGGACTTTGGGTTCGAGACGGGTGAGGATGCGGAAATTCTGCGCGTTGCCCTCGAAGCCGCCGTGCTCGGCGGCCAGCTCGTCGAGGGCCCGTTCGCCGTTGTGACCGTACGGCGGGTGGCCGATATCGTGGGCCAGGCCGGCCATGTCGACCAGGTCGGGATCGCACCCCAGCCCGATGGCCATGCCGCGGCCGATCTGCGCCACCTCCAATGAGTGGGTGAGCCGGGTGCGTGGCGTCTCGCTCTGGCGCGGTCCGACCACCTGAGTCTTGTCCGCCAGTCTGCGTAAGGCCGCGCCGTGCAGGACGCGGGCCCGGTCACGGGCGAAATCGGTGCGATGTTCGGTGTTGGTGCCTGGCAGGGCGGCAGCCTTCGGCGGTTCGACGACCAGCCGTTGGCGGTCGAACTCGCCGTAGGGATCTCCAATCACAGCCACCGACGCACAGTCTGCCAGTACTACATTGTGGGCCATGCGCATCGCCCGTTTGCTCGGCCTCGTGCTGGCGGTCCTGACAGTCGGCGTCCTGCTGGCCCCTACCGCCATCGGTCAGCCGCCGTTCCGGCTGCCCAGTTATGTCAACGACGGCGCGAATGCGCTCAGCGGGTCGCAGTTCAGCGACGTGCAACAGGCCGTCGACAAGCTGTACAACGACCGGCGCATCCGGCTCTGGGTCGTCTACGTCGACACCTTCTCCGGACAGGACGCGGTGAGCTGGACCGAAGCCACCATGCGCGCCAGCGACATCAACGCCAACGAGGATGCCGTTCTTGCCGTGGCGACTGGCGACCGCGCGTACGCGCTTCACGTACCATCCAGCGTCAGCACGAGCACCGACGATTTGCGCCGCAACAAGGTCGAACCCGCGCTGCGCCAAGGGGA
>DASRJA010000370.1:0-2819 GCA_035649695.1 Mycobacterium sp. | reverse complement strand
CGCGATCTCGCTTCTAGCCTCTCGCTCGAACGCCGCTGCCTGCCCCGTGTTGGCGCGGAACCACGGTTCTCTGAAGTCGTCACCCACTCCTACAGCGTGTCACCCACACTGTCATCGGCAGGACCTCGGCCGCGGGGTCAGGGATTCGGGCGGGACCCGCTTCGCTCGGCCTCGCCCCGCTGGTGATGTTGTTGGTGGGTGCGGGGTGCGGCAGATCGCATCGTGGTGAACGCCCGGCTCGCCTCGGTGGTGTCGGAGTCGACCTGTTGCACCGTTTGCAGGGTGCGCCGCCCAGTTGTCGTCAATGACGGCGATCTGGACCCGTCGCCGCAGTTCGCCGAGGACCTCGCCGCCCAGCTCGCGTTCGCGGGCTTCGACGGCGGCACGCGATGTCGAGGAGCAGGTCGTCTAGCGCGCTCTTGTCAGCTGCGGCCGTACGAAGACCGGCGAGGTCGAACGGCGGCGGCGCGTGTACACGGCTTCCCGCTGCTCGCTGAGTCCAGCGAACGTGCCGACAACGGTTGCGCCTGAACCTGGGCCTACCTGCGGGCACTGGGCGACGCCGGCCACCCCGAGCTGGCATTGTTGCACCCGATCTCCGTCGTCACGCTGCTGAACGTCGCGTACCCTCGCCCCTGGGCCGGGCCCCCTTCACCCGACAGACTCTCGGGTTTGCCACCGGGCATCGGTGGAGACCTATCAGTCATGTCAGCTGCCTTCGCGGGTACCCGCAGCAGCACCCGCGTTCTGGTCCTGGTCGGGGTCGTGTGGTTCGCGTTGGCCTACATCGCCGCGGCGGTAGGCCTGGTCGACCGTCCGGCGACCGAACCGCCACTGCGCATCGCCCTGGCCGCCGGGATCCCGGTGCTCGCCGTGGCCGTCGGGTTGCTGACGTCGCGGCGGCTACGCTGGTTCGCCGCCACGCTCGACCTGCCGTTGCTGATCAACCTACAGGCGTTGCGCGCGGCCGGGTTCGCCTTCCTCGTCCTGTACGCCGCCGACCTGCTGCCGGGCGGCTTCGCGTTCCCCGCGGGCCTGGGCGACCTAGCCGTGGCGCTGACCGCACCCTTCGTCGCCAGGTACGTGGTCCGCCGGACCCGCGCTGCCTGGCCGGTGTTCCTCGGGTGGACGCTGTTCGGCATCGCCGACTTCATCATGGCCGTCGCGCTCGGCGCGATCCATGACCTCGGTGCCCAGCGGACCGCCGCGGACGCAACCATCATCACCCCGCCCATGGCGGAACTGCCGCTAAGCCTGATCCCGACGTTCGCGGTGCCGTTCCTGCTGGTTGTGCATCTGTTGGCCATCGCTCGCTTCCGCGCCGACGAAACGACACAAGACCCGAGCCCGAACACGTCGACGTAGACCGACAGGTTCACGGTCACACCGCGACCCACCAAAAGAACGGACAGCACACCGGCGCGCGTCGACATCGGCCTCAATGATCGGCACAGCTCAACACGGTCTCCCGCCAGAGCGTGCCAGTTGAGGTCATCAACCGAACCTAAGCCCGGGCCGCCGGACAATTCCTGGCGGCGACCGAGGCGGCGGCGATAGGTTGCGCGGATGCCCGAACTGGTGTCGAAGCGCGCACAGGTCGCACGCATCCGCCGCACAGCCGTGCGGGCGCTTGCGGACTACGCGGTCGACGAGCCACGCCTGTCGTTCATCGCGCACGGCGAGAACACCACGTTTCGGGTCGACTCCCGCGATGCCCGATTCCTGATGCGCGTCCACCGGCCGAACCGGCACGGCCGTGCAGTCGATTCGCGGGTCGCGGTTGGATCGGAACTGGCCTGGCTGGCCGCATTGCAGGCAGACACGGATCTGAGCGTGCCGACGCCGATCCGGGCCTGCAGCGGACAGTGGACCACCGTCGCCGACGGCCGGGTCTGCTCGGTCCTCGGCTGGCAGAACGGACGAATGCAGGCGGCCAATCCGCGGTCCGTGCACTTCCGGCGATTGGGTGGCATCCTGGCCCGTTTGCACGATCACGCTTCGGTGTGGGCTCCGCCATCCGGGTTCGTACGCATGCGGTGGGACTGGGAGACCTTCTTCGGCAACACCATGGAGTACGGCGGCGTATCCGCAGCCGGGTGCTGGGACCTGCTGCCGGTGCCGCTGCGCGCGCAATTCGATGAGGTCGCGCGCCGGATGCGTACTGTCATGGCGGGTCTTGGATCGAAGCCGGACGCCTTCGGCCTGATCCATGCCGACCTGCATCTGGAGAACGCTCTGTTCGACGGTGATGCGGTGCGGCTGATCGACTTCGACGACTGCGGATTCGGCTACTGGCTCTATGACATCGCGGTACCACTGTGGGAATATCGTGGCCGGGCCGACTACGCCGCGATCCGTGCGGCGCTTCTCAATGGCTACGGTGAACGCCGCGAGCTGCCCGATCTCACTCACCTGGACGACTTCATCGCCACTCGAGACGTGGCCTTCGGCCTGTGGTTCGCCGGGATGGCTCAGGTCAATCCGGCATTCGCGGCCGACCTGGACAAGGTGATGGACTCCATCCAGCGGTCACTTGACCGAGTGCTGTGACTGTGTCCTCGTTCAGACCCGCAGTTCGGGTGGAAAGCCGGGCCACCATTCCCCACACAGGTGACCCAATCCACAGCGCCGGCGGATAAGCGCGGCCGCGGCCAGTAGTGATCATGGGTGGGGCGCTGGGAAATAGCTCCCGAAGCACCGCGTCATGTCTGTGTTGATCTAGTTGAACGGAACGTGAAGCCTCAACCCGCCAAGCCGCGCCCACACCATCCAGCTGTGCTGGAGCAGCAAGCAGCGCGCTTCCAGAACACTCAGCTACG
>DASRJA010000369.1:0-19829 GCA_035649695.1 Mycobacterium sp. | reverse complement strand
CGTCGGCGAGTTCGCCTGCGATCTGGAGCATTACCGGACCGAGCGCGGCAACCAGCACCGGCATGGGCGGATCGGCGCCAAGCACGGTCGGGTTGTGCACGGTGAACGACTCGTTCTCCACATCAACCTCGCCGGGTCCGGCCAGCGCGGTGTTGAGCACCTCGAGGTAGTCGCGGGTGTATGCGGCGGGCTTCTCGTACGGGATGCCGAGCATGTCGCGCACGATCCAGTGGTGTGACGGCCCCACGCCCAGCGCCAGCCGTCCGCCGGTGCCTGCATGAACCGACAGCGCCTGGCGCGCCAATGCGATCGGATGCTGCGCCTGCAGTGGCACCACGGCCGTGCCGAGCTCGATGCGCGACGTGCGCGCACCCATCAGCGACACCATGGTGAGGCAGTCGAAGTCGTTGGGCACCTGCGGCATCCACGCGGTGTCGAGGCCCGCACCCTCGGCCCATTCGATGTCGTCGAGCAGCTTCTTGACCTTGCGCGCCATGTCGCCGCGCTCGGCCCCGATCATCACGCCAAGGCGCATCAGTCAACCCTCTCGGACGTCAGCTTGCGCACCTCATCCACCAATACGTCCAACGGTGTACCCGTCGGAAAGACAGCGGCCGCACCGGCGTCCAGCAATTTTGGGACATCGCCCTGCGGGATGGTGCCACCCACCACCACGGCGATGTCTCCCGCGTCGGCCGCCCGCAACGCCTCGACGGTGCGGGTCGTCAGCGCCACGTGCGCTCCGGACAGGATCGAAAGTCCTACCAGCGCAACGTCTTCCTGCAGTGCGATCGACACGATGTCCTCGATGCGCTGCCGGATACCTGTGTAGATCACCTCAAAACCCGCATCGCGCAGTGTGCGCGCAACGATCTTCGCGCCGCGGTCATGCCCGTCGAGACCTGGTTTGGCAACAAGAACGCGAGTAGCCACTAGAACACCACCGGCTGCTGGAACTCGCCCCAGACTGCTTTGAGCGCGGACACCATTTCGCCAACGGTGCAATACGCATTGGCGCAGTCGATCAGCTTGTGCATCAGGTTGTCATCGCCTTCCGCGGCGCGGGACAGGGCGGCCAGGGCGTCCTTGACGGCGGCGGGATGCCGTTCAGCCTTGACCTTGGACAGTCGCTTCAGTTGAAGGTCGCGGCCCTCGGCGTCCAGTTCGTACGTTGCGATTTCGGGCGGCGGTTCGTCGGAGACGAACTTGTTGACGCCAACGACGGGACGCTCGCCCGATTCGACTTCTTGATGGATCTTGAACGCCTCGTCCGCGATGAGGCCCTGCAGATAGCCGTCCTCGATGGCGCACACCATGCCGCCGTGCGTCTCGAGATCGTGCATGATCGCGATGATCTTCTCCTCGGTGGCGTCGGTGAGCGCCTCGACGAAGTAGGAACCGCCCAGCGGGTCAGCCACCTTCGTCACGCCGGTTTCGCACGCGAGGATCTGCTGCGTGCGCAGCGCCAGCGTCGCGGACTCCTCGCTGGGCAGCGCGAACGGCTCGTCCCACGCGGCCGTGAACATCGACTGCACCCCGCCCAGCACCGCGGCCATCGCCTCGTACGCCACCCGGACAAGGTTGTTCTGCGCCTGTGGCGCGTACAGCGACGCACCACCGGCGACGCAGCCGAACCGGAACATCGACGCCTTGTCCGTAGTCGCGCCGTAGCGTTCGCGCACGATCGTGGCCCACCGCCGCCGGCCGGCCCGGTACTTGGCGATCTCCTCAAAGAAGTCGCCGTGGGTGTAGAAGAAAAACGAGATCTGCGGCGCGAACTGATCGATGGTCATCCGACCCCGCTCGACCACGGTGTCGCAGTACGTGACACCGTCGGCGAGCGTGAATGCCATCTCCTGGACGGCGTTGGCGCCGGCGTCGCGGAAGTGCGCACCCGCCACGGAGATCGCGTTGAATTTGGGCACCTCGGCGGCGCAGAACTCGATGGTGTCGGCGATCAGCCGCAGCGACGGTTCCGGCGGCCAGATCCAGGTGCCGCGCGACGCGTACTCCTTGAGGATGTCGTTCTGGATGGTGCCGGTCAGCTTCGCGCGCGGCACGCCCTTCTTCTCGGCCGCCGCCACATAGAAGGCCAGCAGGATCGCGGCCGTGCCGTTGATCGTGAAGCTCGTGCTGATCTTGTCGAGCGGGATTCCGTCGAACAGAATCTCGGCGTCGGCGAGCGTGTCGACCGCCACCCCGACGCGGCCGACCTCCTCACCGAACTCCGGATCGTCGGAGTCGTAGCCGCACTGGGTGGGCAGATCCAGCGCGACCGAGAGCCCGGTGCCGCCCTGGTCCAGCAGGTAGCGGTAGCGACGGTTCGATTCCTCGGCGGTCCCGAAGCCGGAGTACTGCCGGAACGTCCACGTCTTGCCGCGGTACCCGCTGGCGAAGTTGCCGCGCGTGAACGGGTACGTGCCCGGTGCAGGCGGATCACCGGCCCGATCGGCCGGTCCGTAGACGGGCTCGAGCGGGATACCTGAAGGGGTCTGTACAGGGTCGCTCATCAATGGATAACGTACTTGCAAAAAATGAGAATGCCAATACCGCTCGGTGGAAACATGCACTGAGTGCGGCCTGCGTTGTGCACCGAGCGGCCCATGAAGGCCCGGTACACAGCGATTATGAGACTTGCGTAGAATGAGAATGACAATTCCAATCCTGTAGCATCCGGGTAGCCGGCACCCGAGGAGGCCCATGTCTACGTTTACCGACCGCACGCTCGTCGTCTCGGGCGGTAGTCGCGGCATCGGGCTGGCGATCGCGCTGGGGGCCGCCAAACACGGCGCCAACGTCGTGCTGCTGGCCAAGACGGCCGAGCCGCACCCCAAGTTGCCCGGCACCGTCTATACCGCCGTCGCCGACGTCGAAGCCGCGGGTGGCAAGGGCGTAGCGGTGGTGGGTGACGTGCGCAAGGAAGACGACGTACAGCGTGCCGTCGACACCGCGGTCGAGCACTTCGGCGGCGTCGACATCGTGATCAACAACGCCAGCGCGATCGCGACCGACCCGACCGAAGAGCTTTCCGCCAAGAAGTTCGACCTGATGATGGACATCAACGTCCGCGGCACTTTCCTGTTGACGAAGGCGGCGCTGCCGCACCTGCGAAAGTCGGCGAACGCCCACGTAGTGACCCTGGCGCCGCCGCTGAACATGAACCCGTACTGGCTGGGCGCTCACCCGTCATACACGTTGTCGAAATACGGGATGACGTTGCTGTCGCTCGGCTGGGCCGCCGAGTACGCCGACGCGAATATCGGCTTTGCCTCCCTGTGGCCGGAGACCTATATCGCGACGTCCGCGGTGGCCAACCTGGACAGCCACTTGATGTCCTCGTCGCGCAGTCCCGAGATCATGGGCGACGCCGCGGTCGAGATTCTGTCCCGGTCGCCCGCGGACGTGAACGGCAAAACTTTCATCGACTCCGCAGTGCTGGCCGAAGCCGGTGTCACCGACCTGACCCGCTACGGCGGCGGTGACAATCCCATCCTTGATATCTTCGTCGACAAGCCATGAGTATCTCTTTGCTGCTGGAAATGGCGGCGTCATCGAATCCGGACCGCACCGCGGTGGTGTCCGGTGAGATCCGGCTGACGACAAGTGAACTGAGCGAGCTCGCCGACGGTGGGGCCGGCGTCATCGCGGCGTCCGGCGCCCAACACGCGGCCTACGTCGGCACCGGCGGCGTACTGCTGCCGCTTTTGCTGTTTTCGTCCGCGCGCGCCGGAGTGGCGTTTACGCCGCTGAATTACCGGCTCAGTGAGGACGGCCTGCGGCGGTTGATCGACCGCCTACCGACTCCGCTGGTGATCGCCGACGCCGAGTACCGCGATGTCGTCGCCGACGCCGGCAAGCAAGTGATCACCTCCGACGAGTTCATCGATGCCGCGCGCAACGCCGAGCCTGCCGCTGAATTCCCCGACCCCGACGACGTCGGCGTGGTCCTTTTCACGTCAGGTACCACCTCGAAGCCCAAAGCCGTTGAGCTGACCCATAACAACCTGACCAGTTACGTGATGGGGACTGTGGAACTCGACTCCGCGGAGTCCAGTGACGCCGCGTTGATCTGTGTGCCGCCTTACCACATCGCGGGCGTCAGCGCCGCATTGTCGAATCTCTATGCGGGCCGAAAGATGGTCTATCTCAGGCAGTTCGACCCGAGCGAGTGGGTGCGCCTGGTGCGCGACGAGGGCGTGACTACCGCGACCGTCGTGCCAACCATGCTGGACCGCATCGTGTCGGTACTGGAGGCTCAGCAGGTAGACCTGCCTACCCTGCGCAACCTGGCCTATGGCGGCTCGAAGGTCGCTCTTCCCTTGGTGCGCAAGGCGCTTGGCCTGCTCCCCGATGTTGGCTTCGTCAATGCCTACGGATTGACCGAGACCAGCTCGACCATCGCGGTGCTGACCCCCGACGACCACCGCGCCGCGCTGGACGCCACCGATGAGGCTATCGCTCGGCGGCTCGGGTCGGTCGGACAGCCAGTACCCAGCGTCGAGGTGCAGATCCGCGGCGAGGACGGCACCGTCCTCGGGCCAGGCCAGACCGGTGAACTGTTCGTGCGTGGCGAGCAGGTGTCGGGACGCTACACCGACATCGGTTCGGTGCTCGACGCCGACGGCTGGTTCCCCACCAAAGACGTTGCGATGCTTGACGAGGGAGGCTACCTGTTCATCGGTGGCCGTTCCGACGACACGATCATCCGCGGCGGCGAGAACATCGCACCGGCGGAGATCGAGGACGTGCTCGTCGAGCATCCCGCGGTGCGGGACTGTGTGGTCGTCGGCCCGGAGGATCCCGAATGGGGTCAGATCATCGTCGCCGTCGTGGTGCCCGCCGCGAGCACTGCACCAGACCCTGACGAACTGCGCGAGCATGTGCGAGCGCATCTGCGCGGTTCACGCACGCCCGATCGCGTGGTGTTCCGCGATGAGCTGCCGACCAATGCGACGGGCAAGGTGTTGCGCCGCGAACTGGTCGATGAATTGCAAAGGAGTCGAACATGATCAAGAACGGCACCCGGCTGCAGAGCCAGGTCTGCGACACGCAAGTGATCGTCGTGCGCAGCGCCGACAGCCTCGACGATCTGCGTGCCGGCGGCTTCCCGATGGTGCCGCTCGACGCCGAGAAATCTTCCGACGCCACCTTGGATCCGGATTTCGCCGAGGGAAACGTGATGGGCAAGCGTTACGTCGATGAGAACGGCGCCGAGGTGCTCGTCACCAAGGCGGGCGCAGGAACACTGAGCGTCGGCACGACAGCATTGAATCTGAAGGAAGCCAAGCCGCTCCCCGCCAGCGACTGACAATATGGCCTGATGAGGCCACGCAGCCTGCTGGTTCGGTACGCGGCAGGCCTCGCGTTCGCCTACCTGCTCTCCGCCGGAGAAGTCGTCGCAATCGTCATCTCGGTGAGCGGCGAGTCCGTCATAGGTGCGCAGGCCGTGCTGAGCAGAAACAATCTGATTGCCACCGTGGCGATCGTCATTTTCGGAACCTTCACCGTATGGCTGAGCGGCGTCGCACTCGTCGCTCGCGCACTTCACCGAGCGGGCCCCGCTCGAACCCGGAAGCCACCGAATATCACCAGGCGCCAATCCGCGATCCTGCTGACGCCATGGGCCGTCGCAGCTGCGGTGTTGATTCCGTTGAACCTCGACGGCGGCATACGCGTTCTGACATTGCTCGTTTCGGCAGTCATGTTCGGCGCCACGGCGACCGTGTGCACGGGCTTTCTGTTCACACAACGCGCTCTTCGTGCGCTGATGATCGCCGCCACAGTGGATTTGGAGCACGCCGAGAGGGCACCGGGAGTACGAGCGCGTCTGATCCTGATGTGGACGATGTGCACCGCGCTTCCGGGTGCGGGGATCGTGGTACTTGTCATGTTGCGAGCCAACGGCTGGATCATCCAGCCCGACGCGCCAATCGAAACCCCGGTGTTGGTACTCGCACTCGTCGCGGTGGTCCTGGGACTGCGGGCGATGATTCTGGTGTCGTCGTCGATTTCGGATCCGGTGCACGAGGTCGTCGACGCGATGGCGGAGGTCGAACGCGGACAGCTCGGGAACAAGATCGACGTTTACGAGCGGTCTGAACTTGGCCAACTTCAAAGCGGTTTCAACCGTATGGTCGCCGGACTTCAAGAACGGGACAGGTTACGCGACCTGTTCGGCCGTCACGTCGGTGAAGAAGTGGTCCGTCGCGCTGTCGAGGACCACGAGTCGGTCGCGGAGGACGAACGCGAGGTCGCGATCCTGTTCATCGATCTGGTGGGCTCTACGCAACTGGCGACGAGGCGCGAACCGCATGAGGTCGCCGCGGTGCTCAACGACTTCTTCCGCATCGTGGTCGCGCAAGTCGACAAACGCGACGGCTTGATCAACAAGTTCCAAGGCGACGCCGCGCTGGCGGTGTTCGGCGCACCGCTGCGCATCGAAAATCCCGCGTCGGCGGCGTTGGCCACCGCGCGGGCATTGGGCGAGGAGTTACAGCGGCTGCTCGTCGACTTCGGCATCGGAGTCTCGGCCGGCCCAGTGTTCGCCGGCAATATCGGAGCGGAAAACCGTTATGAGTACACCGTTGTCGGCGATGCCGTCAATGAGGCGGCCCGGCTGGCGGACCGCGCCAAAGACTTCGACAGACGGGTGCTGTGTTCCGAAGCGGCGATCGAGCGGGCCGATGAGGCCGAGCGGCGATGCTGGGCCCTTCAGGGCTCCGAGATGCTGCGCGGACGGTCGCAACTGACACAGATCTCGTCGCCTGTGTAGTGATTTCGGCGCGGATACGGTCGCTCAGCGACCTGTCGCTCAGCGACCGTTAGCGCGCCGAAATCACCGAGCTCGCCCGATTCCGAACGCCTCGCCCGTGACCACCACTCCACTCATGGCGCCAAGCTACCGCCCACATGCATGACGACGTGCAAGGATGCTGGGACATGCGGGTCGACGGGCGGGACATCACCGTTTCGGGCAGCTTGCTGCAACCACTGACCCGGCGGACCAACGACATCCTGCGAGTCGTCCTTGCGGCGGTTTTCCTGGCGGCGGTCATCACGAGTTCGCTGATCACCCGCAACGAATGGGTCGCACTCGAGAAATCGATCTCAGAGATCGTCGGAGTCCTGACCCCCACTCAGTCGAATCTGGTGTATCTGGTGTACGGCCTCGCGATTCTGGCGCTGCCGTTCGCGATCCTGGTCGGCTTGATCGTCGCGCGGCAGTGGAAGCTGCTCACCGCGTACGCGGCCGCGGCGTTCATCGCGTTTGTTTCGCTGTCGATCACCGGCAACGGCATCTCCGCTCCCAGATGGCATTTCGACCTGTCCGACCGGCTGGACACACTTCTCTCGCAGTTCCTCGACGACCCGCGCTGGATCGCAATGCTCGCCGCCGTGCTCACGGTGTCCGGCCCGTGGCTGCCCGCGCGGTGGCGGCGGTGGTGGTGGACGCTGCTGCTCGCCTTCGTGCCGATCCACCTCGTCGTCAGCGCGGTGGTACCCGCTCGGTCGCTGCTCGGCCTCGCCGTCGGGTGGTTCGTCGGCGCGCTCGTTGTGCTCGTGGTCGGCACGCCTGCCCTCGAGGTGCCGCTCGACGGTGCCGTCCGCGCGCTGGCCCGGCGTGGATTCCTGGCATCGACGCTGACGGTCGTGCACCCAGCCGGGACGGGGCCGCTGGTGTTGTCAGCCAAGTCTGACGGCCCCGACAGTGTGGCCATCGTGGAGATGTACGGCCCAAACCAGCGCAGCGGCGGATTCCTGCGCCAGTTCTGGCGTTGGCTGCGGCTGCGCGGTGGCGAAACTGCGCCGCTACAGGCCTCCATGCGGCGCGCCGTCGAGCATCGGGCGTTGATGGCCATCGCGATCGGCGATTTAGGGGTCGCGAGTACCTCGACGACGGCCATGGCTCCACTCGATCGCGGATGGACGTTGTACGCCCACACTCTCCCATCCGGCACCCCGATCAAGGACTGCACAGATGATGGTGCCGTCGCCCAGGTCTGGGAATCGCTTGGCACACTCCACGATTGCCAGATCTCTCACGGTGACCTCCGCAGTGAGGAGATCACCATCGACGACGGCACAGCGCGGTTCGGCGGGTTCGGCAACGCCGAGTACGGAGCCACCGACGAGCAGCTTCAGTCCGACGTCGCCCAACTCTTGCTGACGACGACCGAGGTGTACGGGGCCGAGGCGGCGGTCGGCGCGGCGATCGACGTCTTCGGCAAGGATGCGGTCCTGCTGGCATCGCGACGACTGACCAAGTCCGCCATGCCATCTCGAATCCGCAAGTCGGTGGGCGATGCCGGGGCCGTCATGTCCGCCGCCCGCGACGAGGTCAAGCGGCAGACCGGAGCCGATCAAATCAAGACCGAGACGATCACCCGGTTCACCCGCAACCAGCTCATCCAGATGGTGCTACTCGTCGCGCTCGTCTACGTCGCCTACCCGTTCATCAGCACAGTGCCCGCGTTCTTCTCCGAGCTGAGAACGGCGAACTGGTGGTGGGCGCTGCTCGGCCTCGCGGTGTCGGCGTTGACGTATGTCGGTGCCGCGGCGGCGTTGTGGGCGTGTGCCGACGGGTTGGTGAGCTTCAAAAACCTCGTCATCATGCAGGTGGCGAACACGTTTGCAGCGACCACCACGCCTGCCGGTGTCGGCGGGTTGGCGTTGTCCACCCGCTTCCTGCAGAAGGGTGGCCTGGGCGCGCTCCGTGCGACGGCGGCCGTCGCACTGCAACAAACGGTTCAGGTCATCACCCACGTCGCGCTACTGATCTTCTTCAGTGCGGCTGCGGGAGCCACGGCGGACCTTTCCCATTTCGTCCCCTCTCCCACTCTCCTCTACCTGATCGCCGGACTGTTGCTCGGACTCATCGGGGCCTTTCTGTTCGTGCCCAAACTGCGGCGGTGGTTGGCGACGGCGGTGCGGCCCCGGCTCAAGGAAGTGCTCAGCGACCTCGCCGAGTTGGCCCGCGAACCCAAACGGCTCTCGATCATCGTACTGGGCTGTGGGACAACGACTCTCGGCATGGCGCTGACGCTATGGGCCAGCATCGAGGCCTTCGGCGGCAACACCACGTTCGTCACAGTCACCGTGGTGACAATGGTCGGCGGAACCCTCGCCTCGGCTGCCCCCACCCCGGGCGGCGTCGGCGCAGTCGAGGCGGCTCTGATCGGCGGCCTCGCCGCGTTCGGCGCTCCCACCGCAATCGCCGTGCCATCGGTCCTGCTCTACCGGATCCTCACGTGCTGGCTACCCGTGTTCATCGGCTGGCCGATCATGCGCTGGCTAACCGACAAGGACATGATCTAGGGTTTGGCGAAACCCGCTGCGTCGAGGACCTTTTGACCCGACTCCCCGGTGACGAGGTCGACGAACTTGCGCGCCAACTCCGAATTCTTGGAGCTCTTCAGCACAGCGATCGGATAGGTGTTGACGGCGCCGGCGGCTTCGGGGAACGCCACGGCGGCAACCTTGTCGCCCGCACCTTTGGCGTCGGTGACGTAGACCAGTCCGGCGTCGGCCTGGCCGGTAGTGACTTTGTTGAGGACGTCGGACACCGACGACTCTTCGCTGACCGGATTGAGCGTCACGCCGGTGGCCTGCTCGACCTTCTGGGTCGCCGATCCGCACGGCACCTGTGGTGCGCACACCACCACGTTGAGGCCTTGCTGCGTCAGGTCTTTGAACGACGCGATCTTCTTCGGGTTGCCGGGCGCGACGGCGATAGTGAGGGTGTTGGACGCGAAGTTCACCGGGTCGCCGGCGAGCACCCCGGCCTGAGTGGCTTTGTCCATGTTCGTGGTGTCGGCCGATGCGAACACGTCGGCCTGCGCACCCTGGGTCAGCTGGGTAACCAGATCGGATGAGCCCGCGAACGAGAATTCCACTGAGGCGCCAGGGTTTTCGGTCTTGAACTGCTCCCCGAGGTCGGTGAAGGTCTTCTTCAGCGACGCGGCCGCAAACACCATGATCTTCTGATTTTCAGCTGCGGGTTTTTCCGGCGAGCCGCACCCACCGATCAGAAGCACGGACAGCGCGGCGATCAGCCAACGTTTCACGATTGCCCTCCGGGAGTTTCGACGATCACGGTGGTGGCCTTGACGACGGCGACGGCCACGCTGCCCGGCTCGAGCCCGAGCTCACGCACCGCGTCCGTGCTCATCAACGAAACGACGGTGAAAGGCCCGCACTGCATTTCAACCTGTGCCATGACCTTGTCCGTCACTACTTTGGTGACCAGTCCGGCGAAGCGGTTGCGCGCGGAGCTGGCGACGGTGAGCGGATCCTTCGGTGCCGCAGCAGGGTTTGCACGCGCGAACTTGGCTAGCACGTCACCGGGGATGACCTTCCGGCCCGATTCGTCGTGGCTCGCCCGCAGGCTTCCGTCGTCGATCCAGCGCCGGACGGTGTCGTCGCTGACGCCCAACAGCTCGGCCGCTTCCCGGACTCGGATCAAACCCATCGCGGCATCTTAACCGCAGATGCGGTCTAATCGAATAATTTCTTCCGCAAATGCGGATCATTAGGCCTTGGCGAGCTGTTTTTCCGCGTACAGCCGCGCCCACTCCCTACGCGGCCTGATCGACACGTCGACATCGGCCCCCTTGGCGCGGAGCGCACCGACGTTCGCCTGGTTCTTGGGAGTGCGGGCGAATGGATCCCAGCTGAAAAACCGGCAGGAGTTCCCCCACGTGATCTTGTTGATGTCGCTGTCGTCGGCGCCCGCGGCGGTGAGCTCAGCCAGCACCTGCTCGGGCGCGTCGGGCCAGAAGCAGTCGGAGTGCGGGTAGTCGCATTCCCACGCGATGTTGTCGATGCCGATCTCGTGGCGCAGCTTCAGCGACGTCTTGTCGGTGACATAACAGGCCAATGAGTGCTCACGGAACACGTCGCTGGGCAGCTTGTCACCGAAGTCGCGGCGTAGCCACTTCTGGTTGGTGTAGTGCCGGTCGCTGCGATCCAGGTAGAACGGGATCCAGCCGATACCGCCTTCGGAGAACGCGAACTTCAGATCGGGATAGTTGCGCATCGCGGGACCCCACAACAGATCCTGCGCACACATCGCCGACACCTGAGTCGCCAGAATGATCAGATTGTCGATCGGAGCGTTGGGCGCCATGCTGATCGCCCCGAACCCGGTGCCGATGTGCAGGCACATCACCACGTTCTCCTCCGACAGAGTCTGGAACACGGGGCCCCAGTACTCGTCGTCGTGGTAGCTCGGAAGTCCTTCCAGGTGAGGCAGTTCCGGCATCGTCACCGCGCGGCAGCCCTTGGCGGCGACTCGCCGTATCTCGGCACACATCGCCTCGGGGTTCCACGTCGGCAGCACGGCGATCGGGATAAAGCGATCCGGGTACGAGCCCGCCCACTCGTCGATGTGCCAGTCGTTGTACGCCGACACCATCACGAGCGTGACGTGCTCGCGGTGCATGTTGAGGTGCCGTGCCGAGAAGCCGGTGAATGTCGGGAAGCACATCGACGCGAGGATGCCGTTGCGGTTCATATCGCGCACGCGCTCGTGGACGTCGTACACGCCCGGCCGCATCTCGGCGAAGCCGGCGGGGTCGCGGCCCCACTCCTCGGCCGGCCACGACACCACCGCGTTGAGTCCGCTGACGCCCTGCGGCCGGCCCTGGTACATCCATTGGTCGACGCCCTTGTCGTCGGTGACCACGATCGGCGCCTCGTCCTTGTACTTGGCCGGCACGTGGTTCAGGAACATGTCGGGAGGCTCTACGACGTGGTCGTCGATGCTCATCAGAATCAGGTCGTCGGTCTTCATATCCCAAGTAGTACCGTCTAGCGGTGTGACCGTCTCTGCGCTTTCGGACAGAGTTTTAGCCGAATCGGCCAATCGTCGGCCGGTCATCGAGTTGCGGCGTGGCGGGCGGGCGCTGGGCGGCAGTTACCTCTACGAGGGCGACGAGCTGATCACGGGCTGGCACTCGCATGAGGTGCATCAGATCGAGTACGCGATCGGCGGTGTGGTGGAGGTGGAGACGGCGTCGGCGCACTACCTGCTGCCGCCGCAGCAGGCGGCGTGGATTCCCGCGGGCCTGGAGCATCAGGCCACGATGAACTCGGACGTTCGCACAGTGGCGGTGATGTTCGACCGCGAGTTAGTCGCCGATGGCGGCGACCGCGCCCGCATCCTCGCAGTGTCGCCGTTGATCCGAGAGATGATGATCTACGCGCTGCGATGGCCGATCGACCGGCCCGACGGCGACGCCGTCTCCGACACGTTCTTCCGCACATTGGCCAACCTGGTGTCCGAGGCGCTGGATCACGAGGCGCCACTGAGCCTGCCGACGTCGGAGAACCCGATCGTGGCGGCGGCGATGGCGTACACGAAGGAGCACTTGGATTCGGTGACCGCGTCGGAGGTCGGCCGCGCCGTGTCGGTGTCGGAGCGGACATTGCGACGGCTGTTTCAGGACACGCTCGGGCTGCCGTGGCGGACGTACCTTTTGCATGCGCGAATGCTGCGAGCGATGGCACTGTTGGCCGCGCCCGGACAGTCGGTGCAGGAAACCTCGACGGCGGTCGGCTTCGACAGCCTGAGCGCGTTCACGCGCGCGTTCACACAGTTCTGCGGAGAGACACCTTCGACGTATCGCAAAAGGGTTGGCGGCGCGAGGGTTTGACGGGCGTGTCTAGACCGCGCCTCCGCGCAGCAATTTATTGACGGCGTCTTGCCATCGTTGTAGCTGGGCGGGCGTAGTGAAGGGCTCAGGGAGATGGCGTTCGATATGGCCGCGCAGAATCATCGCGCCCAGAGCTAGCACGAGCGAGTTGAGGGCGGCCCAGGTCAGATCGACATCGGGACGCACTTCACCGCGTTCTTTGCGTTGGCTCCATCGCGCCATGCCGAAGGCAGCGAGGGTGTCGAAGATCGTGGTTCCCAGCGGGCTGCCGTCGATGAGTGCGCGGCCGACGTAGTCGACGACGTCTGGGTAGCCGGACATGAACCGGGTGACTCTGCTGCCCACTTCGGCGATCGAGTCTGCCGGTGGCGCCGGAAGTGGCTGCGCGATGAGCTCAACTACCACTGCCATGACATGGTCATCGACGGCTTTGATCAGTCCGGCCTTGTTGGTGAAATGGTGCTGCACGAGGCCGACGGACACGCCTGCGGCTTCGGCGACCGTGCGCAGCGATGTGGCCGAAGCGCCGTATGTGGCGAAGCTTCGCAACGCCGCGCTACGGATCCGCTCGATACTCGAGCGCTCGTCCGCGCTAACGGCGTCGGTCTGCGGCAGCACAACCATCATTCATACACACAGGTGAAGGGCCCTTGCATTCGGCGCGGTCGACAATACGTCTGTATCGCTCCTACAATACAGTCATATTGTCGAGTGCGAAAACGAAAGGCGAGCTGAGTGCGGAATTCGGGGGTCGGGACACTCGTATGTGCGCGGGATCCAGACCGATGGACGACGGTCGCGGACGAGGGCGCCAAGGCGCTGTGCCGCGAGTGCCCACGCCGCTGGCGGTGCGCTCAGGAAGCTTGTGAGACGCCGGGCGCGGAGGGCATCTGGGCCGGCGTGCTGATACCGGCGGCTGGTCGGGGCCGCCGGTTCGCGCTGAAGCAGTTGCGGTCGTTGGCAGAGCGCAACGGATTTCCAGTCCGAAAAAGGTGACGACCTCAACCACGGTGGTGACTGCGTAGCGGTTCCCCGCAGTCTCGGCGGTTCCGTGACAGTCGCAAAATGCTAAAAACCTGTCGCCTTGTGCCAAGACCCCCGGGCAGCGTGGCGTGCACAGTTGTGTCAACAGAAGTTTGGCGAAGACCTTGATCCCCAAGGCTGTTCATCGCCGGCAGTTCATACACAGCAACTAAGGAAACCGCCATGCGACGCCTGACCAGCCTCGACGCATTCTTTCTCGCCACCGAGGATGAGCGCACCGTCGCCAACGTTTCGGCCCTCGTGATACTCGAACGAAAGCGGGCGAACGGCCGACGTCTCACACGCCATGCCGTCAAAACACTGTTCGCACAGCGCCTGCACCTGCTCCCGCCGCTGCGGTGGCAGTTGGCGGAAGTCCCGTTGGGCGTCGCGCACCCGTCATGGGTCGACGGCCCAGTCGATCTCGACTTCCACGTCCGGGAATTCGCGCTGGCGGCTCCCGGCGACGATGCCGTCCTCGCCGAGCAGGTGGCCCGCCTGGCCGCCGAACCGACGAACCGGTCCCGGCCGCTCTGGGAGGCGTACCTGATCCACGGCCTGTCCGGTGACCGGGTTGCCCTGTTGATCAAGTTGCACCACGCTGCCGTCGATGGGGTGTCGGGCGGCGAGATACTGGGTGCCCTGCTCGATGAGTCACCCAACGGCCGCGAAGTAGCGCCTACTACCAGCCGGCAGACTGAATCCGTCCCGAATCAGTTGGGGATGCTGGTACGAGGCTCGGCGGATCTGCCCCGCCAGCAGCTCGCCGCCGTCGGTGCGGTGCGCCCAGCGCTAGCCCACCTGGACAAAGTCGCGACGATTCGATCGCTGCCCGGGATAGGCGAGATCGCGGGCTTGGTAGGGCGATTCGCGCCGGGGAGTCCCGCCGAATCTGCGGCATCACCGGCGATAGTCGCTCCGCGCACCGCATTCAACGCCCGCATCACGCCGAATCGCAGCCTTGTCATGGTGAGCCTTCCTCTGCCAGAGGTGTTGCAACTCAAGGAAGCTCACGGTGCAACCGTCAACGACATCGTCGTTTCCCTGTGTGCAGGAGCACTTCGGAACTGGCTAGACGGCAAAGATGAATTGCCAGACGAGCGCCTGCTCGCCATGGTCCCTGTCTCGGTCCGAACACCGGCCGAACGAAGCACTTTCGGCAACAAGGTCTCTGCCATGGTCGTTCCGCTACCCACCGACGAGGCCGACCCCGCAGGCCGGATCCGTGCATGTCGTGATTCGTTACAGCAGGCGAAGCAGCAGCAGCAGGCCGAACCACCCAACCTCATGCAGCATGCCAACGACCTTGTACCGCCGGTGCTGTTCGGGCCGGCGATGCGGACGGTGCTGCGGCTCGCAAGTTCGAGAAGGCTGAACCCTGCGGCGAATGTCATCATCTCGAATGTCCCTGGTCCTCGGACACCGCGCTATTGCGCCGGAGCACGCGTACTCGCCAACTATCCCGTCTCGACGATCGTCGACGGAATGGCTTTGAACATCACGCTATTCAGCTATCTCGACACACTGCACATCGGTGTCATGGCTGATCCCGAACTGGTCCCCGATGTCGATCTTCTGGCACAGGCTCTGGTCAACGAGCTGGAACTGCAGGTCAGTCTGCTGAAGTCGGCGAAGTCGAAACGCCGCTGAGAACCAAGAAACACGGACTACTTCATACCGAATTCCAAACCGACCCGCTTCTAGCGGAGAAATATGAGCGAACCACGTCCAATCTCACCCTCGTCGCGCTATTGCTCCTCGTTGTCTCCCCCGGTGCACATCCCACTGGTCATCACCGGAGTACACGCCATCGGCAGCTTGCGGCAGAAGTACAGGCCGCTGCGGCCGACTGAGATCTCGAGATCGGTTGCACGGGAGCAATAATCACGTAAGTCACCGGTGGACTCGCGACGGCGATACCGACAGGTCGGCTCGGTACTGCCGGGGGGTCTTCCCAAACCATCGGCGACACGACCGGTTGAAGGTGCTCTGTTCCGTGTAGCCCAGCAGAGTCGCGATCTGACTCAGATGCAACCTCGGTTCAGCGAGATATTTCGCGGCCTGGTCGCGGCGCTCGCGCTCGATGAGATCCTGACATCGCACGCCTTCGGCGGCCAGGCTCCGTTGCAGTGTCCGCGGATGCAGCGCCAGTTGATCGCCGATGGCTTCAACGCTGCATTGCCCCGTTGGCAGGAGTCGTCGGGCCAGCTCGGCCACACGTTCGGACAGCGTGGCGGTGCTCGGCAGATAGTTGGACTCCAGGTATTTGGTGGCGATGCGTCGGGTCTCGGGATCCGCACCCACAATGCGCTTGCCTGCCAGATGCTCGGGTAGGTCGAAGCCGCACCACTTCTGTCCGAAGCGCACGCGACAACCCAACGCTTCGGAGTACGCCGCATCCGAGCCCCGTTGTTCGTGAATGAACGAAATTGCCCGGGGCCGTGCCTCCGGCCCGCCCATAAGGCGAATCATCCGTGCGCCGTTGGCCAAGCTCAGTTCGTATGCCTGGAGCACGTAGGACAGACCCGGTTCGACGACCTCGAAGGTGAACCTGACGTCGGCGCCCGCGGTGGGCGACGCGACGGTGAGTTTCAACGCCGGGGAATGAATATAGAGATAACTCGCGATCGACTCCAGCCCGTCGAGGACGGTATGAGCGTTCCGCGCGATCACGGCGATCGGTCCGAGGATGTCCATGCCCTGCCAGCGCGAAAGCCGAAGCCCGAAATCCGGGCAATTCAGTTCGTCCGCGCTGACCTCCAGCAGGCGAGCGGCGGCCTCGAACGGGATGAACGCGTCTTCCTCGTACTCGACACCGGGCTGGATGTTGAAACGCGAAAGGAAGGGTTGCGGGTCGGCACCGAGCTCGCGAACGAGGTCGCCGTATCCCCACAGGTTCGTGGCGCGAACCAGGCTGACCATCCGATCAACTCCCGTGTCGGGAAATGACAAAAGTATGTCGGAAACAGTCAAGACCTGCAATGGCCTCGTCAACGATTCTGGTTCTACAACGTCCTGCAACGCAGCAGGCCAGAAGCGCGAGGAAGCCATGAACGCTCAACATTTCGACATCCTGATCATCGGCGCCGGGCTGTCCGGCATCGGCACCGCCTGCCAGGTGAGCGCCGAGCACCCGAACAAGACCATCGCGGTGTTGGAGCGACGCGAGCGCCTGGGCGGCACTTGGGATCTGTTCCGCTATCCCGGCATCCGTTCGGACTCCGACATGTACAGCTTCGGATACAAGTTCCGGCCATGGCAGGAACTGAAGGTGCTCGCCGACGGCGCGTCGATCCGCCAGTACATCGCCGACACCGCGGCGGAGTACGGCATTGACGAGAAGATCCACTACGGCCTCAAGATCGTCACAGCCGACTGGTCCACCCCCGACAGTCGCTGGACGGTGACAGCGCTGCACGAGGCGTCCGGCGAGACGCGCACCTACACCGCCGGCTTCCTCATCAGCTGCACCGGCTACTACAACTACGACGCCGGCTACCTCCCAACGTTCCCCGGCGCGGACCAATTCAAGGGTCGGTTCATCCACCCCCAACATTGGCCCGAGGATCTGGACTACACCGGCAAGAAGGTCGTCGTGATCGGAAGTGGCGCAACGGCTGTCACCCTGGTCCCGACGATGGCCGGCGATGCCGAGCACGTGACCATGCTGCAACGCTCACCGTCGTACATCTTCTCGGTGCCCGCCCTCGACAAGATCTCCCAAGTCCTAGGTCGATTCCTGCCGGACAAGTGGGTCTACAAGTTTGCGCGCAAGCGCAACATCGCCATCCAGCGTTACCTCTACCTGGCATGCAAGCGCTGGCCCGCGCAGATGCGCCGATTCCTGCTCTGGCAGGTCCGCAGGCACGTTGGCCCGTCCGTCGACATGAGCCACTTCACCCCTAAGTACATGCCGTGGGACGAACGGTTGTGTGCGGTGCCGAACGGCGACCTCTTCAAGGTGCTTGCCTCCGGTGAAGCGTCGATCGTCACCGATCACATCGAGACCTTCACCGAGAAAGGCATCCTGCTGAAGTCCGGACGCGAACTGGAGGCAGACACCATCGTCGCGGCGACCGGCCTGGACATCCAGATGCTGGGTGGCATGGAGCTGTCGGTCGACGGCGAGGCGCGCAAGCTCAACGACCAGATGACCTACAAGGGTGTGCTCGTCGAGAACATCCCCAACCTGGCCTGGGTTTTCGGCTACACCAACGCGCCGTGGACCTTGAAGTCCGATATCGCAGGCCTCTACCTGTGCCGCCTGTTCAAGCACATGGACGACAACGGTCACACGGTGGCGACTCCCCTCGATATCGATAACTCCGCGATGGACGTCGGCATGCTCGATCAGCTGCAATCCGGATACGTGCAGCGCGCAAAGGACACGCTGCCGCGCCAGGGGTCCAAGTACCCGTGGAAGGTGCTCATGCACTACGGCAAGGACTCCAAGATGCTGCTCCAGGATCCGGTCGAGGACAACCAGCTGCAGTTCGACAAGACAACCGTCGACGCGGTCGCGGTCTGAACAAGGCCGCCCCAACACATTTCGCCATCAACTTGTTAGTGAAAGGCCATCATGAACATCAATAAGCGCGTCATCCGGGCCGGCCTACGAGCCTCGCGACCACTGTTCGCCTCGCACCGGGTTTCGGTCAACGGCAAGCGCGCCATGGTCAACATGCTCACGGGTGCCGCCCGCCCCCCGAAAGGCACGACCTTCGACCGAGTCACCATCGCGGACGTTGCCGTGGAGCGGGTACAGCCCCCGCTAGGTGGGACGAACGGAACACTGATCTACCTGCACGGCGGAGGCTACGCGCTGGGTAGCGCCAAGGGCTATCGCGGCCTGGTCGCGCACCTGGCCGCGGCTTCCGGCATGACGGCGATCATCCCGGACTACTCACGCGCACCGGAAGCTCGATATCCGGTCGCCCTCGAAGAGATGGTCGCCGTGTACTCGCGACTACTTGAAGACGGCCTCGACCCGAAAAGCACGGTCGTTGCCGGTGATTCGGCCGGCGGCGGACTGACGCTGGCACTCGCCATGGCACTGCGCGATCGCGGGATCGCCGCGCCGGCGGCGCTGGGCTTGATCTGCCCTTGGGCCAACCTCGCGATCGACATCGACCAGTTACGTCCGAAATTGCGGGATCCGTTGATCCTGCCGACGATGACGGCCGAATGGGCTCCGCAGTATGCGGGGACCGCCGATCCGATGTCGCCGGGCATTTCGCCGGTCTACGGAGATATGACCGGCCTGCCGCCGATCGTCATGCAGACCGCCGGTGACGATCCGATCCGCTGCGATGCCCTCGACATTGCCAGGGCCGTGGCCGTCGCGGGCACCCCCACCGTCGATCATCGGGTTTTCGAAAACCTTTGGCACGTCTTTCACCTTCAGGTCAGCGTGCTCGCCGAAGCGCGTGAAGCCGTCGCCGATCTCGGCGCGAAGCTCCACAACCACGTCCACACCAACAACGTGAAAGTTGCAGTGAAATGAACCGATTCGAAGGCAAAGTCGCCGTCATCACCGGAGCCGGATCCGGCATCGGCAGAGCCCTAGCCGTCAATCTCGCGACGAAGGGCGCCAAGCTCGCGCTCTCGGACATCGACACAGAAGGACTCGCCGGAACCGTCCGCCAGGCCGAATCACTCGGCGCGACAGTGAAATCCGACCGGCTCAACGTCGCCGAGCGGGAGGCCGTGCTGGCCTACGCCGACGCCGTCGTCACCCACTTCGGTGAGGTCCACCAGGTCTACAACAACGCCGGCATCGCCTACAACGGCGACCTCGAGAAGTCCGAGTTCAAAGACATCGAACGGATCATGGACGTCGACTTCTGGGGAGTCGTGAACGGTTCCAAAGCCTTTCTCCCCCACGTCATCGTGTCCGGGGACGGACACGTCGTCAACATATCCAGTTTGTTCGGGTTGATCGCTGTGCCCGGCCAAAATGCCTACAACGCCGCGAAATTCGCGGTGCGGGGATTCACCGAGGCGTTGCGCCAAGAGATGTTGGTCGCCAAGCATCCGGTAAAGGTGACGTGCGTGCATCCCGGTGGAATCAAGACCGCAGTAGCTCGCAACGCCACGGTCGCCGACGGCCAGAACGCCCAGAGCTTCGCGGAGTTCTTCGACAAGCACATGGCG
>DASRJA010000368.1:0-5815 GCA_035649695.1 Mycobacterium sp. | reverse complement strand
CACTGGCTCGTACTGCCCATGCTGAAACCGTTCGGCGTCGAGGCGGTCGGTGACGAGCGGATCGTGCACGAGGGAAAGTTCGTGACCGCCGCAGGTGTGTCCGCCGGCATCGACCTCGCGATGTGGCTGTTCGGCCAGATCTGCGGCGAGGCCAAGGCGAAGGCGGTGCAGCTGGCCATCGAGTACGACCCGCAGCCGCCGTTCGACTCGGGTCACGTGTCGAAGGCGTCGGCTGCCACCAAGGCGTCGGCCACGGCGCAGCTGAGCAAGGAGACCTTCAAGCAGCACCAGGTGAGTCAGTCGGTGCGGCTGCTGTGGGACGCCGCGATCCAGCGGGCGCGGGGCGGCAAGCAGGGCCGCACTCGCGTCAAAGTGTGATTTGTGCACGATTTCCCGCGCTGAGCGCGGATTTCCGTGCACAAATCGCCTCAAGTAGCGTCGTCGGCGTGAATCTGGCCTACGACGACCGCGGTACAGGCGACCCGGTGCTGTTCATCGCCGGTCGCGGGGGCGCCGGGCGTACCTGGCACCTGCACCAGGTCCCAGAGTTTCTGCGGGCCGGCTATCGCTGCATCACCTTCGACAACCGCGGCATCGGCGCGACGGAGACCGCCGACGGCTTCACGACCGACACCATGGTCGCTGACACGGCGGCGCTGATCGAGAAGCTCGACGCCGCGCCGGTACACATCGTCGCGGTGTCCATGGGCGCGTTCATCGCGCAGGAGCTGATGGTGGCCAGGCCGGAGCTCGTCAGGTCGGCTGTGCTGATGGCCACCCGAGGCCGCCACGACCGCACCCGCGACTTCTTCCGCGGCGCCGAACTCGAGCTCATCAAGTCCGGCATCGACCTGCCGCCGTCGTACGAGGCGAAAGTTCGCCTGCTGGAAAGCTTTTCGCCGATGACGCTGAACGACGACGTCGCCGTGCGCGACTGGATCGACATGTTCACCATGTGGCCCACCAAGCCGACGGCCGGCATCAAGACGCAGCTCACCATCGCGCCGGAGGGCAACCGGCTGAGTGCTTACCGAAGTATTACCGCACCGGTTCTGGTCATTGGCTTTCAAGACGACGTCGTGCTGCCCGCGCACCTGGGTCGCGAGGTCGCCGACGCCATCCCGAACGGAAGCTACCTGGAGATTCCCCACACCGGGCACCTCGGCTTCATTGAAAAGCCGCAGGTCGTCAACGCCGCGGCCCTGAAATTCATCGCCGATAGTCTGTAGTGGTGAACCCATCGACTGCGCAGGCCCGCGTGGTCGTCGACGAACTGATTCGTGGCGGCGTGCGCGACGTGGTGCTGTGCCCGGGGTCGCGTAACGCGCCGCTAGCCTTTGCGCTGCAAGACGCCGACCGGGCAGGCCGCATCCGGTTGCACGTCCGCATCGACGAGCGCACCGCGGGTTATCTGGCGATCGGGCTCGCCATCGCCGAGCGGGCGCCAGTCTGTGTGGCGATGACGTCTGGCACTGCGGTGGCCAACCTCGGGCCCGCGGTCGTGGAGGCAAACTACGCGCGGGTGCCGCTGATCGTGCTGAGCGCCAACCGGCCCTATGAACTGCTGGGCACCGGCGCCAACCAGACGATGGAACAGTTCGGCTACTTCGGCACCCAGCTGCGCGCCAACATCAGCCTCGGTCTGGCCGAGGACGCCCCCGAGCGAATGGACTCGCTCAACGCGCAGTGGCGCTCGGCGACCTGCCGAGTTCTGGTGGCCGCCACGGGATCTCGCACCGCCAACGCCGGTCCGGTGCAGTTCGACATTCCGCTGCGCGAGCCGCTGGTGCCCGACGCCGACGAGTCCGGCATCTACGCGCCTGTGGGCCGGCCGGACGGCAGGCCGTGGACATACACGCCGCCCGTCACGTTCGACCAGCCGCTGGACATCGACCTCACGCCGGATACCGTCGTCGTCGCCGGCCACGGCGCTGGCGTCCACCCCAATCTGGCCATGTTGCCGACGGTCGCCGAGCCGACCGCGCCGCCCGCCGAAAACCCGCTGCACCCGTTCGCACTGCGGCTGGTCCACCCGAAGCAGGTGATCATGCTCGGCCGCCCCACGCTGCACCGGCCGGTGTCGGCGCTGCTGGCCGACCCGTCGGTGCCGGTGTACGCACTGACGACAGGGCCACGCTGGCCCGACGTGTCGGGGAATTCGCAGGCCACGGGCACGCGTGCGGTCACCACCGGCGAGCCCAGCCCCAACTGGCTCAAGCGCTGCGACGACGTGAACCGACACGCGATCGAGGCCGTTCGCACGCAACTCAAGGCGCACCCGCTGAAAACCGGGCTGCATGTCGCGGCCGCGGTGGCCGACGCCATCAAGCCGGGGGATCAGTTGGTACTGGGCGCGTCGAACCCGGTGCGCGACGCGGCGCTGGTCGGGCTGAACACACACGACATCAAGGTGCGGTCGAACCGCGGCGTGGCCGGCATCGACGGCACAGTGTCGACGGCGATCGGGGCGGCGCTGGCACACGACGGACGCACGATCGCGTTGATCGGTGACTTGACGTTCGTGCATGACAGCTCGGGCCTGCTGATCGGGCCGACGGAGCCGACGCCGCGCAACCTGACGATCGTGGTGTCAAACGACAACGGCGGCGGCATCTTCGAACTGCTCGAGCAGGGCGACCCCCGGTTCTCCGACGTGTCGTCGCGCATCTTCGGGACGCCGCACGACGTCGACGTCGGCGCGCTGTGCCGGGCCTACCACGTCGAAAGCAGGCAGATCGAGGCCGACGGCCTCGTCGACGCCCTTGATGAACCGTTCGAGGGGATGCGGGTGCTGGAGGTGAAGGCCGACCGGTCGTCGCTGCGGGCGCTGCACGCATCGATCAAAGCTGCCCTATGAAGCGCCTGAAAACGTTGTGGCGCTGGCTGATTCCGCGTCTGGCGCGCGATCCGGACGAAACCCGGTCGCAACGGATCTTCCGGCGGATCCGCATCGGCATCGTGATCGCCGCCTGCTTGGTGACCTTGCAGTCGGTGCTGTTGGTGTTCGGGGCGTGGCGCAACGACCGGCAGATCGAACGCCATATGGGTGTGGCGGAAGCGAATGTGCTCAGTGCGGGCCCGCGGCGCTCGACGATCGAGTTCGTCACACCCGATCGCGTGACCTACCGCCCGGAACTGGGCGTGCTGTATCCGTCGGAGCTCGACACCGGTATGCGGATCTACGTCGAGTACGACAAGAACAACCCGGATCTGGTTCGGGTGCAAGACCGTAACGCATCGCTGGCGATCATCCCGGCCGGCTCGATCGCGGTGGTGGGTTGGCTGATCGCGGCCGCCGCGCTGACGGGTGTCACGTTGATCGAGAGGCGCGCAGACCTCAAGACTGCATGAGCTTGTTGAGCCAGTCGTTGTCGTAGATGTCGAGCTTCTCGCCCTTGTTGAGGTCGTAAGCCGTTGGGGTGCCTAAGTCCATCGAGTCGATCTCGTAGAGGAACTCGAAGTTCGCGTCATCCATCTCTTTGGTGTTCACCGCTGATCCGCCATCGCTGATCCGCTTGGCGACACTGTCGGACATGCCGGCCTTCGTCGCGTATTCGTGCAGTTCATCTTTCGACGGCGGCGTACCCCCCGGACGCTGGTGAGCCCACAACTGCTCGACGAACCGTTGAAACTGTGTGCCGGTCGCTGCCGGCTTCTCGGCCGCGAGGAACAGCGCATTGCTCACCTGTCCCGAATAGCCGCCGCTCTTGTCATCGAGGAACGTCATTGGGCGGTAAGTGACCTCGAGCTGCCCGACGGCGATGTAGTAGGCGAGCTGGTCGCCGAAATCGTGTTGCAGGTCCGCACAGTGGTTGCATTGCGGCTCGGTGTAGATCTCGATCTTCGCGGGCGCGTTATCGAAGCCGGCGACGATGCCGTAACCGTCCTTGCTCACCGATAGCGGCGGCTTGTTGGGATCGGATTCCGCGGCGCCCGCGACCTGTTTGGTGCAGCCGACGGCCGCGACCATCAGCGCTGTCGCGATAATCGCCATGACCCGCGAAATCCGCATGTCAACCGCCCTTCTTTGTGCGCACGATACTCGAATACCGATCTGCCGACCGGCCGATCATCGGCACGAGGTCTTTGCGTGTCGTATGCCCTGCTGCAACCTTTGGGACAGCCGTTGATGGGACAGTCGTGGTGTGCGCGTTGCAATCGTCGCAGAGTCCTTCCTCCCGAATGTCAACGGCGTCACCAACTCGGTGCTTCGGGTGATCGAGCATCTCCGCCGCACCGGCCATGAGGCACTCATCATCGCCCCGGACACCCCGCGTGGCGAGCCGCCCGCCGACAAGATTCACGACGGAATCCGCGTGCATCGGGTGCCGTCGCGGATGTTTCCCAAGATCACCTCGCTGCCGCTCGGTGTGCCACGGCCGCGGATGGTCAAAGTGTTGCGCGGTTTCGACCCGGACGTCGTGCATTTGGCGTCACCGGCATTGCTCGGCTACGGCGGGCTGCATGCTGCGCGATTCCTCGGCGTGCCGACCGTCGCCGTATTCCAAACCGACGTAGCGGGTTTCGCGGAGAGCTACGGCATCGGCTTTACGGCCCGCGCCGCATGGGCGTGGACGCGGCACTTGCACAGCCGCGCCGACCGCACGCTGGCCCCGTCGACCGCAGCGATGGAAAACCTGACAGCGCACCGCATTCCGCGTGTGCACAAGTGGGCGCGCGGCGTCGACATCACCGGCTTCGCGCCGTCGGCGCGCGACGAAATGCTGCGGCACAACTGGTCCCCGGAGGGCAAGCCGATCGTCGGGTTCGTGGGCCGGCTGGCGCCGGAGAAGCACGTCGAGCGGCTGGCGGCGCTCAATGGCCGCGACGACCTTCAGGTGGTGGTCGTCGGCGACGGCGTCGACCGAGCGAAGCTCGAAACCGTCCTGCCGTCGGCCGTTTTCACCGGTGCGCTGTACGGCGATGAGCTCGCCGCGGCATACGCCAGCATGGACGTCTTCGTCCACCCCGGCGAGCACGAGACGTTCTGCCAGGCCGTGCAAGAGGCGATGGCGTCGGGTCTGCCGGTCGTCGCCCCGAACGCGGGAGGGCCGCGCGACTTGGTCGCCCCCTACCGAACCGGGCTGCTACTGGACGTCGATGAGTTCGACACCAAGCTGGCCGAGTCTGTCGACCACCTGCTCGCTGAGCGCCAGCGCTATTCGGTGGCCGCACGTCGCAGCGTGCTCGGCCGCACGTGGCCTGCGATCTGCGACGAGCTGCTCGGCCACTACGAGGACGTCATCGGCCAGCGCAGCCGCAAGGCCGCCTGATTTCTTCTGGCGAGCAGCTGCAAACCTGCACAAAATCGTCGGAAAATGGGCACTTTTGCGTCTGTTCGCGCCGCCTAGCCCTGCGCTTCAACAGAGACCGGCTGCCACTCTTCCCATGTCTTGAGCCGGTTCTCGTAGTCGGCCTTGGCCAGCGCCAGTGGCAGCTCCCCGAAGAACACGCGCAGCGGCGGCTCGGGCGCGTCGACGATCTTGAGCACTGCGCGGGCCGACGCCTGCGGATCACCAGGCTGGTCGCTGCGCTGGGCGCGCAGTCGGTCTGCCTCCTCGTGCACCTCTTTGTAGTCGGGCAGAGGGGTAGAGCGCTTAGACGACGCCCCAGCCCAGTCGGTGCCGAACCCGCCGGGCTCGATCAGCGTCACGTGAACGCCGAACGGCGCGACTTCTTGGGCCAGCGCCTGAGAGAAGCCCTCGAGCGCCCACTTCGACGCGTGGTAGGCGCCCAGGTTCTGGAACGCGACGATGCCGCCGATCGACGACACCTGGATGATGTGGCCGCTGCGCTGTGCCCGCAGGAACGGCAG
>DASRJA010000367.1:0-5857 GCA_035649695.1 Mycobacterium sp. | reverse complement strand
CATCGCCGGATATCACCCGCAGACCGACGGCGAACTTCTGGTCGACGGCGAAGCCACGCACTTCAATTCGCCAAAAGACGCATTGGCCAAGGGCATTGCGACGGTGTATCAGAACCTCGCTGTCGTGCCGTTGATGCCGGTATGGCGCAACTTCTTCCTGGGCCAGGAGATCCGTAAGAAGACTTTCCCGTTCCCGTTGGATTCCAACGCGATGCGGGCCACCACACTGACCGAGCTGTCGAAGATGGGCATCGACCTTCCCGACGTCGACGTGCCGATCGGCTCTCTATCGGGTGGTCAGCGTCAATGCGTCGCTATCGCGCGCGCGGTGTTCTTCGGTGCGCGGGTGCTGATTCTCGACGAGCCCACGGCCGCGCTGGGCGTCAAGCAGTCCGGGGTGGTGCTGAAGTACATCACCGCGGCCAAGGAAGCCGGCTTCGGCGTGGTGTTCATCACGCACAATCCCCATCACGCGCACATGGTCGGCGATCACTTCGTGCTGCTCAACCGCGGTCAGCAGAAGCTCGACTGCACCTACGACGAGATCGACCTGGAACATTTGACCCAGCAGATGGCAGGCGGCGACGAACTCGAAGCACTCTCACACGAGCTGCGCGGCGGCAAGCGCACCTAAGTACGCCAGCTTCGTCGAGGTCTCTCGCAATCAACAGAAGGCCATGACCGACTTCGTCACCAAATATCGGAATTAGGAACAACGATGACCAACACGATCACGCATTGGATCAACAACAAGCCCTACCCAGGCACCAGCGGTGCTACCGCGGCGGTGACCAATCCGGCGAGGGGTGCGGTGACCGGTGAGGTGGCGCTGGCAAGTGTGGCGGATGCGCGCGCGGTGATCGATGCGGCGGCCGCGGCGTTTCCAGCGTGGCGGGATACCTCGCTGGCCAAGCGCAGCACGATCCTGTTCAAGTTCCGCGAGCTACTGAATGCCCGTAAGCCGGAGTTGGCCAAGATCATCACCGCCGAGCACGGCAAGGTGGTCTCCGATGCGCTCGGTGAGGTGTCCCGGGGCCAGGAGGTCGTCGAGTTCGCCTGCGGGGTGCCGCACTTGTTGAAGGGTGGCTTCACCGAGAACGCCTCCACCAAGGTGGATGTGTATTCGGTGCGCCAGCCGCTGGGCCCGGTCGGCATCATTTCGCCGTTTAATTTCCCGGCGATGGTGCCGATGTGGTTTTTCCCGATCGCCATCGCCGGGGGCAACACCGTGGTGCTCAAACCCTCGGAGAAGGATCCCTCGGCGTCGCTGTGGATCGCCGAGCTGTGGGCCGAGGCCGGCCTGCCGCCCGGGGTTTTCAATGTGCTGCAGGGCGATAAGACCGCCGTCGACGAACTGCTGACCAACCCCGCCATCAAGGCGGTGTCGTTTGTCGGGTCCACGCCGATCGCCCGCTATGTCTATGAAACCGGCACCGCGCACGACAAACGCGTCCAAGCGTTGGGCGGGGCGAAAAATCACGCGGTGATCCTGCCCGACGCCGATCTGGACCTGGCCGCCGACGCCATGGTCAACGCCGGGTTCGGGTCGGCCGGCGAGCGCTGCATGGCCATCTCGGCCTGCGTGGCGGTCGGCCCGATCGCCGACGAGCTGGTTGCCAAGATCGCCGAACGTGCCGCCACGATCAAGACCGGCGACGGCACCGGCGACGCCGACATGGGCCCGTTGGTGACCCGCGCACACCGCGACAAGGTGGCCGCATATGTCGATGCCGGCGCGGCCGCCGGCGCCACCGTCGTCGTCGACGGGCGCACCGTGACGCCCGACGGCGGGCCGGACGGGTTCTGGCTCGGGCCCACCCTCCTCGATCACGTCACCCCGGCAATGAGCGTCTACACCGACGAGATCTTCGGCCCGGTGCTCTCGGTGCTGCGTGTAGACACCTACGACGAGGCGCTGGAGCTGATCAACACCAACCCCTACGGCAACGGCACTGCCATCTTCACCAACGATGGCGGCGCCGCGCGGCGCTTCCAAAACGAAGTCGAAGTCGGCATGGTCGGCATCAACGTGCCCATCCCCGTGCCGATGGCCTACTACAGCTTCGGGGGATGGAAAAGCTCGCTGTTCGGCGACAGCCACGCCCACGGCACCGAAGGCGTGCACTTCTTCACCCGCGGCAAAGCAATAACCAGCCGCTGGCTCGACCCCAGCCACGGCGGCCTCAATCTCGGCTTCCCCCAAAACAAATAGACACCGAAGTGTCGCCCGGCGAATGTTCGCGTCGGCAGTCGACCTCCGAATACTCATCGGTGAGCGGACACAGACAACGCAGCGCTTCGAGCCCAACGCCGCTACTGGATTTGGTCAATAGATGTCTTGGATCCGCCAGAACCTCCGACAGCCCAAATCAATGCAAGAAGCCATTCACTGTGACCACGGGTCGCTGTCCGTGACTGACCCATCACTTTGACGCAGAATGGTCGTCCCCGATATCCGCGGCAGTTCCCGCAGGGTGTCCGGCGATGGTCAGCGCGGGCGAGATGAGGTGAATGCGACTGACGGGGTAGAGCTGATCGGACACACCGGCCAAGCAAAAGCAACCAGTCGCCGCGTCGCTCTAAGTCGGCGCCCGCGATGCGGGAGCCAGGTGACAGGAGCGGCGCGCTTCACTAACTGTTAATGGACTTGGTCGCGCCAGTCGATCATGTCCTTCAGTTCCGAGAAGTCGTACCCGTCGGCCGTGGGGTGGATCTCGGTGGTGAAGAGGGTGACGCCCTCCTGAAGGAACGCATCGGCGTTTTCGCGTCCGGTCCAATGGACAGCCCGCTCAATTTGCTTCTCATCGCGCCCGGCCTGCGCAACGAGATCTTTCAGCAACGCGTTCTTGCGTCGATATTCGCCCGGGCTGGCGAAGGTGTGCCAGATGTCCGCGTACTTGGCGACGATTGGCAGCGTCCTCTTCACCCCCATACCGCCGACCAGGATCGGAATATTGCGCACTGGCGGTGGAACCAACTGGGTGAGCCGTCGCTCGACGCGGGCAAGGCGCTCCTCGAACAAGTCCATCCGAGACCTAACGGTGCCGTAGTCGTATCCGTAGACGGTGTAATCCTTTTCGTACCAGCCGGAGCCCAGTCCCAGGATTACTCGCCCACCGCTGATGTGATCGACCGTGCGGGCCATATCGGCCAGCAGATCCGGGTTGCGATAACCGATGCCGGTGACCAGCAGACCGATCTCGGCTCGATGGGTGATCTCGGCCCACGACGCGAGCGCCGTCCAGCCCTCGAAGTTGTTGACATCGGGCTGTTCAGGCAGCAGCTCGGGAAGGCCGTCTTCGGACGGCACGGTGAACGGTTTGTGGAAATGGTCGTAACCGAAGATCGCGTCGGCGCCTAGCTCCTCGGCCTTGATCACGGCCTCTCGCCACGTTCGGTAGTCGGGGGTGCCACCCGGCCACAGCTGAACACCAATCCGAACGGAATTGGTCACGATTGTCCTCCTGCCTCCCGCAGCGCCTCGTGCGCTGTCGAACCGGAGAACATCTCACAGGATGTGGCCAATCCCGCACGCCTATCGCTGCCACCAATCGCCGCCATAAGCAGAACGCCGTGCGAACTGGAATCGATGCCATGCGTTTGCGTGCTTAGCTGGGAGTCAACGTTCGACGATTTCTGCGAGGAGATTCTCATGGCTGGCACGTTGGAAGGGTCGACCGCACTTGTAACGGGAGCAACCGCGGGCATCGGCCGCGCGATTGCGCTACAGCTGGCCACCCTCGGTGCCGAGGTTGTGGTCCATGGCCGTAGCGCCGAGCGCGGCGCCGAAACGGTGCAAGAAATCGAAAAGGCCGGAGGGAAAGCGCGTTTCGTCGCAGCCGACCTCAGCGATGCCGACGACGTGCGGCACCTGGCCGCCGAGTCCGGCCCGGTCGACATCCTGATCAACAATGCCGGCGTATACAAGTTCGGCGCCACGGCCGAGACCGACGATGCGTTCTTCGACGAGCATGTCAACATCAACCTGCGCGCGCCGTACATACTGGTGCAGAAGCTGGTGCCGGCCATGGCCGAGCGGGGCAAGGGCGTCGTTGTGAACCTGAGCACCATCGCCGCCGGAGTGCCGGCACGGCAGGGCGGAATCTATGGCGCTACCAAGGCCGGCATCGAACTGTTGACCCGTGTCTGGGCCGACGAATTCGGCCGCTCCGGGGTACGAGTCAACGCCGTGCAGGCCGGTCCAACGGAAACTCCTGGGACCGCCGTCACACCCGGTCTCACCGATGGTCTGGGTCAGCTCACTACGCTCGGCCGGGCAGCAGCCGCTGACGAAATCGCCAATGCTGTCACGTTTTTGGCCTCCCCCGCGGCCAGCTACGTAAACGGGGCGATCCTGCAGGCCAACGGCGGTCAGCTCGCGATAGCGCCGTAATTACGCCGGTGCCTCGAAGGCGGTGACCAGCTGGCCGATGTCGCGGCGACGCGAGTTGGCCGGCCACACGGCCCATGTGCGTCGCACTAGCGGGTGGCCGATCAGTGCGCTCCACGTCACGGACTCCGGGATGGGGTGCGGCCAATTCTCCGGCGCCAATGCGAACGAGCGACCCGCGCTGACAGCCGCCAGCTTGACTGCGGCGATGAGCAACTGGTCCTCGGGCGGCGGAGGGCCGAGGTCGATGCCGTGCGTGCGCAGAATGGCGGTCAACTCGTCGTGCCAAGCAGGGCTGTTGGAGCGCGGGAAACCAAGCCACTGCAGGCCGCACAGCGCCTCGAGCTGAACACCGTCGGGGCCAACCAGTCCAGCGGCGACCTCGGAGGCCAGCAGCACCCCGAGGTTCTCGCGCAGCACCAGCATCGCGTCGAAGTCCTCGGCGGCGGGTCGCTCCCTCACCAGCCCCACGTCGAGTTCACCGCTTCGTAACGCGGAAAGCTGTGCGGCCGTGGACAAATGGCGCGGTATCACCCGGGTGCCCGAAATATTCGCGGAAAATTTGGCAAGGGTGCGCTCGAGCAGATCAGCGGGCAGCTCGATGGGCACCCCGAGGCGCAGCACGCCGCCGCCTTCGGTGGTGAACTCGGACATCCGCCGCAAGGCCTGGTCATGTCTGGCCAGAATGGCACGCGCCTCGCTCAACAGCGCGGCGCCGGCTTCGGTTGGTCGCACGCCGGTGCTACTGCGTTCCAGCAGCTTCACGCCGAGCTGGCGCTCAAGGGAGCTGACCGTTTGCGACAACGCGGGCTGGCTGATGTGAAGCCGACGCGACGCCGCCGACATGCCACCCTCCTCGGCGACGGCGACGAAGGCGGTCAGCTCCCGCAACTCCATCGCTTCAGCTTATGGCCGGGATCCTCGTCCGATAAGCCGATGCGGAGCGCAAACTAACCGCCCCATCCATGGTTTAACCTCATCGGCCTCGGGTCGTGGTCCAGGGTTAAGTCTTTCGACGGTCCACGACTCTTGGCCGTCTTGTGAAGCTCAAGTACCGCTTTGCAATTCGCGTCTACACCACCGTTGATGTCCGCGTCAGCACCTCGGCGCAGACGGCGTGTCCTGAACCGTGACCACCACGGACGCCGCTGCCGATGTCGTGCCCAGCGATCCCGGTGCCCTCAGGGTCGTGAACGCGACGAACGTGACGCCGGTTGGCGTCACGTTCGTGAGTGTATGCGTATTACGCGGCCACCGGCTGCGCGCGGAACTGGCGAAGCGAGCCGACCGGACGAGCGACACGATTGCCGCGCCAATTGCCGAACTCGTGAACCACCGTGACCGCGATCGGGATGTACAGCGGGGACAGCACCATCAGGAAGATCATGATCGGGAAGAGCATTGGATCTCTCGCATTCTCCGCGGGCGGAATCGTTGGCCTTTTGTCTTGGGGAACTCATCGCTGAG
>DASRJA010000366.1:0-8537 GCA_035649695.1 Mycobacterium sp. | reverse complement strand
CATCTTGTTGCCGCTCTATGGGGTGAGGATGGCGCGGCCGCGTACGTTCCCGGCGTCGAGGTCGTCGATCGCTGATTGGAAGTCGTCGAGTCGGTATTTCGCGGTGTGCAGCGTGACGGCGCCGCGGGCGGCCAGCGCCATCAGGTCGCAAAGGTCGTTGTACGAGCCGACAAGATTGCCGATGAAGTTGATCTCGGTGGAGATGATGTCGATCGTGGGGACGTTGATGTTTTCGCCATAGCCCACGACGTGATAGTCGCCGGCCCTGTGAAGCATCCGCACCCCTTCGCCGGTGGAGCCGCCCTCGCCGACGAAGTCGATGACAGCCTCCGCACCGTTGCCACCGGTGAGCTCAAGAACGTGTTCAACTTGGGTGCCGTCGGCAACGACTCCGTGGTGGGCACCAATGGACACCGCGAGCTTGACGGCCTCCGGGTTGCGGTCGACGACGATGAGCTCGGCGGGACTCAGCGCCTTCAGCACCTGAATGCCTATGTGGCCAAGTCCACCGGCACCGATGATGACGCAGCGGTCACGGGGCGTGAGACGCCGCGCGGCCTTGGCTGCCGCGTGGTAGGCGGTGAGGCCGGCATCGGCAAGCGCGGCGACATCCGCTGGTTCCAGGGCTTCATCGATTTTCACGACGCTGCGGGCCGATGTCTTCAGGTAGTCGGCGTACCCGCCGTTGGTGTCGATGCCAGGAAACGAACTGGCCTCACAATGCACGTCGTCGCCGGAGCGGCAGGCCCGGCACAGCCCGCAGGTGATCAACGGGTGGACGATGACCTTGTCCCCCTCGCGGACGTTGGTCACCGCGGACCCGATTGCATGAACCCAGCCGGCATTCTCGTGCCCGATTGTGTACGGCAACTGCACCTGAGACTTCTCGGCCCACTGGCCCTCGAGGATGTGAAGATCGGTTCGGCATACACCCGCACCGCCGATCTTTACCACCACATCGAACGGCCCAGTCGGTGTCGGGATCGGTACCTCGGCCAGCTGCATGTTCTGGTGGTAGCCGGTTACTTGTACGGCTCGCATGGTGCTCATCGGTAGTGTTCCTTTCGGATCCTGGTTCAATGCGTCACGGTGAGTGCGGACAGAGGTACGAAAGCCGGCGTCTGGGCATGGTCAGCCTCGGGATAGCGGGTGCGCAGCAGTCCGCGGCAGAAGTGGGCGTTGCCGTCAATGGAGATCCGCGTGGATCGGGCGCGGCGCAGCGCAAGGGAAACATCGTCGGAGGCGTAGCCGTGGCCCTCGTGGTCCACCATCACGAGTTCGGTTGGCGCAACGGATAATCCGAGCGCGGCCCGGCGACGCAGCAACGCCGCCGTGGTCTGGTTGTCCGGCAGCTCGCGCAGCTGCACCCGCCCCAGCGATGCCACATCGCGTTGGGGGTCGACCCGGAGCAACTCCGTTAGGCAGCGCTCCATCGCTGCGGTATGCGCCTTGCGCCGGAAGGTCACCCGCAGCTCGTCCAGACTGTCTTCGGCCTCCTGGCCAAAGGTTCCCCGATAACCGGCGTCAGCGGCCAGGCCGGTATTGATGACGTCCGAATCGTGGTGGTCATCGAGTTCAACCACCACGTGCTCTGTCCAATCCAGTTTCACCAGAACGTCTTTGGCATCAGACGCCATGAGGTATGCAAAGTTTGGCGCACAAAAGGATGTGGGCAACCGCAGGTGAACCTCGACGTCATCGCCGGTGATCACCAGCGAGCGGACGAACCCCAGTTCGGTGATCGGTTCGTCGAGCTCAGGATCGACCACGGTGCCCAGGGCCGCATAGGCCTGATCATGCCGATTCACGTCAGGCCCCGACCAGGTGGTCGGCAGACTCGGCGGTTTTGTCGGCGCCCCGCGGACCGACGGCGGGTTCTGCCGCCGCGGGCAGCTGCAGCTCCGGCGGCACCGGGATGTCGTACATCTTGGCCGCGTTCAGGCCCAGAATCTTCTTCTTCTGCTCGGTGGTGATCGCCGGGTAGTCCCCTAGCTCCTCGGGAATCTGGAAGTCGACGAAGGCCTCAACCAGCCAGCGCGGCGTCCAGATTGCGTAGTCGGATGCGAATTGGATGCGGTCCTCGCCGATCCAGTAAAGAAGCTCACCGATGATTTGCGCGAAGTATTTCGGCCGGGTGTGGATGAACGGCATCGCAACCGCAAGGCCGGCATGCACGTTGGGCTCTTGCGTTGCGATCCAGCAGAAGTCGTCAAGGCGGGGCAGGCCGCAATGCTCGACGATGAAGTTCAGGTCGGTGAAGTCCGTGGCGACATGATCGATGTCGGCAACATCGAAGGAATCGCGGTCGAGCGGCCTGATCGTCGGGCCTTTGTGCACGTGGATGTTGCGGATACCGAGCTCTTGGCAGACTTCGAAGTACCGGTATGCCCACGGGTCGTCGAGCTTCCAGCCGCGCGAATCCCCGTGCCATTCAGCGGTGTAGAGCTTCACGCCCCGCAGATTGAATCGCTCGGCGTCGGCGCGCAGCTGGTCCAAGCCTGCCTCGCCGTTGCGTGAGTCGAAATAGTGGTTGTAGGTCAGCTTGTCGGGATTGGCCGTTGCCAGGGCGAACGACTCCTCGGTCTGGCTGAACCCGCGATGGTAGAACTCGCCGAGATTCACCGGCTGGAAGATCGCATAGTCGATGTAGCCGTCCCGGAACAGGTCGTTCATCAGCCGCTCAGCGCCGTAGTAGAGGTACTCCTCGTAGGACCACACCTCTGATTCCGGCGACAGGTTGCGGTGGTAGTCGTAGAAGCAGTCGATGAACTGCTTGCCATGAATGTTGCGCTGGTTCTCCGGCCGGCCGTCCCACAGAGCAATATGGGCGTCGACGATGAAGTAGCTGACGTCGTCCTTGCTGTACATTTCAGGACTCTCCCTTCGTGTGACGGTTGTCACACCGTCTGGGAAAAGCTTATGGCGGCTCGGCCCGAGCCGGTGCCAGCTGACGGCCGAATTTCAGACGTCATCGCCGACGTTCCGGGGGCCGATGGTGTACAAGTGGCCGCCGAGCACACCGACCCGGTTGGGCGGCAGCTGCGATCTGGCGGCGGCTGGCACGGTGCCGGTGAAATGGGTGCCGAGCGCACTGCTGGCCGCGGCGACGACGAATGCGCTCGTGCCAGGGAAGTCACTTCTGCGCCTGGCATTGTTCGGCCGGCTGATCTTGACCGACCTGCTCGGCACCGGGAGCTCCTACCGGTGCTGATCCATGACCGTCCCGCGATGCAGGCCTGGACCGACGGGCTCGTCGCGGTTCTCGACGCGGTGGGGAGCGAGTGCGTGTCGGTCTTCGCAATGTCGGAGTGGGCACTTCCCGTCATGTTGCTGACCGCCAGCGGCCAGATCGTTTCACGATTTGCGCAGGCGCTTGGGAGAGCCTCGGGTGGACTCCCCAGGTGGCCGGTGGACCTTTGGCTCGTGATAACCGCACACATGGGGTGGCGGCGTCGGGCAAGTGCGTCCCCAAGGCGAGTTCGTTGATGATCAGGTTGATGAACCGGATCTGGTCGGCCGTGAACTTCGATTCGTCCAGGTGGTGCCGAACGCTTCGACAGCATCCTCGCGATCCAAGCCGACGAGTGAGCGGCCGAACAGGCCGAGCCCGTTGGTTGTTCCTTGGCCTCGGCGCTGTCACAGGCCACCGATCCCGCTGTCGATGAGTTCTTGTTGACCGGCGGCGTTGTTCTGCCGCTAAAGGCGTTGCTGCTCAACGTGTTGTCGTTGCGAACTTGCCGACCATCGCCACCCTGGGGCGGCAGGGGAATACCCGTTTTGCTGCACGCTCGGCGGTGGGCGGGCTCGAACAAAACGGTCACAAAGGGGCTAATGCTAAGGTACGCAAGATGATTCGCGCGTGGAACCCAGTGGCGTTGTTTCGCGGCGTAGAGCCCAGCGTTACTGTACGGGCTGATGAACGATCCATCCCGGCGCGGGCGTACCTCGTGGTGGTGGCGGAGCACATGGTGGGCCGTCTGCCCGACCCGCGCCTTATCCCTTCGCCAGGGTGAACTGTCCCACCTCGGTGATGCCGCGCCGGAAGAAGTCAGCGCATCCCGTGAGGTAACGCATGTAGCGCTCGTAGGTTTCATTTGATGTCGAGGCGATCGCGTCGTCGCGGCCGGCTTCCAAGTTCGCCGCCCAGGTATCTAGCGTCCGGACATAGTGCGGGTTCAAGAGCCGAGTTTCTTCCAGCGAAAACCCAGCGCCGCGCGAGAATTCGACGACGTCTTCCTCGGATGGCACTTGGCCGCCCGGAAATATCTCTTGGGCAATGAACCGCATAAATCTCAGGTCACTCATGGTGATCGCGATACCCTTTGTGGGCCAATAGCTCGGCGGATGGGTAAATATGGTCTCCAGTACCATCCGGCCATCGCCGGGTTGAATACGGTAGGCCGTCTCGAAGAATGCCGCATACCGCGGTTTTCCGAACGCCTCGAACGCCTCGATGCTGACGATGCGGTCGACGGGCTCGTCGAACTCCTCCCAGCCACGCAAGACCACCTGGCGGGAGCGGTCGGTATCGACCTGGTCCAGAAGCTGCTCGCAGAAGGCGCACTGATTCTTGCTCAGAGTCAGGCCGACGACGTTGACGTCGTACTGCTCCATCGCGCGCTTCATCACCGAACCCCAGCCGCAACCGATGTCAAGCAGCGTCATCCCCGGCTGCAAACCCAGCTTGCCAAGCGCAAGGTCGATCTTGGCCATCTGCGCCTCTTCGAGTGTCATGTCCTCGCGTTCGAAGAACGCGCAACTGTAGGTTCGCGACGGATCCTGAAACAGCCCGAAGAAATCATCGGACATGTCGTAATGGGCTTGACTCTCCTCGAAGTGTGGCCGCATCTTTGTCGAGCTCACTCTGTAGTCAGTCATATGCGATTGACCTCCCCCGGGTGGATCGGATTGCGATCGCTACGTTCTCGTTTCCCTTTGGTCGAATAACGAATTCACCTCACCTGGCTGAGTAGGCCTTCTCGCAGGTGAATTGGCACACGTCGGTGTAGCCATCGCGGAACAGGGCAGCGCAGCCGGTCAAATACTTCATGTACCGCTCGTAGACCTCTTCGGAGGTGATCGCGATCGCCTCGTCCTTGTGGGCCTCCAAATTTGCCGCCCACGTGCTCAGGGTGCGGACGTAGTGCGGGCGCAGCGCCTGGACCCGCGTCACGTTGAAGCCGGCCTTGGTGGCATGCTCTTCGATTTGCGCGACCTGCGGGAGTCGACCGCCGGGGAAGATTTCGGTGAGGATGAATCGGATGAAGCGCATCAGCGACATCGTCGTCCGCAGCTGGCGTTCCGCCACCTCTTCGGCGCTCGGTACTACGATGGTGTGCAGCAGCATCACGCCGTCGTCGGGCATCAAGTTGAAGGTCTTTTTGAAGTAGTCGTCGTACTTCTCGAAGCCGAAGTGCTCGAATGCGCCGATCGACACGATTCGGTCGACCGCCTCGTCGTACTCCTCCCACGGCTGCAGCCGAACTTCTTTGCTGCGCGGGCTGTCCGACTCGGCAAACAGTGGTTCGATGTGCCTTTTCTGGTTGTGAGAAAGCGTCAGGCCGATCACGTTGACGTCGTATTTCTCGATCGCTCGCATCAGCGTGGAGCCCCAGCCGCAGCCGATATCGAGCAATGTCATTCCGGGCTGGAGGCCGAGCTTTCCCAGCGCGAGGTCGATTTTGGCGATCTGCGCCTCCTGCAGCGTCATGTCGTCGCGCTCGAAGTATGCGCAGCTGTAGGTCTGGGTGGGGTCTTGCCACAGCCGGAAGAACTCGTTCGACAGGTCGTAGTGCGATCGGACTTCCTCGCCCGACGACCCCCGCCGCTCGCCCGGCCGGGCCCCAATAACGGGCGTTATGGTCTGCGTTTCGCTCGGTGTATCTGTCACTGTTCGCCCTCTTGACACGAGCAATCGCGTACGTGATCGATCGGGTGGGTTTCTTCCAACGCGATACCACGAGACTACTAACGCCCAGGGAGCCGGTCACGGTTAATTGACCGAAACGTTGAGCGGTCGTCAACGTCGAACACGTTGTGCACTGCGACGAGGTTCGGATGCTCCAGCTTGCCGGTGCCGCGGCTTGCCGGCGTGATCGTCCGCCGCCGCCAAAGGTGCACACAGCGGTGTGACGGACTATCGCGACGCGGTGAAGTCGACACGGCTGGCGGTCGGCGACCTGGCGAAGCTGGGGTCATGACCGACCGGGCTGAACTGCTGACGTACGCCGAGCAGGTGCTCGACGGGAGGGTCAGCCTCGGTGCGCGGGGACCGCGTACGGCGGCACTGCTGGCGCGGCGGGCGTTCGAGGACTGGCTGGACGAGGTGAGTGCAACATGGTGTTTCCTGAGCGATCAAGCGCTGCGCGCGTCTTGGACCCCGCACCTCAGCAGGCTGCTGCGTCGCGACGCTAGTGCAGGGGCCATTTTCGCCGAAACTGTATTCCAGCAGGTGCTTACTCGAACTTTCGCTGCTGGAATACAGTTTCGCGGAATTGATCTAGAGTCGGCGACCCGCTTCGTCGAGTACGCCGTGCAGGATTTCGTAGATGGCGTCGAATTCCTTCTGCCCGCTGATCAGTGGCGGCGCCACTTGGACGACTGGGTCGCCGCGGTTGTCGGCACGGCAATACAGCCCGGCCTCGAGGAGTGCGGTGGTGAGCTGGGGGAGTAGGCGAGTGCACTCGTCGTTGGTGAAGGTTTCCTTGGTGGCCTGGTCCTTGACGAGTTCGATGCCGTAGAAGAAGCCTTCGCCGCGGACGTCGCCGACGATCGGCAGGCTCACGAGCTTCTCCAGCGTGGCGCGGAACGCGGGTGCGGTTTCCTTGACGTGGTCGTTGAGGCCTTCGCGCTCGAAGATGTCGAGGTTGGCCAACGCCACCGCCGACGACACCGGATGCCCGCCGAAGGTGTAGCCGTGGGCGAAGGTCGTCTTGCCGTCGTTGAACGGCTCGAAGAGCCGGTCGCTCGCGACCATCGCACCGATCGGCGAGTAGCCGGATGTGAGACCCTTTGCGCAGGTGATGATGTCGGGCACATAGCCGAAGTCGTCACAGGCGAACATCGAGCCGATGCGGCCGTAGGCGCAGATCACTTCGTCGGAGACCAGCAGCACGTCGTACTCGTCGCAAATCTCGCGGACGCGCTCGAAGTATCCGGGTGGCGGCGGAATGGACCCGCCGGCGTTCTGCACCGGCTCGAGGAAGACGGCCGCGACGGTGTCGGGGCCCTCGAACTCGATGGCCTCGGCGATCCGGTTAGCGCAGTACTGCCCGAATGCCTTGATGTCGTAGGCATAAGGCTCGGGTGCGCGGTAGAAATTGGTGTTGGGTGCGCGGAAGCCACCCGGTGTCAGTGGCTCGAATTGTTGTTTGAAGGCCGGCAGGCCGGTGATCGCCAGCGCACCCTGCGGGGTGCCGTGATAGGCGATCGCGCGCGAAACCACCTTGTGCTTACCGGGTTTGCCGGTCAGCTTGAAGTAGTTTTTGGCCAGCTTCCACGCCGACTCGACGGCCTCGCCGCCGCCGGTGGTGAAGAACACCCGGTTCAGATCACCTGGTGCATAGCCCGCGACGCGCTCGGACAGTTCGATCGCGGGCGGTGTGGCGTAGGACCACAGCGGGAAGAACGCCAGCGTCTCGGCCTGTTTGGCTGCGGCCTCGGCGAGTTCCTTGCGGCCGTGGCCGACCTGAACGACGAAAAGGCCTGACAGGCCATCGATATAGCTCTTGCCCTTGTCGTCCCAGATCGTCACGCCTTCGCCGCGGGTGATGATCGGCGGCGTGATGCCTTCACCGTGCTTCGCGAAGTGACCCCACAGATGACGGGCGGCCTTTGCGCCCAGATCCGTCGAAACCTCTTGTGCGATATCGGTAGTTGTCACGTATGTCTAATCCTGTCTTGATCTATTTGTTTTGGGGGAAGCCGAGTTCGATGCCGCCGTGGCTGGGGTCGAGCCAGCGGCTGGTGATGGCTTTGCCGCGGGTGAAGAACTGGACCCCGTCGGTGCCGTGGGCATGTGTATCGCCGAACAGTGAGGCTTTCCAGCCGCCGAAGCTGTAGTAGGCCATCGGCACCGGGATGGGGACGTTGATGCCGACCATGCCGACTTCGACCTCGTTTTGGAAGCGGCGGGCGGCGCCGCCGTCGTTGGTGAAGATCGCGGTGCCGTTGCCGTATGGGTTCGAATTCACCAGATCCAGGGCGTCGTCGTAGGTCTGGACGCGCAGCACCGAGAGCACGGGTCCGAAGATTTCGTCGGTGTAGACGCTCATCTCGGGGGTCACATGGTCGATCAGCGTCGGGCCCAACCAGAACCCGTCGGCTCCGCCGTCGGCGGTCACTCCGCGGCCGTCGACGACGATCTTGGCGCCGTCGGCTTCGCCGGCGTCGATGTAGGAGGCCACCTTGTCGCGGTGCACCTTGGTGACCAGCGGACCCATGTCGGCGTCGCCGCGGCCGTCGCCGGTCTTGATGGTGTTGGTGCGTTCGGCGATCTTGGCGACCAGCTCGTCGGCGATCGGGCCGACCGCCACGCA
>DASRJA010000365.1:0-2429 GCA_035649695.1 Mycobacterium sp. | reverse complement strand
TCCGAGGCCGAGGAAGGCTGGGAGTACTTCCACAGCCAGCTTCTCGCCGCTCAGCATCACTACCTCGAGTGGAACAACCCGGGCTACGCCGGCATTCCCGGCTACGAGGAGTATCTCAAGCGCCAGACCGCCGACGTCGGTGTGGCCGACGCGGGCCTCGCGGCGCGCCGTGCCACCCAGCCGATCGGGACGCCCGTCGAGATCATCGAGAAGATCAGGGCGCTGCAGCACGCCATCAGCCTGGAGATGGTGGTCATCCACTTTTTCTATGGCGGGATGCCACGCGCGAAGGCAGAGAAGAGCCTGCGGCTGTTCGCGGAGAAAGTCCTTCCCGCGGTGCAGGCAATGCCGACGCCGATCAATCCGGCGTCACTGGGCCAGCCCAGGAGCTGAGGGAGCGCGCGTACAATCGCCCGACGGGACACTTGCAAACACGACACGGAGGAGCACTCGATGCCCAATCAGCCCGTACCCCGACCCACACCCAGCTGGGCCGCTGATTTCCCCAAGCTCCGCGAGGCCACTGACAACTGGTTGTTCGGCGACATCTGGGAGCGCTCGGGCCTCTCCAAGCGTGACCGCAGTTTGATCACCGTCGCCATGCTGACCGCGCTCTACCGGCACGAGCAGCTGCCCGGCCACGTCAACCGTGCGCTGGACAACGGCGTCACCAAGGAAGAGCTGGTCGAGGTGATCACGCACGCGACGTTCTACAGCGGCTGGCCCACCGGCGTGCAGGGCGCGGTCATCGCCAAGAAGGTCTTCGAGTCTCGCGGCCTCTAGACGTCCGCGCAGCTCCTGCGACGCCAGCGAAGCACCGCGCTGCCCGCGCCCGCCTGAGCGTCGTTCAGCTTACCCCGCATACTCGCCACTGCCGCCAGCCTGGCGGTGGGTGAAGTTGAGCGTCAGCAAGTGCTGAGTGAAGGCGCCGTAGGTGGTCGGCTCGTATTTGGGCGGGTTGTCGGGGCCGACGCAGCTTGGGACCGGTTCGACGACCACATCGTGGTTCGGCCCGAGGAAGAACGGGCAGGCGTAGCGCGAGCGATCGTTGCGATTGATGACGCGGTGAGGCGTCGCCCGGAAGCGATCGTTCGAGTAGCGCGCCAGCATCGCGCCGGTATTGACGACGAACGTGTCCGGCACCGCCGGCGGCCTGATCCAGTCGCCCTCAGCGGTGCGCACTTCCAGGCCCGGGAGCTTCGACTGCGCCAGAAACGTGATGAAGTTGTTGTCGGTATGCGGTGCGAAGCCGAACTCGTTGTCCTCAGGCGACGGGTGCGGCGGGTAGTGGATCAGGCGAATCGTGCAGCTCGGCTCGGCGAAGGCCGCGGCGAAATAGTCGGCGGGCAGGTCGAGTGCCAGCGCGAATAGCGGAACCAGCCGTGTCGTCATCGCCTCCATCGCCCGGTAATACGCGGTCGCCGCGGCGCGCAGCTCGGGCATGTCCTCGGGCCAGCGGTTCAGCCCGACCAGCGGCTTGTTGTTGACGATGTCGGGGTGGTCGGGGGCGCGGTCGCGGCTGATGTAGAAGCTCTCGCTGAAATTCGGCTTGGTGTTCTTGTTGACCGGCGAATGGCGCACGACCTGCCCGCCGAACGGCAGGTAGCCGATGTTGTACCTGCCGACCTTGAGCGCGAGCTTGTCCGGTTCGGGACGCGCGAAGAATTGCTGGGCGACGGCGAAGGTGTCGTCGACCAGATGCTGCGGCACGCCGTGATTGGCGACGACGAGAAACCCGGTGTCTTCACAGGTGCGGGCGATGGCACGCGCCAGCGGCGCCGCTGACCCCGCCACGCCGGCGAGATACGCGCCGACATCGAGCACCGGGATACGGCTGTGGCCCGACGGCTCGGTCTGGGCGGCAGCGAGACTCATGTCACGCGCCATGTTATGGCGAACCTTCACCAGGATGTCGTGGGTTCAGTGGCCGAGCGCCTTGCGCATGTCCTCACCCTGGGACTTCCACCACTGGTGCAGGATGGTGATGTCGGTGCCGACGGAGAAATGCCGGACGCCCATGTCGAGGAAGTACTTCGCCTGATCCGCGGTGGCGATCTCGGCACGGGGCGGCACACCCATCCTGATGGCCGTTTCGAACACGCGGCGCTCCACCACGCGTAGCTCGGGCGAGTAGCGCTCGCCAGGCCGTCCCATGCCCATCGAGTAGTCGGAGCCGCCCCACTGCACCATGTCGACCCCTTTGACGGCCAGGACGTCCTCGAGGGTGTCGACCGTCCCCGGCTTCTCGATCATGATGGCCACGACGATGTCGCGCAGGGCCTGGACGTACTCCTTCGTGCCGCCATACCCCATGTAGGTGAACCGACGGGTGGCCACGCCGTAGGTTCCTTTGTCCTCCGGGGTTTCCGCGCGCACGATGCGCACGCACTCCTGCACGTCGGCAGCGGAGCGACAGTCGGCAAACAGGA
>DASRJA010000364.1:0-2522 GCA_035649695.1 Mycobacterium sp. | reverse complement strand
GATCATGACCTGCACGCCGCCCAGATCCATGCCGGCCAGATCGTCATCCGATGTCCGGCGCACCGCCAAGTCGTAGGCGAAGTTCGGCGCGGCCGTGAACGTGCTGCTGTTCATCGCCAGCTGCTGCATCCACCTGGCCGGCTTCTGCATGAACGCGACGGGGCTCATCAACACCGCCGGGTGTCCAAACGCCATTCCCAGGAACAACCCGACAAGGAGTCCCATGTCGTGGTACAACGGAAGCCACGACACGATCGTCATATCCTGCGGTGAAATACCTCCGCTCCGCTCGAAGTAGTCGGGCTGCAGTTGTTCAATGTTCGTCAGGATGTTCTGGTGCGTCACCATGACGCCGGCCGGCTGACGCGTCGAGCCAGAGGTGTACTGCAGATATGCCGGCTTTGAGATCGGGACGAGAGCTGCATCGGAAATCGGCGAGTCGAAGTCCAGGGCGTCGATTTCGACCACTCGGGGAGCCCGTTGCCTGGGCTGCGCTTGGGCGTATTTCCTGACGTCGTCGACCACGGCAGATGTCGTAAGTATCGCGGCGGGCGTGGAGTCGCCGAGCGCCCCTGACACTCGTTCGTCGTGTTGGCCGAACTGCGGCACCGACAGTGGCACAGCCACGAAACCGGCTTGTATCGCGCCCAGGAACGCGATGATGTACTCCAGGCTCTGCGGGGCCAGTATCACCGCCCGGTCGCCGGGCGACCCGCACGTTGCAAGCTTCTGGGCGACGACCCTTGCCCTGTGGTGGACTTCAGCCCAGGTCAAGCTTTCGGCGTACCCAGCAAGGTCTACTTCGTAGTCAATGAAGGTGTAGGCGATGTCATCCGGCTGCTTCTGCGCGCGATCAGCGAGCATGGCTGGGATAGAAGACTCAAATGGTGACATCAGAACATCCTTTCCGCCGGCATCAGATCCTGCTCTCCGACTCGACGCTGTCGAACAGCGAGTCCAACACGCTGTCCGTCGAACCGTCGATTTCACTGTCGCCGTCCGAGCTTTCCTGTGGCACAAGCTGTTCGGCGAGATAACCCGAGAAGGACGCGATTGTCGGGTGGTTCCAGAGCATCGTCGCCGACAGTTCGATCCCGACTAGCTGCTCTACCTCTCGCCGAATCGACATCGCCATCACCGAGTTCAGCCCCATCTCCGCGAAGGGGCGGTCCAACTCGACCTCGTCTATGGGGATTCGAAGTTCGGTTGCGAGGATCGTCCGGAGCCCGTTTTGGAGTTCAGCGCGCAGATCCTCGGAGGTCATCTGCGACCAGGCCCGCACCGGGGCCGACGGCCGGTGGGCATTGGAGATGCCGATCGCAGTCTCCTCAGCGGATGGCATCGGGGCCATGACAGCTTGGGCGACGTCGTAACACGTCACGTGCTCCCACGCGGTGAAGGCTTCGTACGGGGTGACCGGCCGGGACCCCACGCGCTCAAGCTCTTGGATGACTATTTGCGCGTCGGACCCGAACCCGAGTCCCTGCCAGGCCACCCAGTCCAGGCTGACGGTGTTGCACCCTTGTCGGTGACGCGCTCGGGCCAGGCAATCGAGGTATGAATTTGCGGCCGCATACGCGCCCTGCCCCGGAATACCAAATACCGTACCGGCCGAGGCTGTCAGGAAGAAGAAGTCGAGGCTGGCCGGCGGGAAAGCCTCGTGCAACGACTGAGCCCCAGCTATTTTCGGCCACATGGTGCGGTGAAGCCGGCTGTCCGAGACCTCAGTAAGTAGTTGGCCTTCGGTCACTCCCGCGGCGTGTATGACACCGCGTATCGGCGGCGCCCCATCGCTGTCTCGTCGGGCGAGCAGAGCTTGCACCGCCTCGCGCGACCCAATGTCGAGGGCCACGGTATCGACAGAGACGCCACGCATCTCGAGTGCCCTGATCGCATCGATCTTGTCGTGCACATCCGTGTCGGTAATGTCACCGTCCCACTCGCGCCTCGGAGGCAGCGGTGTGCGGCCCGCCAGTATTAGTCGACGCGCACCGCGGTCGGCGAGCCAGCCCGCCATCAATAGCCCGAGTGCGCCCATGCCGCCGGTGATCAGGTACGCGGCATCGGGACGGCACCGCACCGGCTCTCGCACGGGTTCGCCGGAGATCGGCGCCAATGCCGTTTCAAAGAATTCGCCGTCGCGCAGCGATAACACGGACTTGGCTGGCGTCGGTAGCACCGCAGACAACGCCGCTGCGCAATCGGCGATATCGTCACCGACCGCGATGTCAATCAGGCCGCCCCAAAGCTGAGGCTGCTCGGCACCGATAACCCCGGCCAATCCCCACAAGCAACTCTGGCGCAATGCCGCTTCGGAATCCGCCTCGCGGACACCGCGGGTGACGATCCAGAGCGTGGCCGGGTGGCGGTAATCCCGCTCGGCCAGCTGGCGGACGACGTCGGCAACTTCAGATGACAGGCGAACCGCCAAATCGATGTCGGTTTCAGCCGGGTCCGCGGCAGGGTCGGCTACGTAGAGGACATACCGTGCCTCCGTGACGTCGGCCTGCGTGTAGCCGCCG
>DASRJA010000363.1:0-3449 GCA_035649695.1 Mycobacterium sp. | reverse complement strand
GGGGCTGTTCGCGTTCGTCTGGCTCGAGCTCGCCAGCCCAGATCCGGGATCGCTTGGCGCGATCAAGGTTTGGCTGCTCGTGTACCTCGTCGTGACGTTGGCCGGCGCACTGTGCTGCGGCGCGCGGTGGTGTGCCCGCGCCGATCCGTTCGAGGTGTACAGCGTGGTGGCGTCTCGGCTTTCGGTGCTGCGCCGCAACCGCGACGGTCGCATCGCGATCGGCAACCCGTTCGACCACCTGCCGTCACTGCCGGTGCGGGCCGGCACGCTGGCGGTGCTGGCGGTGCTGCTGGGATCGACGGCGTTCGACAGCTTTTCGGCGACGCCGCAGTGGCGCGGCTTCGTCGACGATCACACGGACTCGGTCGCGACGGCGACATTGCTTCGCACCGCGGGGCTGGTTGTGTTCGCCGGGGTGGTCGCGGGCACCTTCTGGCTCGCTGCGCGGACGGCGGGCGGCGTCGATGCGCAGCGTCGCCGCGAACTGCCCGGGCTGATGGCGCATTCGCTGATCCCGATCGTCATCGGCTACGTGTTCGCGCACTATCTGACGTATCTCGTCGAACGTGGGCAGCAAACGGTCATCCAGCTGTTCAGCCTTGGCACCGACGTGCACTACGTGCTGTCCATGCACCCGTCGCTGCTGGCCAGCATCAAGGTGAGTTGTGTGGTGGCCGGTCACATCGCGGCGGTGATCGCGGCCCACGACCGGGCATTGCGGTTGCTGCCCGCCGGCCATCAGCTGACCGGGCAGCTGGCGATGATGCTGGTGATGGTCGGCTACACGTTCACCGGGCTCTATCTGTTGTTCGGCGGCTAACGTTGAGGCATGCGCGCACTGATCATCGTCGACGTCCAGAACGATTTCTGCGAGGGCGGTTCCCTAGGGATTGCCGGTGGCACAGCGGTGGTCCGCGAAATCAACGAGTACGTCGCCGCCCACCGCGACTACGCCCACGTGGTCGCCACCAAGGACTACCACATCGAGCCCGGCGAACATTTCTCTGAGCACCCCGATTACCGGGTGTCCTGGCCACGGCATTGTGAGGTCGGCACCCCAGGCGTCGACTTTCACCCGGAGTTCGACGACAGCGCCATCGAGGCGGTGTTCATGAAGGGCCACTACTCAGCCGCCTACAGCGCGTTCGAATCCGTCGACGACACCGGCACGCCGCTGCCCGACTGGTTGCGGCAGCGCGGCGTGGAGGAGATCGACATCGCCGGATTGGCCACCGACTATTGCGTGCTGGCGACCGCCACCGACGCCGTCAACGCCGGTTTCGCTGCACGGGTCCTGCTCGACCTGACCGCCGGCGTGGCACAGGAGTCAACCGACAAGGCAGTCGAGGACATGCGCGCCGCCGGCGTCGAGATCGCCTAGTCGGTCGGGTCGCGCGGCGGGCCCGTCCACCGGGGCGGGCGGCCTTCCACGTGCGCGCGCACGCCTTCTTTGGCGTCGTCGTGACGCATGAGGTGGCGGTGGATCTCGGTCTCGCGGGCGCCGACGGCCTCGCGATCGAGGTCGAACGAATCCCACAGCAACCGCTTGCTGGCCGCCACCGACATCGGCGCGGTGTTCTGCGCGATGTCGTGGGCCAGCTCCAGCGCGGCAGGCAGCACATCGGCGGCGTCGAGCACCCGGCTGCCCAAACCCAGCTGCACTGCGCGATGGCCGTCGAAAGTTGCTCCAGTCAACAGGATTTCGGCCGCATTGGCGATCCCGACCAGCCGCGGCAGCACCCAATGCGAGTAGGCATCACCGACGACGCCGCGGCGGACCTGCACCACGCCGTACCGGGCGTCGGCGGCGAAGAACCGGATGTCGCATTGCAGCGCCAGCGTCAGGCCGAGGCCGATGGCGTGTCCGTTGACGGCCGCGATCACCGGCTTGGACAGCGACCATGCGGGCACCGCGAAGCCGGCCGCACTGAAACTCGGTCCGGGTTCGGCGAAGGTCTGCTCACCGCCGGCGAGGTCCGCGCCGGCACAGAACGCGGGCGGGGTGCCGGTCAGCACGATCACCCGCACCGAGTCGTCGCGATCGCACGTCCGGAAGGCGTCGGCCAGCTCGTCGCGCATCCCGTCGCCGATCGCGTTGCGTTGCTGTGGCCGGTTGAGTGTGATTGAGGCCACGCCGCAATCGACGTCGAACAACAAGGTGCGGTAAGCGGGCATCGACGGACACCGTATCGTCGCCGTAGTGAGTAATGGCGCGGTGCCGGAAATCTGGCCGGGCAAGGCGTATCCGCTGGGCGCCACCTACGACGGTTCGGGAACCAATTTCGCGGTGTTCAGCGAGGCCGCCGACCGCGTCGAATTGTGCCTGTTCGACAACGGCACCGAGACGCGCGTCACGCTGCCGGAAGTCGACGGTTTCGTCTGGCACGGGTTCATCCCGAACATCGAGCCCGGCCAGCGCTACGGCTACCGGGTGTACGGCCCATACGATCCTGCCGCGGGACAGCGCTGCAACCCGAACAAGTTGCTGATCGACCCGTACGCGAAGGCGATCGACGGCACCTTCGAGTGGAACCAGTCGCTGTTCGGATACAACTTCGGCGATCCCGACAGCCGCAACGACGACGACTCGGCGGCCAGCATGCCCAAGTGCGTGGTCATCAGCCCGTACTTCGACTGGGGGGTGGATCGACCGCCCCAGCACGAATACGCCGACACCGTGATCTACGAGGCGCACGTCAAGGGCCTTACCCAGACCCATCCGGACATTCCGGAGAACATTCGCGGCACATATGCCGCAGTCGCGCATCCAGTCATCATCGAGCACTTGAAGTCGTTGGGCGTCAACGCGATCGAGTTGATGCCGGTGCATCACTTCGTCAACGACTCGACGCTCGTCGAGAAGGGGCTGACGAACTACTGGGGCTACAACACGATCGGATTTTTGGCGCCGGACGCGAAGTACAGCTCCAGCCCGAACCCGGGCGGGCAGGTCCAGGAGTTCAAGGCCATGGTGCGGACGCTGCACGAGGCCGATATCGAGGTGATTCTCGACGTGGTTTACAACCACACCGCCGAGGGCAACCACCTGGGACCGACGTTGTCGATGCGCGGTATCGACAACGGCGCCTACTACCGTCTGGTCGATGACGACAAGCGGTACTACCTGGACTACACCGGCACGGGTAACAGCCTCAATGTCGGCCATCCGCATTCGCTGCAGCTGATCATGGATTCGCTGCGGTACTGGGTGACCGAGATGCACGTCGACGGCTTCCGCTTCGACCTCGCAGCCACCCTGGCGCGCGAGTTCTACGACGTCGACCGGCTGTCTGCGTTTTTCGAACTCGTGCAACAGGATCCGACGGTCAGCCAGGTCAAGCTGATCGCCGAACCGTGGGACGTCGGCGAAGGCGGGTACCAGGTCGGCAATTTCCCGCCGCTGTGGTCGGAGTGGAACGGCAAGTACCGCGACGTCGTGCGGGACTTCT
>DASRJA010000362.1:0-6431 GCA_035649695.1 Mycobacterium sp. | reverse complement strand
GTCGACACGGACACCGGGCTGCCGTGGCTGGCATACCAGATCGAGGAGTTCGGTCTCGTACCTCCGCCACCCGACCAGATCGCCGCTTATGCCGCGCGTCGCGCCGAGTTCAGCCCGCTCAACACCACGATCGCGGTGGTGGCCACCGACGCCGCGCTGAGCCCGGCGGGCTGCCGCCGGGTCGCCGTCGCCGCGCACAGCGGTCTGTCCCGCACCATCCGCCCGTGCCACACTCCGCTGGATGGCGATACGGTGTTCGCGCTGGCCACAGGTGCCATCGAGGTGCCGCCGGACCCCACGACGCCCGCGTCGATGTCGCCGGAGACACCACTGATCACCGACGTCGGCGCGGCTGCGGCGGACTGCCTGGCCCGTGCGGTGCTGGTCGGCGTATTGGCCGCTGAGTCGGTCGCCGGAATACCGTCGTACCGGGACATGTTGCCGGGAGCGTTCGAATGAGGGAGAAGCAGCTGTGTTGGTGATCCGAGCCGACCTGGTCGACGCCATGGTGGCGCATGCTCGGGCCGACCATCCGGATGAGGCGTGCGGGGTGATCGCGGGCCCCGAGGGTTCTGATCGCCCCGAGCGGTTCATCGCGATGCTCAACGCCGAACGGTCGCCGACCTTCTACCGGTTCGACTCAGGCGAGCAGCTCAAGGTGTGGCGCGAGATGGATGAGGCCGACGAAGTGCCTGTCGTCATCTATCACTCGCATACCGCGACCGAGGCCTACCCAAGCCGGACCGACATTTCATATGCGTCCGAACCCGATGCCCATTACGTGTTGGTGTCCACCCGCGATCCCGACGAGCTAGAGCTGCGCAGCTATCGCATCCTCGACGGCGCCGTGACCGAGGAACCCGTCAAAATCGTTGAGCAGTATTAGAAAGGCCTATTCATGTCCGTCACTGTGTCGATCCCGACCATCCTGCGCACCCACACCGGCGGTGAGAAGCGGGTCTCCGCGACCGGCGCCACGCTTCAGGCCGTCATCAGCGACCTGGAGGCGAATTACTCGGGCATCTCCGAGCGGTTGGTCGACAACGGCAAGTTGCACCGCTTTGTGAACATCTACGTCAACGACGAGGACGTGCGGTTCTCCGGCGGGCTGGACACCGAGATCTCCGACGGCGACTCGGTGACGATCCTGCCGGCCGTCGCAGGCGGTTAGGTTGACGCGTTACGATTCGCTGCTTGAGGCGCTGGGCAACACGCCTTTGGTTGCGCTGCACCGGCTTTCGCCCCGCTGGGACGACGAACCGCACGTGCGGCTCTGGGCCAAGCTCGAAGACCGCAATCCGACCGGGTCCATCAAGGACCGGCCTGCGCTGCGCATGATCGAGGACGCCGAGCGCCGTGGCCTCCTGCAGCCCGGTGCGACGATCCTCGAGCCGACGAGCGGCAACACCGGAATCTCGTTGGCAATGGCTGCGCTGCTCAAGGGCTATCAGATGATCTGCGTGATGCCGGAGAACACGTCGATCGAACGCCGACAACTGCTCGAGCTCTACGGCGCGAAGATCATCTACTCGCCGGCCGAGGGCGGATCGAACACCGCGGTGGCGCACGCGAAAGAGCTTGCGGCCGAAAACCCTTCGTGGGTGATGCTCTACCAGTACGGCAACGAGTCCAACACCTTGTCGCATTACGAGGGCACGGGACCTGAACTCTTGGCCGACCTGCCCGAAATCACCCATTTCGTTGCGGGTCTCGGCACCACAGGAACATTGATGGGAACTGGGCGGTATCTGCGTGAGAATGCGCCCGGCGTGCAGATCGTCGCGGCCGAACCCCGTTACGGCGAAGGTGTTTACGCGCTGCGCAACATCGACGAGGGCTTCATCCCCGAGCTCTATGACCCCGACGTGCTGACCACCCGCTACTCCGTCGGTTCCTACGATGCGATCAAACGCACGCGCGAGCTGGTGCAGGTCGAAGGTATCTTCGCCGGGATCTCCACCGGCGCGGTGTTACATGCGGCCCTGGGCATGGCGGCGAAGGCGGTCAAGGCGGGTGAGCGTGCGGACATCGCGTTCGTCGTCGCCGACGCCGGTTGGAAGTATCTGTCAACCGGTGCCTACGCCGGTAGCCTGGATGATGCGGAAGACGCATTGGAAGGGCAGCTATGGGCTTGACAGGTCCCGGATATCAGGCGACGCCGGCGGAGCCGAAGAAGCGGCCGGCGTGGATCGTCGGCGGGGTCACGATCCTCACGTTCGTCGCGCTGCTGTGGGTCATCGAGCTGTTCGACTCGTTGTCCAATCACCGCCTCGACGACAACGGCATCCGGCCCCTGGAGACCGACGGGCTGTGGGGCATCATCTTCGGGCCGCTGCTGCATTCGAACTGGGATCACCTGATCGCAAACACCATTCCGGCACTGATCCTCGGCTTCCTGATGACGTTGGCGGGGTTGTCGCGGTTCATCTTCGCCACCGCGATCATCTGGATCCTCGGCGGGTTGGGCACCTGGCTGATCGGCAACGTGGGTGCGCACTGCCCCTACGTCGGCGTGCGCTGCGAGACCAACCACATCGGCGCGTCGGGCCTCATCTTTGGCTGGCTGGCGTTCCTGATCGTGTTCGGGTTCTTCACCCGCAAGGTGTGGGAGATCGTGGTCGGCGTCATCGTGTTGTTCGTCTACGGCGGCGTCCTGCTCGGCGTGCTGCCCGGCACGCCCGGGGTCTCGTGGCAGGGGCACCTGTGCGGTGCGATCGCGGGCGTGCTCGCCGCGTACCTGCTGTCCGGGCCCGAACGCAAGGCGCGCGAAGCACGTAAACGCAAAGCGACGAACCCATATCTGACGTCGTGAATTCTGCATTGGCGCCCGTCGGGATTTTCGATTCCGGCGTCGGTGGCCTGACCGTCGCGCGGGCGATCATCGACCAGCTGCCAGACGAGGACATCGTCTACGTCGGCGACACCGCGAATGGTCCGTACGGCCCGCTGACCGTTCCCGAGATCCGTGCGCACGCTTTGGCAATCGGCGACGACCTCGTCGCGCGCGGCGTCAAGGCGCTAGTGATCGCATGCAACACCGCGTCGTCGGCGATGCTGCGCGACGCGCGCGAGCGATATGCACCCGTGCCCGTCATCGAGGTGGTCCTGCCCGCGGTGCGACGGGCCGTGGCTGCGACGCGCAACGGCCGGATCGGCGTGATCGGCACCGCGGCGACCATCGCGTCGGGTGCCTATCAGGATGCGTTCGCAGCCGCGCGCGACACCGAGGTGATCGGCGTGGCCTGCCCGCGGTTCGTCGACTTCGTCGAGCGCGGCGTGACGAGCGGCCGCCAGGTGCTTGGACTCGCGGAGGGCTATTTGGAACCGCTGCAGCGTGCCGAGGTCGACACGCTGGTGCTCGGCTGCACCCACTACCCGATGCTCTCGGGGCTGATCCAGCTGGCGATGGGCAACCACGTGACGTTGGTGTCCAGCGCCGAGGAGACCGCCAAGGACTTGCTGAGGGTGCTCACCGAGCTTGATTTGTTGCGTCCCCACGACGCTCCGCAGGCGCGGAGGGTGTTCGAGTCGACCGGGGATCCTGAGGCGTTCACCACACTTGCGGCCCGTTTCCTGGGCCCGACGCTGGATGGTGTTCGGCCTGTTCAGCGTCACGTTGCGGCTCAAAGATGATTTCCGTCGCGTAAACGGGCGATGTTTTCGTCACACGGATAGCGGGCATGGCAAGCTAGTGAGCGTGCGAATCACCGTACTCGGTTGCTCCGGCAGTGTCGTCGGGCCTGATTCGCCAGCTTCGGGCTATCTGTTGACGGCCCCTGACACCCCTCCGTTGGTCCTCGATTTCGGGGGTGGAGTACTCGGCGCGCTGCAGCGTCATGCCGACCCCAACTCGGTTCATGTGCTGCTCTCGCACCTGCACGCCGATCACTGTCTCGATCTGCCCGGCCTGTTCGTGTGGCGGCGCTACCACCCGACGCCGGCTGACGAGCGCGGTTTGATGTACGGCCCGGCGAACACGTGGGCGCGGTTGGGCGCAGCGTCGTCGCCCGAGGGTGGGGAGATCGACGACTTCTCCGACATCTTCGACATCCGGCATTGGGCGGACAACGAAGCGGTGCAGATCGGTTCGCTTTCGGTGGTACCGAAACTCGTGTGTCATCCGACCGAGTCCTACGGTCTGCGGATCTCCGATCCGTCGGGCGCGACGCTGGTGTACAGCGGCGACACCGGCTATTGCGATGCGTTGATCGATCTGGCCCGCGACGCCGACGTGTTCTTGTGCGAGGCGTCGTGGACGCATTCGCCGTCGCGGCCGCCCAAGTTGCATCTGTCCGGTACCGAGGCGGGACGCGCAGCCGCGCAGGCGGGCGTCGGCGAGCTGCTGTTGACCCACATTCCGCCGTGGACGTCACGCGAGGACGTCATCAGCGAGGCGAAGGCGGAGTTCGACGGTCCCGTGCACGCAGTGGTGTGCAACGAGGCCTTCGACATCACACGTTCCTGAGAGCGGTCAGACCCACCGGTTAGGGTTGGCGCGTGTCCAGACGAGAAGACGGCCGGCTCGACGACGAGCTTCGCCCGGTCCGAATAACGCGTGGCTTCACGTCGCATCCCGCCGGATCGGTGTTGGTGGAGTTCGGCGAAACCAGGGTCATGTGCACCGCGAGCGTCAATGAGGGTGTGCCGCGGTGGCGTAAGGGTTCGGGCCAGGGCTGGTTGACGGCCGAGTATGCGATGCTTCCCGCGGCCACCCATGAGCGGTCGGATCGCGAGTCGGTCAAGGGCCGCGTCGGCGGGCGCACGCAGGAGATCAGCCGCCTTGTGGGCCGGTCGCTGCGTGCGTGCATCGACCTAGCGGCGTTGGGGGAGAACACAATTGCGATCGACTGCGACGTGCTGCAGGCCGACGGCGGTACCCGCACGGCGGCGATCACTGGCGCGTATGTAGCGCTCGCCGATGCGGTGACGTACCTGTCGGCGGCCGGTCGGCTGTCGGACCCGCGGCCGCTGTCATGTGCGATCGCGGCGGTGAGCGTCGGTGTCGTCGACGGCCGCATCCGGGTCGACCTGCCGTATTCGGAGGACTCGCGCGCCGAAGTGGACATGAACGTCGTCGCGACCGACACCGGCACGCTGGTCGAGATCCAGGGCACGGGTGAGGGTGCGACGTTCCCGCGCTCGACACTGGACAAGATGCTGGATGCGGCGATGGCCGCCTGCGAGGAGTTGTTCGCGATCCAGCGCGAGGCGTTGGAGTTGCCGTATCCCGGGGTGCTGCCCGAGTCGGGGGAACCTTCGAAGAAGGCGTTCGGAAGCTGACCGAGCTGTTGGTGGCCAGCCGCAACCGCAAGAAGCTGGCCGAATTGCGCCGGGTGCTCGATGGTGCCGGGGTCGCGTTGACGCTGTTGTCGTTGGACGACGTCGCGCCGTTCGACGAGGCGCCGGAGACGGGTGCGACGTTCGAGGAGAACGCGTTGGCGAAGGCGCGCGACGCGTTTCGGGCTACCGGGTTGGCTTCTGTGGCTGACGATTCCGGGCTGGAAGTGGATGCGCTGAACGGGATGCCGGGCGTGTTGTCGGCGCGGTGGTCGGGGCGGCACGGCGAGGATTCGGCCAACACCGCGCTGCTGTTGGGACAGCTTCAGGACGTGCCGGACTCGCGGCGCGGCGCGGCGTTCGTGTCGGCGTGTGCGTTGGTGTCAGACGGCGGCGAGGTCGTGGTGCGCGGGGTGTGGCCGGGCAGCATCGTGCGGGAGGCGCGGGGCGACGGCGGCTTCGGCTATGACCCGGTCTTCCTGCCGGCGGGGTCGGACAGGACGGCGGGGGAGTTGACGCCCGAGGAGAAGGACGCGGTGTCGCATCGTGGACGTGCGCTGGGAGCCTTGCTTCCGGCGCTGCGGGAGTTGGCTACAGGCCGAACTTCTGCTTGATGTCGGCGGTCTGGAAGTGCTCGACGATGATGCCGACGAGCGGGACGGTGCCGGCCAGCAGCACGCCGATGGTCTTGCCGATCGGCCAGCGCACCTTGACGGCGAGGTTGGCGGTGAAGATCAGGTAGACGAAGTAGACCCAGCCGTGCACGATCGCGATCCAGTTCGGCGGGTTGTCGACCTGCACGATGTACTTCAGCACCATCTCGTAGCAGAGGGCGATCAACCAGATGCCGGTCGTCCATGCCATCACGCGGTAACCGAGCAGAGCCTTGCGAATGGTTTCGACGGGGGTGGTCGGGGCTTCGGTCATAGGGTCGGGTGTTCCTTGTCTTGCTTGGCCAGTTCGGCGAGATAGGCGTTGTACTCGCGGAGTGTTGTGTCGTCGTCAGAAGGTGTTGCGGGCTTGGGTCTTTCGGGCAGTATCCCGGAAGGGATCTCGGTCACGGCGTCGTGGTTTCGAGGCTCGGGCGGGGCGTCCTCGTAGCGGACGAACTTGTAGTAGGCATAGAAGCAGAACCCGGCGAACAGCGGCCATTG
>DASRJA010000361.1:0-10636 GCA_035649695.1 Mycobacterium sp. | reverse complement strand
CCGAGCTCGGCGAAGTGTTGCAGGAGCACGACGACGAGGCCGAGCGTTACGTCCTGACCTCGTTGATCAACGAGATCCATGAGACGGGCACCCGCATGACGCTGGTGATCGACGACTGGCAGCGCGTCACCGACCCGGCGACCATCGCCGCGCTGCTGTACCTACTCGTATACGCCTCTGACGATTTGACCGTGGTGGTGACAAGTCGCAACCAGAGCGGCCTGCCGATGAGCCGGATGCGGATGCAGGACGAACTTCTCGAAATCGATGCCACTGCATTGCGTTTCGACGTCGCCGAATCGGAGAACTTTCTGGTTGACCTGAGTGGGCTGGACCTGGACCGCCCCGACGTCGAGGAGCTCACCGCCAAGACGGACGGCTGGGTGGCCGCACTGCAGTTGGCATCGCTATCGCTGCGCGGCCGCGACGATCCTGAACGCCTGATCGGCACGATGACCGGCCGACATCACGCGATCAGCGAGTTCCTCGCGGAGAATGTGCTCGACACGCTGGAACCGTCGATGCTCGACTTCCTGCTGGCCACCTCGATCACCGAGCGGATCTGTGGCGACCTGGCGACGGCGTTGTCCGGCGTGCCGGACGGGCAGGCGATGCTCGAGCAGGTCGAGGAACGCGACCTGTTCCTGCGCCGGGTCGACGAGCAGTGGTTCCGCTACCACCAACTGTTCCTCGACTTCTTGCTGCACCGGCTGGGCCGTGACGAACCCCAGCGGGTCGTCCGGCTCCACCGCGCCGCCTCGACGTGGTTCGCCGACAACCATTTCGTCAGTGAGGCGGTCGATCACGCGCTGGCGGCCGGTGACGACGAGAGGGCGGTCCAGCTCGTCGAGAATCACGGCGTCGATCTGGTGGCGAATTCGCAAATGGCCACGCTGATCGGTCTGGTGGGCAAGCTGCCGGCCGCCGTCGTGAAGACGGATCCGCGGCTGCAACTCGCCCTGGCCTGGGCCAACATCGTCTTGCACAGAATTCCCGCAGCCGAACAAGCATTGGCCCGTATGGAATCAGGGCTGGAACGCTGCGGCCTCGGCGACGACGAGATTGCCGACCTGCGCGCGGACGGCGGAGTTGTGCGCGGCGTTGCGGAACTGCGCGCCGACCGGCTCGCGGGCATCGACGAACACATCGCACCGTGTCTGGCGCGCCGAGAACACCTGCGCCCGTTCACCGTTGGGGTGGCCGCCAATGTGGCAACGTTCGCGGCCGCGTACCACTACAACCTCGACGAGGTAAACCGGATCCAGGCGTGGGCAGCGCCATACGCCGAACGAAACCGGGACACCTTCAATACGGTTCACGGACTGTGCTACACGGGCCTCGCGCACCAGTTGATGCTCGACATCACAACGGCGGAAGCCTGCTTCCGCAAGGCCCTCAAGATCGCCAAGCGATCCGGCGGCAGTCATTCCTATACCGCCCGGTTGGCAAGCTCGGCACTGGGCGAATTGCTTTACGAGCGAGGCGATCTCGACGAGGCCGCCCGCCTGCTGGAGGAGGGCTACAAGCTCGGGCCTGAGGGCGGCTCGGTCGACTTCAAGATCGCTCGGTATGTCATCGCCGCGAGAGTCAAGGCGCTGCAGGGCGACCGGCTTGCTGCCGGTCAACGCCTGGACGAGGCCATCCGGGTCGCGCGGTCACTATCCCTGAACCGCCTGCGGGCGATGGCGGAGCACGAACGCACCCGGCTCGGGCTTCCACCGCATCCGGATTCCGATATGTGGCCGCCGGCGTCTTACGAGTCACGCCGCCAGCCGGTGGACGCGATCGACGAGATCACGGTCCAATTCGAGGAGGCATCGGCCATCCGGCTGCTGATGGCGGCCGACGATCCAGAGAAGAAACAGCTTGCCTGTAGGTGGGCGCAGGAGTGGGTGGATCGAACCGCATCGCCGAACCGCCCGCAGGCGCTGCTCCGGGCGCGCCGTCTGCTGGGTGCGAGCCTGTCGGCCGCCGGACGCGTCGACGAGGCAAAGAGCACAATCGCGTCCGTGGCGGCGCAATGTGCACAGTTGGGGCTGCTGCGTTATCTCGTCGATGGTGGTCCGTATGTCGCCGCAATACTTTCGGAACTGCAGGCCGATCAGCGGTCCGGTTGTTGGCGTCCCGAATGGCCCGAGGTGCCACCCGATTTCCTCGACCAAGCGGTCAATGCCGAAGTTGCGCAGCGGGTTTAACTGCTATTGCGCAAGGTATCCCCCATCGACCGGTAACACTGCACCGGTGATGAAAGAGGCGTCGTCAGAGGCGAGGAAGACGATGGCGCTGGCGACTTCGGCCGGTTCGCCGATGCGGCCCATCGGGTGCATCTGCTCGATCGCCGCGAGGTATTCTGAGCCGCCCGGCTCGTCCGGCAACTGCTTGACCCGCTCTGTGCGGATCGTTCCGGGGGCAACGGCGTTGACCCTGATTCCGCGGTCGGCCCACTCGACCGCCAAGTGCTTGGTCAGCCCGGTGGCGACGAACTTGGCGGGGCCGTACACCGCCTGCCGCTTCTGCCCGGCCAGGCCGGAGATCGAGGACAGGCAGACGATGGCGCCACCGCCGGTCGGCACCATCGCGTCGATCGCGAACTTGCAGGTGAGGAACATGCCGCGCCCGTCAATGGCCATTACGTTGTCCCAGTCGGCGGCGGTCATTTCCGTCGCGTCGCCGAGGGGGATGATGCCGGCGTTGGCGACCAAGATGTCAAGCCGCCCGAATCGGTCGGTCGCGGCCCCGATCATCCGTCGCGCGTCCGCCTCGATCGAGACGTCGCCGACGACCGTCTCGACCTCCGCCCCGCCCTGCCGCAATTCATCGGCGAGGGCCAGCAGCGGTTCGCCTTGAATATCGGTCGCGGTCAGGCGCGCGCCCTCGCGCACGAACAGCTCGGCGGTCGCCCGACCGATGCCGAACGCCGCGCCGGTGATCACAGCCGACTTTCCGTGGAGACGACCGAGTCCTTGGGCCATAGCCCTATGCAACCACGCGGCGCCGCGACGCTACGCGCGATCGACTCGCACGGGTACGCCGGTCAAATGAGCCATCCCGGCCAGCCGTTCCAGGTCTTCCGGCGCGCTGGACATCAGGCGGTTGACGTTCGCGCCGCCGGCAGCGTTGGCGACCCGCCAGCCGCCGGTGCCCTTATGGCCCCAGCCGTGCGGCACGGCGATCACTCCGGCCATGATGTCCTTGGTGATCGTCACCGGCAGCTCGATCTCGCCGTGCGGCGAGGCGATTCGAACCACGTCGCCGTCGACGATGTTGGCGGCGGCCGCGTCGTCGACGTGCATGCGCGCGGCGTGCATCCGGTCGCCGCGCATCAGCAGCGGTGCGTTGTGCATCCAGGAGTTCTCCGAGCGGGCTTCGCGCATGCCGATCAGTCGCATCGGATAGCCGTCGGGTGCGCGACGGCCGCGTAGCGCCTCGATCTCCGCTGCGATCTCGTCGTGTTGAAGTCGCACCCGGCGCCCGCGGTACACGACGGTGTCGCCGAGCACGCCGTCACGCAGATTCGGAGCCAACACGACGCCGTGGGGATGGTCGGCGGCTAGCCGGGAGAAAGTGAGCCCGCCCCGACGCAACCCGAATCGATCACCACCGTCACCGAGCCGGATGACCGCATCCACAAGCAGCCGCGGAGATAGCCGAACAGCGAAGAGACCTAAGACTTTTCGGGCAGCAGCGAGAGCGGCCAGTCCTGGGGTGCGACGCCACATCCGGCGGGTGATGTCGTCGATGACCTCCCATTCCGCGCGGGCCTGTCCGACGGGTTCGATGACGGCCTCGGTGGTCTGGCGGAACGGGGTGGGCTGCAGCGTCTGAAACGGCAGCGGGAAGTCGTCGCGCTCGTACATCGTCGCGGCGGGCAGCACGTAGTCGCAGTGCGCGAGCGTCTCGTTGACGTAGAGGTCGATGCCGACCGTCAATTGCAGTTCGTCCAGCGCCTTTTCGAGTTCGTCGCCGTTGGGCACCGACAGCACCGGATTGCCCGCGCTGACGAACAGCGCGCGCACCTGACCGGGCCCGGGCGTACTGATCTCCTTGGCCATCACGCCTGCCGGCTCGGACATCAACACCGAGGGGAAGCCGCCGATGCGGGATCGCCTGCGTGTGTAGATCGTGCGCAGCAGCGCGCCGAGCGCCTTCATCGCCAACCGCTCACCCGGAAACCCGAACCGGCCGAACATGCTACCGCCGACCGCATCGAGGTTGCCCGCGACCAGGTTGACGGCGTCGAGCAAATACGTTGTGAGCGTGCCGTTTTCACCAGTACTGGTGCCGACCCGGCCGTACACGGCGGCCCGCGGAGTGCGCGCCAGATCGCGGGCTAGTGCCCGCACGGTGTCCGGCTCGATGCCGGTCCGCGGCGCTGTGGTCTCCGGGCTGAACGGCCGGGCCAACTGCTCCAACCAGGCGGCACCGTCGGCCTGACGGGCCAGCCGGGTGCGGTCGACGAGGTTCTCTGCGAACAGCACATGTAGCAGTGACAGCAGCAGGTAGGCGTCGCCGTCGGGGACGATGCCCAGCCATTCGAACTGGGCGGCGGTCTCGGTCCTGCGTGGGTCGATCACGAGTACCCGGCCACCGCGCTTGACGATGTCGTGCATGCGGTCCTTGATCCGCGGCACGGTCAACACACTGCCGTGCGAGACGATCGGGTTCGCGCCGATCACCACGAGGAAATCGGTGCGCAGCACGTCGGGCACCGGCAATGCCAGCGGCGAGCCGTACAGCAGCTGGCTGGCCACGAAGCGATTGTTGACGTCCTGCGATCCGGCGGTGAAAACGTGCAACCGCGGACCGAATCCGAGCATGAACGTGTTGAGACCCAGGATGTGCGAGTAACTGAAGGCGCCGGGGTTGCCCCAGTACCAGCCGATGGCGCCGGCGCCGTGCTTCTTGTGGATCGCGGCGAGCCGGTCGGCGATGTCGGTCATAGCGTCGTCCCAGCTGACCGGTTCGAAACCCGCACCCCTGCGGCGCAGTGGGGTGGTAACCCGGTCGGGATCGTTGATTACCTCGGTGAACGCGATGCCCTTCTGGCATGCGAACCCGGCCGACAGCGGATGGTCCTTATCGGGACGCAGCGACACCAGTCGGCCGTCGTCGACGGTCGCGATCATGCCGCACAGCGGCTCGCAGATCCGGCAGAAGGTTACCTTCTGCTCGGCGGACATGCGTTGAGGCTAGCGCTCTCCGCTGATCGGGATGCGTCCGGTCGGTGCGTCGTCGTCACCCGAGCGGTGCCGCGCGGTCTCCGCATCCGGAATCGAGTGCGCGGCGTACTTGTGGGTGCCCTCGAGGTCGTCGCGGATCGCTTCCTGGGCGGCGGGCGGCAGGGTGTGCAGGATCTCGCGTACCCGCTGCTGACGGCGGCCCACTGCCTGACGTTCCGGCATGCCCGGGGTCGCCTGGATCTGTGGCGGCACGCCCTCGATCTCCTCGACACCGCCGTCGTGGTGGCCGGCGTCGACCATGGCCTGCTCTTCGGCCATCGTCGACTCGTCCTTCTCCTCGGACATGCCGATCGGGCCGATGCGGCGGCCGTTGAGGAACTGCCGCACCACGGGCTCGTCGCTGGTCAGCAGCACCTCGCGTGGACCGAACATGACCAGGTGCTTGCGGAACAGCATGCCCATGTTGTCCGGCACCGTGCGAGCGATGTTGATGTTGTGCGTGACGATCAGGATCGTGCAGTCGATCTGCGCGTTGATGTCGATCAGCAGCTGGCTCAGATAAGCGGTACGAACCGGGTCCAGACCGGAGTCGGGCTCGTCGCAGAGGATGATCTGCGGATCGAGCACCAGCGACCGAGCCAGTCCGGCACGCTTGCGCATACCGCCGGAGATCTCGCCGGGGAACTTGTTCTCATCACCGCCAAGGCCGACGAGTTCAAGCTTCTCCATGACGATGTTGCGGATCTCGCTTTCCTTCTTCTTGGTGTGCTCACGCAAGGGGAAAGCGGTGTTGTCGTAGAGGCTCATCGAGCCGAACAGCGCGCCGTCCTGGAACATGACACCGAACAGCGTGCGGATCTCGTAGAGCTCCTTCGCCGAGCACTCGATGATGTTGGTGCCATCGACGATGATTTTGCCGCGCTCGGGCCGCAGCAGACCGATCAGAGACTTCAGGAACACCGATTTACCGGTGCCCGACGGGCCGAGGAGGACGCTGACCTCACCGGGAGGGACCTCCATCGTGACGTCTTCCCAGATTCGCTGGGGCCCGAAGGACTTGGTGAGTCCCTCTACCTGAATACCAATGCCCACGCGAATTCCTTTCGCCAGAAACCGACCCCGCCACACGGCCTCCCGCCTGTGGCTTGAGTCACCATAGCTTACGCCGTCCGAGCACAACACTCGTCTGTGGCCGATTGTGACCGGCCGTAGATACAACTGTGGGGCGGATCTGTTTGCCAGATCCGCCCCACGTCGTAGAGAAACTACTTGACGGTGACCGAAGCGCCAGCGGCCTCGAGCTTGGCCTTGGCCTCCTCGGCGGCCTCCTTGGCGACCTTCTCGAGCAGCGGCTTGGGGGCGCTGTCGACCAGGTCCTTGGCCTCCTTGAGGCCCAGGCCGGAGACGATCTCGCGGACGACCTTGATGACGCCGATCTTCTTGTCGCCGGCACCCTCGAGGATGACGTCGAACTCCGACTGCTCCTCGGCGGCCTCGGCGGGCGCACCCGCGGCAGCGCCAGGAGCGGCCGCAACAGCGACCGGAGCGGCGGCGGTGACCTCGAAGGTCTCCTCGAACTTCTTGACGAACTCAGAGAGCTCGAGCAGCGTCAGTTCCTTGAACGCGTCGAGCAGGTCGTCGGTGGACAGCTTGGCCATGTTTGGTCCTTCCTGATTCTTTCTTCTGGGCTAGTGGGATTGATTCGGACTTTGAGGAAGCTTCTACGCGGCTTCCTCGCTGGCTTTCTTCTCTTCCAGTGCGGCGACGAGCCGGGCGACCTGCGACGCCGGAGCGTTGAACAGGGCGGCAGCCTTCGACAAATTCGCCTTCATCGCGCCGGCCAGCTTGGCCAGCAGTACCTCGCGGGACTCCAGGTCGGCGATTCGCTCGACCTCGGCCACGCTCAACGGGCGACCGTCCATGTAGCCGCCCTTGATGACCAGCGCCTTGTTGTCCTTGGCGAAGGTCTTGATCGCCTTGGCGGCGTCGACTGCCTCACCCTTGACGAACGCGATCGCGGTGGGACCGACGAAAAGCTCGTCGAGACCCTCGATGCCCGCCTCCGCCGCGGCACGCTTGACCAGCGTGTTCTTGGCGACCGTGTAGGTGGCGGAATCACCGAGCGACCTGCGCAGGTCTTTGAGGTTGGCCACCGTCAGCCCGCGGTACTCGGTGACGAGCGTCGCGCTCGCCTCCTTGAACTGCTCGGCGATGTCGGCAACCGCGGTGACCTTGTCAGCCTTGGCCATGCATGCCTCCTCGTGGTTGGTATCGCGTGTCCCGCCTCGAACCGAAGGTGGCCGGAAATGACGAACGCCCCGACGCAGACAGGTCGGGGCGCGCAAATACAGCGTTAGTGCCTCGTCCTCCTGCGTGGGCCGCCGGGTAATCCCGGACCTTCAACCGATTTCTCGGTGACCGACGGTCTTCGGTGGAACTGGTCAAGAATAGCGTGCCGCCCGCCGATCAGCCAAAACGCCGGTCGCCTACTGCGGCGAGCGTGCGCGTCTGCACGCAACACGCCGCCAAAATGTGGCACTTTGCGCACGCTCGCGGCATGTGACTGTGCGCCAAATCCGAGCGCTCTCCTATAAAAGGAGGAAGAGCGCAGACGTGGTGAGCATGACTGCGGCGGTGAGGCCATGGACACCCAAGGCGATTGACTTGGAGCCACCGTGGCCAAGCACGATCGCCGCGTCGGCGAGTGGAATGATCGTGGCGGCCAGTATCACCCAGCCGAGCAGATGCGCCGCGCCTGCGGCGATCAAGATGAATATGAACAGCCCGGATGCGATGTCGCGCACGCCCTTGACGCTCAAGTAGGCGCCGGCGGATCTCTGGCCGAGATCTGGTTGCACGCCGTACCCGGCGGCCGCCACGCGTGGCGCGAGGATGAACCGGGCGCCGATGAATATGATGCCCGCGCCGATGAGTCCAGCGAGCGTGTAGGCGATGGTTGTGGCGGTCATGTCGAACGCTCCTAGTTGTCAGCGAATCGGTGCGAATGTTGTCGGGTCAATCAGCACTGACTGAACGTCGACGATCTCGTCGGCATCGAAACCGGTCATGTCGGCGGCAAATTCGGGGCCGGCCATACAACGCCGCGCGAGTTGTTCGGGGTCGGCACCCGGTGGATAGCGGATCAACGCAACGAGTCGATTCGCGCCACCGTTTCGCTCTGTCCACACCCCGTGGGTGGTGACGCCGAATCTCTTGAACGTTGGCACGTGACGGGCCCAGTGAACCGTCGCGTACCGGTGGAGAGCTTCAGGCGACCGCAGGGTGTACATCCGCAGCTGAAACATCGAATGCCGTACTCCTTGAGTCGATGGTGATGGTGTGGATCGGAGAACTCGGTCCCGTCAGACCATCAGCGCCACGCAGAGGGCGGCCAGTGCCAGACCTTGCAGCAGGGCGCGGACGCCGATGATTCGATCCCACTTTGCTTGCAGCGCACGCCCATTCGCCAGCGATTGATTGGCGACGGCGGCCGCCGTCAGTTGTCGATTGATCGGTGCACTCACCTGCGTGTAGAGCACAAGCCAGACCAACAGGAGGGCCAGGGCGGAGGCCGTCACGATCGCCACTTCCCAGTGGGAAGCCACCGCGGCCAGCACCGCACTGGCCGTGGTAGCGAGTAATCCGAGCCCCCCGGGCACAGGCATTCGCCTGTCTCCGTATCGATGCACGTTTCCCGTCACTGCGACAACGACACGGTCGTCGACCGATGCCAATGCCGGCCGCAGCACGACCGCGCAGAACACATCTGTGCCGTAGACCACCGCTGTACCCATCGCCGCGATCAGGACAGCGACACGAGTGACGAGGTCCAAGTCCATCTCGTAACTCCCTTCAGGCGTAAGTGCTAGCAACGCTAACCCCCTTTCGGCGTCGCGTCAATAGCAGTGCTAGCATTTCTAGCGCTGCTAAGATGCGGTATGGCCATCGAGGATCGACGTGAGCGTGAGCGGACGGCGCGCCGAGAAATGATCATCGCGACGGCCCGAAGGTTGGCCGAGGCTGAGGGCTGGGATGCCGTCACCACGCGCCGGTTGTCCACAGAGATCGAGTACAGCCAGCCCGTGCTCTACAAGCACTTCAGCGGCATGGAACAGATTTCACAGGCTGTTGCCGTCGACGGGTTCGCCGAGCTTGCGGATGTGCTTGGAGCCGCCCGCTCGGGCGCTGGCACCCCAAGCGTCACCTTGACCCGGATGGCACGTGCCTATCTCGATTTCGCCCGAGACAATCCTGCCGTTTACGACGCGATGTTCACCCGGGCGACCACACTGCGATTCGGAACCAACGACACACCGGCTCAGCTGACGGCGGCTTTCGAGGAGCTACGCCAGGTGGTCGACGTGGTTGCTGACGGGCGTGACGTCGACGCGCTCACCGAGCTGTACTGGGCGACGCTGCACGGCCTGGTCACCCTTACCCGTGGCGGCCGACTACGCCCTGGCTACGAATCGGAGCGTCTCCAAATGCTCGTCAATCAGCTGACCCCCGGGCCGGAAATGACGCACTAACCGATGTGCACGAGCGCCGCCGCACCGACCAGACCCGCGTCGCCGCCGAGTTCGGCAGGCAGCACCCGCAGCCCACGCAAGAAGTCCAGCCGCGCGTAGCCAGCCAGCGCCTCACGCACCGGGTCGAACAGCAGCGGTCCTGACTTGGCCACGCCGCCGCCGATGACGACCAGATCGAGATCGCACACCGCCCCGACCGATGCGATCATCGCCGCCACCGCCGTCGCGCCGCGGCGGAACGCCCGCAGTGCCACCGCATCGCCTGCATTGGCGGCATCGGCCAACTCCTTCGCGTCGGCTTCGGCAGGGGCCTGCCATCCATTCTCGCGGGCCCACTGCGCCATTCGTGGCCCCGCGGCGATCGTCTCCACACAGCCGTGCCCGCCGCACGTGCACGGCCCACCGTCCGGGTCGACGACGACGTGGCCGACGTGCCCGGCGTTGCCGGTTCGCCCGTCGTAGGGCGCGCCGTCGAGCACGAGCCCGCCTCCGACGCCGGTCGACACCACCATGCCGAGCAGAAACTGGGCGCCCCGGCCCGCTCCACGCCACCGCTCCCCCAACGCCATGCACAGCCCATCACCGCCGAGCCGCACAGGCGCACCGGTCAGTGCCGATACCCGTTCGACAATCGGAAACCGCTGCCACTCAATGATATTGATCGGGCTGACGGTGCCCGACGGCAGGTCGATCGGTCCGGCCGAGGAGATGCCGACGCCGCGCACCCCTCCTCGTGCCTCGGCCAAAGCCTCGGTGACCAACGTGTCGACGACCGCCCAGACCGCCTCGGCGTCACCGTCCGGCGTGGGCAGCTTGGCGTGATGCACCAGCGTGCCGTCGGCGTCGACGAGTCCCACGGCGATCTTGGTGCCGCCGACGTCGAGTGCAAGCGTGACGTCCATCAGTGCCTGTGGGTGTTGTCGGGCT
>DASRJA010000360.1:0-6089 GCA_035649695.1 Mycobacterium sp. | reverse complement strand
GGTGGCCTTCGAGCTGACCTGACGCTCTGGCGGCTAGCCCGCGGGCGCGATGACGACCGGAATGCCGTTGAGCACAGCCGTGCCCGACAGCGGGTCGAGCTGACCGCCGTCGTTGAGCTGGTTGACGTTGACGCCGGGCTGGTCGGCGGCGACGCCCTGGCGGGTTCCGCCGCGGTCGTGACCCCAGCCGTGCGGCAGCGAGACGACGCCGCGACGCATGCCCGGCTCCAGTTCGACCGGCGCCACCAGATCGCCGCCGGGACCCTTGATGGATGCGTTGTCGGTCAGTCCCAGTTCCGCGGCGTCGTCTGGATGGATCCGCAGTGTGCAGCGGTTCGTGCCGCCCGCGAGGGCCGGCAGGTTGTGCATCCAGCTGTTGTTCGAACGCAAATGCCTGCGACCGATCAGCAGAAAGCCGTCGTCGCCGCGACTCAAGGATTCGCGAAGCCTCGCGATATCAGCGGTCAGCGGTTCGGGCGCGAGTTCGATTCGGCCCGAACGTGTTTTGAGGACTTCGGGAACTCTCGGCTGCAGCGGGCCGAAGTCGATGCCGTGCGGCGTGGCTTTCAGCTTCTCCAGAGTGAGACCGTCGGGATTGGCGCCGAACGCATCTCCGTAGGGGCCCAGCCGAAGCATCATGTCGAGACGACGTTCGTATCCCGGTCCGGCGATGAGCATCGCGGTCAGCTCGTCGACCGCACGCCCGGCGACGGGTGAGGTCGGGTCGGCTGTCTCCTTCGTCAATGTGGTTGCGATGACCTGTTCGTCGACCAGCGTGTAATCACCGTCGTATCCCATGCCGTAGAGGATCAGCGCGAGCCGGGACAGGATCTCGGGCTCGTCGGGCCGGCCTTCGGACGGCAGCGCCGGCGGCGAGTAGCGGGCGTTGTTGCGCACCGCGAGGTTGTTGAGCGCGAAGTCGAAATGCCCGGTCTGCGAGGGCGGCGGAGGCGGCAGGATCACATCGGCGTGGCGCGTCGTCTCATTGAGGTACGGGTCGATGCTGAGCATGAAATCCACGCTCTCGAGCGCCCGGTCGAGGCGATCGCCGTCGGGTGCCGACAGCACGGGGTTGCCGGCGATCGTGATCATCGCCTTGATCTGGCCGTCGCCGGGGGTGTCGATCTCTTCGGCGAGAGCGGCGGCCGGAAGCTCTGACAGCGCCTCCGGATACCCCGAGACACGGCTGTGCCAGCGTCCGGTCACAAAGCCCTTGCCCGGCCCCGCGGGTCGCGGCGCGGGTGCGACGGGCGAGAGCGGGAACATCGCACCGCCAGGCCGGTCGAGATTACCGGTGAGGACGTTGATGACGTCGACGAGCCAGCTGCCGATCGTGCCGAATTCGACTGTGGAGGTACCGATTCGGCCGTAGACCGCAGCCGACGGAGCGGCGGCGATCTCGCGGGCGAGGGCGCGGATCTCGTCGGCGGGCACACCGCAGTGGGCGGCGACGTCCTCCGGCGAGAAACCGTCGGCCAGTTCGCGGACCTGCTCGACGCCGGCGACATGCTCGGCCAGTCCGCCGAGATCCGGTGCGACAAGGTCTTCTTCGAACAGCGTGTGCACCACCGCGAACAGCAGCGCGGCGTCGGTGCCTGGCCGTGGGGCGATATGGTGGTCGGCCAGTTCGGCGGTGCGGGTGCGGGCCGGGTCGATGACGGTGAGTCGGCCGCCCCGCTTGCGCAACGCGCGCAGCTTGCCCGGGAAGTCCGCGGCGGTGGCCAAACTGCCATTGGACACAAGCGGATTCGCGCCGATGATGACCAGATAGTCGGTTCGGTCGAGATCGGGCACGGTGAACGCGACGGGGCTGCCGAACATGTAGCCCAACGCGACGTGCTTGGGCATCTGGTCCAGGGTGCTCGCGGTGAACGCCTGGCGGGTGCGCAACGCGCGGAGGATCAGCGGTGCGTACAGACTGCCGGCGATCGTGTGGGCGTTCGGATTGCCGAGATACACGCCGACCGACGTCCCGCCGTGATCACGAACGACTCCGCCGAGCCGCTCGGCGATGACGGCGAAGGCCTCGTCCCACGTCGCTTCGGTCAGCTGGCCGTCACGACGTACCAGCGGGCGTGTCAACCGGTCGGGATCGTTGTCGAGCTCGGCGAAGCTGGCACCCTTAGGGCAGATGAAGCCGTGGCTGAAGACGTCCTCGCGGTCGCCGCGAGCTCCCGTCACGCGGCCGTTCTCGATGGTGAGCGTCAGGCCGCAGGTGGCCTCACACAGTGGACAGATCCGCAGAGCAGTCTCGGTCATCCCGTCATCTTGCGCCGACATCCGGCGTCCGCGCCATTACCCGGTACGTAATCCCCGGTGGCCGCCGACTACTCCTCCTCGTACACCTTGGGGTCCAGTGTGCCGATGTACGGCAGGTCGCGGTACCGCTCGGCATAGTCGAGCCCGTAGCCGACGACGAACTCGTTGGGGATGTCGAAGCCGACGTACTCGATGTCTACGTTGGCCCGCGCGGCGTCGGGTTTACGCAGCAGCGTGCACACCCGCAGCGACCGCGGACCCCGCGTCGCGAGGTTGCGCAGCAGCCAGGACAGCGTCAGACCGGAGTCGACGACGTCCTCGACGATCAACACGTCTCGATCGTTGATGTCGCGGTCGAGGTCCTTCATAATGCGCACGACACCCGACGATGACGTCGACGAGCCGTAGGAACTGACCGCCATGAACTCGAGCTGGGTGGGCACCGGAATCGCCCGCGCGAGATCGGTGACGAAAAACACCGCGCCCTTGAGCACGGTGATCAGCAGCAGATCCTGCGGGCCGACGGTGTCGCGGTAGTCCTCGCCGATCTTCGCGCCGAGTTCGGCGACTTTTGCCTGGATCGCGTCCGACGAAAGCAACACCGATTTGATGTCACCGGGATACAGCTCGGCAGGTTGCTCGGCCACGCCCACAGCGTGCCATACCGTCACACCGGCTCGGTGTGCAGCGTCAGCATCCCGTCGCGGCGGCCGGCGATAAGTCGCTGGTCGCGCAGCGGCGACCCGACGGCCACGCCGCCTTGCCCGCGCCACCCCGTGACCAGGGTGTCCACCCCGCGGATCTGCTTGTCGGTCAACCCGCTGGCACCGCCCGCCAGTAGCCAGCCACGAATCACCCTGCGTCGGACCGCCTCCGGCAATACCGCCAGCCGGGCGGTGTCGAGGGCACCGCCGGAGCCCACCTCGGCCAGCGCCTGCCCGGCCAGTTCGTCGAGGGTGTCGGTGTCTTCACGCAGCGCCGTCGCGGTGCGGGCCAGCGCTTCGGCGACCCCGCCGCCGAGCATGTCCTCCAGCAGCGGCAGCACTTCGGTGCGCAGCCGCGTGCGAGTGAACCGACGATCGCTGTTGTGTGGGTCTCGCCAGGGCGTGAGCCCCAACTCTTCGCATGCGGCATGAGTGATCGCACGGCGGATGCCCAGCAGCGGGCGATACCACGGCGGATCGCACGGCCGCATGCCTGCGATCGACCGCGACCCCGAGCCACGGCCCAACCCGAGCAACACCGTCTCGGCCTGGTCGTCGAGTGTGTGTGCAAGCAGCACGGCGGCATCTCCTCGGGCGTCGTCCAGCGCGCGGTACCGGGCGGAGCGGGCGGCCGCTTCTGGTCCACCCGTTGTGCCGACGTCGACGCAAAGCACCTGGGCGTCAACACATCCCAACGCCAATGCCTGGTCGCGCGCGGTCGCAGCCACCTGCCCGGAGTCGGGTTGCAGTCGGTGGTCGACGATCAACGCGGTGGTCGGCTTGGTCGCGGCCGCAACGGCGGTGAGCGCCAGCGAATCCGCACCGCCGGACAGCGCGACACACCAGCGTTCGTCGTCTGCGGCGTGCTCCATCACGAACGCCGCGACGGCCGCCCGCAGCGTGGCTACAGCACGCGGTCGATCCATCGTTTCGGTTCGTCGATTTCGGTTGGCAGCGGCAGGGTTTCGGCGTTGGACCAGATGGCGTTGAACCTGGCCATCCCGACCTGGCCGACGACATGGTCGACGAACGCCTTGCCGCGGGTGTACTGACTGAGCTTGGCGTCGAACCCCAGCAGCGCCCGCACGATGCGCTGCAGCGGCGGTTGCTTGCGTTGGCGTCGCTCATTGAAACGGCGCCGAATCGTCGCCACCGAGGGCACCACGGCCGGCCCGACGGCGTCCATCACATGGTCGGCGTGACCCTCCAACAGCGTGCCAAGGACAAGCAATTGATCGAGCGCATGCCGCTGGGGCTCCGACTGCACCGCCCGCAGCAATCCCAAAATTCCAGTCGAATTCGGTTCCGGCGCAACCCCATCGCGCCTGTTTCGGAGCAGCTCGGCCAGCCGCCCGATCACCTCGCCGACGTTCTCGCTGACATCGTCGGTCAACACCGCGAGCGACTGCGACATGAGGTCGGCCAGCCATGGGTTGGCCCGGAACTGCACGCGATGGGTCACCTCGTGAAGGCATACCCATAGCCGGAAATCGGCTGGCAGAACCCGCAATTGACGCTCGACGGCGATCACGTTCGGATACACCAGCAGCAGCTCGCCACCATTCGGCCCGAACGGGTCGTATTGGCCCAGAATGCCTGACGAGATGAACGCGAGCACGGCGCCAGTCTGCGCCCCCGTGATGCGGCCGGTGATGAAGCCGCTGGGTGTATCGGTTCCCCCTGTCATCACCCGCATGGATTTCGTTGCGGCGCGGATCCATTCGACGCGGTCGACGATGCGGGCCTCGGGAATCTCGCCGCCCTCGGCGAGCCCAGTCACCTCACGGACCGGCAGCTCGGCCTTGCGAGACGCGTCGGCCAGCTGATCGATGACTTGCCTGTGGGTGTAGTCGGTGGCCGCGGGTCCGGGGCGGGCGAGTTTCGCGCCGACGGTCGCGGCGAAGTCCCAGTCGACGGCGCGGCCGACGGTCAGGCTGGGCTTGGTCGACGGGCTCATGTGCTGCACCCGCAAGACCGCAGCGCGGAGGCCAGCGCGTCGATCGCCGTGCGGCCGGTTGGCCCCGCGTTGTTGGAGATGAACGCGAAGGTGAGCACCCGCCCGCTGGCATCGGTGACGATGCCGGCCAATGAATTGGTTCCGGTCAACGATCCCGTCTTGGCCCGCAGGTATCCCAAGGCGGCGCGGCCCGCATCGGTGTCGAGATACCGGTTGGACAGCGTGCCGCTGCCGCCCGCGATCGGCAGCAGGTCCAGGAGCGGCCTCAGTTTGGGCTCGTCGTTGCCCGCGGCGGCGTTCACCACTCCATCGAGCGTCTCGGCGGTCAGCCGGTCGTCCACCGACAGCCCGCTGGAGTCGAGCAGTCGGGCGTTGCTGGTGTCGATCTTGCCCTTGTCGAGCTGGCTCAGCACCGCCTGCACGGCGCCGTCGAAACTCTGCGGCCGGTTCTGTGCCGCGGCCACCTCACGGCCGATGGACTCGGCCATCACGTTGTCGGAGTCATTCATCATCTGCCGCAGCCGCTCGATCAGCGGCGCCGATTGCACCGACGCGATCTCCTGGCCGCCCCGCAACCCTGAGGGCAGCACCGTGACCGTCGCGGGGTCGACCTTCAGCGCGACGGCCAGCGCGCGTCCCGCCTCCAGCGCAGGCGTGGTGGACCGGCGCGATTCGACGCTCACCGGCTGGGTGCGGCCGCCGTCGAGCATCACCGCTTCCATCGGCGCGATGTCGCCGCCGTCGATGTCGGCCGGATCCCAACCCGGCGCCATGGTCGGTCCGCTGTAGGCACTGACGTCGACCTGCACAGTGGTCACATCGACGCCGCTACGAAGCACCTGATCGGCGAGGTCGCTGATCCGAGCCGCGCCCTTGTACCAGGTCAGCTGGCCGGCTGGCGCCGCCGACAGTACCGGGTCGCCGCCGCCCTTGAGCACGACGACGCCGGGCTGCCCGCTGGTCATCACCCGGGTGGTCAGCCGAGCGTCGCGGTCGAGAGCGAGCAGCGCCGCCGCGGTGGTCAGCACCTTGTTCACCGACGCAGGCTGCATCGGCACGTCGGCGCGCTGGGCCCACAGCTGCGCCCCGGTGATTGCGTCGGTGATCCTGCCGGTCAGCGCGCCGAGGTTCGGGTCGGCCACCAACGGTGCCAGCGTCGCGGCCAGCCG
>DASRJA010000359.1:0-13202 GCA_035649695.1 Mycobacterium sp. | reverse complement strand
TGCTTCGTGAACGGCAGCCGCGCCATCACGTCTGGATCGCCGATGCCGATCACCGCGCGGCCGCCCGGCCGCAGCACTCGCGCGAGTTCGGCGCACGCCGCATCGAGTTCGGAGATGAAATACACGGTGTTGACGGTGATGAGCGCGTCGACCGAACCATCATCCAATGGAACCTCGGTCAGCGAGCCGCGGGCTAGCCGCAACCGACCGTCGCGGCCAAACTTCGACTTGGCGCGGCGCAGCATGTCGTCGGCGATCTCGATGCCATGTACGACGCCGTCGTCGCCGACGCGATCCAACAGGAGTTGCAGTCCGACGCCACCGCCGAAACCAATGTCCGCGGCCACGCCGCCGCGCTCAACCTCCGCTGCGTCAACCGCGGCGGCGATTGCCTTCTCGTTGCCCCGGTTGAGTGCACGCGCGACGAACGGACTCAAGATGCCGTGCGGGCGGCCCAGCTGGCCGGCCACCGTCGATAACAACCGCTCGCGCAAGAACGTCATGCATCCAGCATGACGGTCAGTCCACCAGCCGACGCGTGGCCCTCCCGACGGCCCTCTTGATTCGGTCCGACAGGTATACGGACACGAAAATGTTGAAGATGTCCTCCCGCAGCCGCGTCAGCTTGGAGCTGGTGATCCGCCATTGCCCGTCGATCTTCTCGTACGTCTCGTGGTAGTGGCCGTAGCCGCGCAGATTGACGCCCGGGGCCAGCCGGACGACGTCCTCGAGCGCCCAGATGCCTCGTGCCGTCGTCGCCGACGTCAGCTCGATCTCCGGCGCGTGCACCTGGTGCGCGGTGGCGCGGTTCCCGAGGCTCTTGTGCGTGAACGCGACGAAGTCGTCGGCGCCGCGGATCACCTTGCCCCCCGCCCGCGAGGTGTCGCTGAGGAAGTCGTCGGAAAAGATCCCGCGCCAGGCCTGCCAGTCCTTGGTGTCGAGGTATCGGCAGTACCGGGCCTTCAACTGCTTGATCGCCTCGATTTCCAGCAGGGCAGCCGCGTCATCCATAGCCAGAGCGTGACACTTTCACTGTAAATTGTAAAGGTCGGTCGTGCAGCGCGCGGATGGATTTTCACCGGTAGGGGCCGTTCTGGCACAATGGGCGGCTGTCTGCCTCGCGACTACGGCTGCGTGGCGGTCACACACGTAAGGCAAAACCGGATCCGGGCATCCCGCCCGCGATCGCTGAATTGCAGCGTGGCAATCACAGGAGAGATCGCTTCATCATGGCTGTCAAGATCAAGCTCACCCGGCTTGGCAAGATACGCAATCCCCAGTACCGCATCGCCGTCGCCGACGCGCGCACCCGCCGCGATGGCCGCGCCATCGAGGTCATCGGCCGGTACCACCCGAAAGAAGATCCCAGTCTCATCGAGATCAACTCGGAGCGGGCCCAGTACTGGCTCGGCGTCGGCGCCCAGCCCACAGAACCCGTCCTGCAGCTGCTGAAGATCACCGGCGATTGGCAGAAGTTCAAGGGTCTGCCCGGCGCGGAGGGCACTCTGAAGGTCAAGGAGCCCAAGCCCAGCAAGCTGGATCTGTTCAACGCCGCGCTGGCCGAGGCCGAAGGCGGCCCGAGCACCGAGGCCACCCAGCCCAAGAAGAAGAAGGCGCCCGCCAAGAAGGCTGCCGAGAAGGCCGAGGCTGAGGCACCCGCTGAGGCTGAGGCACCCGCTGAGGCGGAAGCAGCCGCCGAGGCTGAGGCACCCGCCGAGGCGCCGGCTGAGGCTGCCGAGTCGGCCGAATCCACCGAGAGCTGACCGCGGCCATGAGCTCTGTCGTCGTTGACGCCGTCGAGCACCTGGTCCGCGGGATCGTGGACAACCCCGACGATGTCCGGGTCGACATGGTGACGAGCCGGCGCGGACGCACCGTCGAGGTGCACGTGCATCCCGACGACCTCGGCAAGGTCATCGGCCGTGGCGGTCGCACCGCGACCGCGCTGCGCACGCTTGTCGCAGGCATCGGTGGCCGCGGCATTCGCGTCGACGTGGTGGACACCGACCAGTAGCGATTCATGGACCTGGTAGTCGGGCGGGTCGTCAAAGCGCACGGCATCGCCGGCGAGCTCGTTGTCGAGATCCGCACCGACGACCCCGACACCCGCTTCGCTCCCGGTTCCGCCTTGCGCGGCAGGCCATCTCGTGGCGGTCTGGAAAGTCGCTACGTCGTCGAGTCCGCCCGTGACCACAGTGGGCGGCTGCTGGTGCGGCTCGAAGGGGTGGCCGATCGCAATGCGGCCGATTCGTTGCGGGGCACCGTGTTCATCGTCGACTCGGAGGATCTGCCGCCGATCGAGGATCCCGACGAGTTCTACGACCACCAGCTCGAAGGGCTGCAGGTGGTGACGACGTCGGGCGTGGCCGTTGGCTCGGTCGCCGAGGTATTGCACACGGCCGCAGGCGAATTGCTATCCGTGCGCACCGAGAAGGGTGAGGTGTTGGTGCCGTTCGTCAGTGCCATCGTGACGTCGGTATCTCTCGCCGACCAGACGATCGAGATCGACCCGCCCGACGGCCTGCTGGAGCTGAGCTGATGCACATTGATGTCGTCACGATATTTCCGGACTACCTGGCCCCGCTGCGACAGTCGTTGCCGGGCAAGGCGATTGAGGCCGGCATTGTGCAATTGGCGGTGCACGATCTGCGTCGCTGGACCCACGACGTACATAAGTCCGTCGATGACTCGCCGTACGGCGGCGGCCCCGGCATGGTGATGAAAGCGCCGGTGTGGGGCGAAGCGCTCGACGAAATCTGCTCGGACAAAACACTTCTTATCGTCCCTACGCCAGCAGGCCGGCTCTTCGGGCAGGCCGACGCGCAACGCTGGAGCGCTGAGAAGCACCTGGTGTTCGCGTGTGGCCGGTACGAGGGCATCGATCAGCGTGTGGTCGACGACGCGGCCAGGCGGATGCGGGTCGAAGAGGTGTCGATCGGCGACTACGTACTGCCGGGAGGCGAGTCGGCTGCCCTCGTGATGATCGAGGCCGTCGTGCGCCTGCTGCCCGATGTCCTGGGGAATCCCGCGTCGCACCGAGATGATTCGCACTCTGACGGACTGCTGGAAGGTCCTAGTTACACCCGACCGCCGAGCTGGCGTGGACTCGACGTGCCCGACATCCTGCTGTCCGGCGATCACGCCAAGATCGCGGAGTGGCGACGGGAACAAGGCCTGCAGCGCACCCGCGACCGCAGGCCAGACCTGCTCGACTAGATCCGGCCGCCCGGGAACATCGTTTTGACGGCTTGGGTGATGGTGTTGCGCGCGGTGACGTCGTCGACGGGCTGCATCGAGGCGATCGCCATGACATACCGACGGTCCGGCCCGATCACGCCGGTCGACCAATGCACCCAGTTACCGCCGTTCCAACAACAGAACCAGCCCTGCTTGACCGCCACCGGCTCGGCGAAGAGCCCCTCGGGGATGCCGAACCGCTGGGGGTAGATGCCGCCGGGCATGGTGCCGTCGGGCGCAGTCGGTGTCGACGCAGCCAGATTGGACAGCATTATGTTGGCCCGCTCCGCAGGCAACCCGCCACTGCCCGAGAGCAATTTGTCGTAGTACTTGACGAGGTCAGCGGTCGTGCTCAAGGTGTTGAACCACCGCCCGTTGTACGGCGTCGTGGTCGCCCCCAACCCGTATCGCGATGTGACCCGCGAAATGATTGCACTGCCGCCACTGCGGTTCCAAAACACTTCGGCCGCGCTATCGTCCGAGGACCGCAACATGGCGTCGAATGCCTGGCGGTCGGCGGGTGAGAGCTGAGTCTGCCTGTGAGCCTCCTGTAGCAGTAGGTCGTCGGCGATGAACAGCTTGACGACCGAGGCGATGGGCATTGCCTCTTTGTTGTCGTTGGAGAGGATCTGCCCGGTGTTGCGGTCGAGGACGGTGATCGTGATGTCGGCGCCAGCTTTCGCGGCGTCGGCCGTCGCCCGTGTGATACGGCCGTCGAGACCAGCAAATGTGGCGGCAGGCTCGTCGGGCGGGGCTTCAGGCAGCGGGGCCTTGGTGCCCATCGGGGCGATGACTGTTAGCTGCGGGCCCGGAGGTGGCGGGGGCGTGCCATACACTTTGGCTTCGCAACCGGCGACGAGCGGGACCGCAACGACGACGGCTGCGGTTGCCGTGACCAGTTTCGACGGCCGCAGCATTGCCCTACCTCCCGTGTTCTGCAACCGGATCAGGTTTGCCCGCCGCCCTGCCGGTGCCCTCAGCCTAGCGGCTGAGCGCCCACATCGCGTGCTTAGGCCTGCTGTGCGTTTTGGGGGTTTTGGCCGGCGGCGATTTCACTGGATTGGTGCCCGTCTGGCACAATTGAGCAGTTGTCCGCATGGGCCAGATCCCCGTCCGTTGCGAGACGCCCCAGATACGCCCGAACAGATCGGCTCGGCGACGCGTCACACCGTGTCCCACTGACCGCAGCCGCCAACAGCAAGGAAGTGTCACCGATGAACACGCTGGACTTCGTTGATCAGACGTCGCTACGCGACGACATCCCGGACTTCGGCCCCGGCGACACCGTCAACGTCCATGTCAAGGTCATCGAGGGCTCCAAGGAACGCATCCAGGTCTTCAAGGGTGTCGTCCTTCGCCGTCAGGGCGGCGGCATCCGGGAGACCTTCACCGTGCGCAAGGAAAGCTACGGCGTGGGCGTCGAGCGCACCTTCCCGGTCCATTCGCCCAACATCGACCACATCGACGTCGTCACCCGTGGTGACGTGCGCCGCGCGAAGCTGTACTACCTGCGCGAGCTGCGTGGCAAGAAGGCGAAAATCAAGGAAAAGCGCTGACGTCGCCCGCCGACGAGGTCTGATCCTTGGAAAGCGAGCAGCGTGGCGGCAAGCATCGCGCTGACTACTCTGATGCGGTGACCGACGCCACGGACTCCGAAGACCCGATCACCGACCACACGCCCGACATCGCGGATTCGGTCACCGACGAAAAAAAGACCGAGGAAGAACCCAAGAAGCGCGGCGCGCTGCGGGAAGCGGCGATCCTGATCACCATCGCGGTGATCCTGTATTACGTCATGCTGACGTTCGTTGCACGGCCCTATCTGATCCCGTCCGAGTCGATGGAGCCCACGCTGCACGGGTGCGCCGGGTGCACCGGCGATCGGATCATGGTGGACAAGCTCACCTACCGGTTCGGTTCGCCACAGCCCGGCGACGTGATCGTCTTCAAGGGCCCGCCCAACTGGAACATCGGCTACAAGTCGATCCGCTCGAAGAACGCCACTGTGCGTTGGGCGCAGAACGCATTGTCGTTCATCGGATTCGTCCCGCCCGACGAGAACGACTTGGTCAAACGGGTGATCGCGGTCGGCGGGCAGACCGTCGAGTGTCGCGCTGACACCGGCCTCACGGTGGACGACAAGCCACTCAACGAGCCGTTCCTCGACCCGACGACCATGATGGCCGACCCCGCGGTCTACCCCTGCCTGGGCAATGAGTTCGGTCCGGTAAAGGTGCCCGATGGGCGGCTGTGGGTGATGGGCGATAACCGCACCCATTCGGCCGATTCGCGCGCGCACTGCGGCAATACGCCGACCGACGCTCAGCGCGGGTTGTTGTGCACGGGTGACCCAACGCTCGGGACGGTGCCGATAGACAATGTCATTGGAAAGGCACGGTTCATCGCCTGGCCGCCGTCGCGATGGGGTGGAGTCCACGCGGTGAACCCGCAGACACAATAGGGGGGACCGATGAGCCACTTGCGCGACGAGCGGAGGGCTTGAGCTTTTGCCCGCGACATGGCCTCCGCGAACTGTGATCCGGAAGTCCTCGGGCCTGCGCACTCTGGAGTCCGCGCTGTATCGGGGCGGGCTTGGCCCGGTGGCGGGCGTCGACGAGGTGGGCCGCGGCGCGTGCGCGGGACCGCTGGTGGTGGCGGCGTGCGTGCTTGGGCCCAACCGGTTGGAGAGCCTGGCCGCGCTCGACGACTCCAAGAAGCTCAACGAAAAGGAACGCGAGCGGCTGTTTCCGCTGATCCGCCGCTACGCGCTGGCCTATCACGTGGTGTTCATTCCGTCGACCGAGGTGGATCGGCGGGGTGTGCATGTGGCGAATATCGAAGGCATGCGGCGCGCGGTGGCGGGTCTGACGGTACGGCCTGGTTATGTGCTGTCGGACGGGTTCCGGGTGCCGGGCCTGCCGATGCCGTCGCTGCCGGTGGTCGGTGGCGACGCGGCTGCGGCGTGCATCGCGGCGGCCAGCGTGCTGGCCAAGGTGAGCCGTGACCGGCTGATGGTCAAGATGGAAGCCGAACATCCTGGCTACGGGTTCGCCGAGCACAAGGGCTACAGCACCCCAGCCCACAGCGCGGCGCTGGCCGAGATGGGGCCCTGCAGCCAGCACCGATACTCGTTCATCAACGTTCGCCGGCTGGTGACGGTCGAAGGCGAGCTGGTTCCAGCGGACTCTCTCGACTGGGAACCCGAGCAGCAGAGCCAACTCGGGTAGGGGAAAATGGAGCCATCACGAAAATGAAGGACAGCTGAGCCGATGAGTGCCGAAGATCTCGAGAAGTATGAAACCGAGATGGAGCTCTCGCTCTACCGCGAATACAAGGACATCGTCGGGCAGTTCAGCTATGTCGTGGAGACCGAGCGGCGGTTCTACCTGGCCAACAGTGTGGAGCTGGTGCCCCGCAACTCCGAGGGCGAGGTCTACTTCGAGCTGCGGCTGGCCGACGCCTGGGTTTGGGATATGTACCGGCCTGCCCGGTTCGTCAAGCAGGTCCGCGTGATCACGTTCAAGGACGTGAACATCGAAGAGGTGGAAAAGCCCGAGCTGCGACTGCCCGAATAGTCACCCGTGTTGGCTGAAAGCGCCCCGGGGAATCGTCAACGGCAGATCAACCGAGCTGAGCAGACCCGGTTCTGCGGCGACGACATACGGCACCGCGTTCACGACGCGCATCGCCGTGGCGACCATCGCTCCCGCTCCTGAGGTCATGCTCTCGATACCGGCCTTGCGGCGATCACGAAGCGTCGCCGCCATCGTGCAGTCGATGTCGGGCTGGCCCGTGATCACGACGCGATAGCCGAGGGCGCCGGGAAGGGTCGGCCACTCCGGGGCGACATCGGGCGCCAGCCGGGTGACGTGTTCGATGATGATGGCCTCACGTCCGTCGACGACGCCGATCGCCTGCATCCGCAGTGCGCCGCAGGTTCCGGCCTCGACGGTACCCATCGCGACCTCCAATGTCCGATCCGTAACGGCGCGATCGAACGTCTCGCGCACTTCCTGGACCTCGACACCCAAAGCGTCTGCGATCAACCGGATTTGGCCCTGCCACTCACCGGCGATGGCGCCGGGGAAACTGATCCACGGTTGGTAGTCGAGGGGACGGCCGAATCCCATTGCATCACTCATGATGTCCGCGACGCCGTAGTCGTCGTACAGCCCGATCTCGTAGGAGTGAATCTTCTCGATCGACGCGGACTGCGTCGTAAGCACCAGCGGTAGGTAGTCGGCCGCGAACCCGGGCTCGATGCCCGACGCGTACAACGAAACTTGACCTTCCTTGGCCGCGGCCGCGAGTTGATCGCGCCATTCGGCGGGTTCGTAGGCATGCGGATTGACCAGTCGCGTGGTGCTCGTCGTCACCACATTGATTCCCGCACTGAGTAACTTGACGTAGTCAGGGATCGCCAGGGCGTCGCGCTCGGGACCACTCGCCGCATAGATGACGCAATCGGGCTTCAGCGCGATGAGCGCGTCGGCATCCGTGGTGGCGGCCAACCCGATGGGTTCGCCGTTGGCCAGTTCGCCGGCATCCTTGCCGTCCTTTTCCGGCGAGTGCACCCACACCCCGACGAGGTCGAGATTCGGCCGTTGGTGGATGGCGCGGATCGCGATCGAGCCGATGCCGCCCGTCGACCAGACCACGACGCGGTGCTTACGTTCTGCCATGTCGACTCCTCGAGAGTTACCGCGTGCGACTGTCGGATCGGTTTAGAATAGTAATCACTATTACATTCGAGGGGAACAAAATTTAGGTTAGAGTCCGTCGCGAGTTTCTGTGAACGAAAGGGAGGCCTGTGACATCCCCGCTGAGAACGGCTGTGTGGTCAACGGGAGGTGTGGGATCAATTGCGATAGACGCGATCCGGGGCCGACCCGACCTCGACCTCGTCGGAGTCTGGGTGCACTCGCCGGAGAAGGTCGGCAAAGACGCGGGCACGCTGGCAGGGATAGACCCGATTGGGGTGACGACGACCAACGACGCCGACGCGCTGATCGCGTTGCGACCCGATTGCGTGGTGTACGCCGCCAGCGGACCCGACCGCGACGCGGGTGCAGTGCCCGATTATTTGAAGCTGCTCGAAGCCGGCATCAACGTCGTGTCGACGTCGTCCACCAGCCTGGTCTATCCGCCGGCCTATTACTCGCCGCAGTGGCGCGAGCAGATGGAAGCCGCGGCGAAGGCGGGCAGCGCCTCGTTCTACGCATCCGGCGTCTTTCCCGGGTTCGGCTCGGACCAGCTGGCGCTGCTGCTGACCACGCAGTCGAAGAAGATCCGTTGCCTGAAGGTCACCGAGGTCGCGCTCAACGACCACTACCCGGTGGCCGACGTGATGATGAACGGCATGGGCTTCGGCCGCCCACTCGACTTCGAACCTCTTTTGAAGACACCCGGTTTCATCGAAATGGCATGGCGGGCGCCGATCCATCTGATGGCCGCGGGATTGGGTGTCGAGGTCGAGGAGGTACGCGGAACCCTGGACCGCAGACTCACCGATAGAGACATCGAGGTGACGTTCGGCACCATCAAGGCAGGGACGTGCGGTGCCGTGAGCACCAGGGTGGCCGGGGTGGTCAACGGTAGAGAAGCGATCGTTGTCGAGCACATCATCCGGATGGCGCGCGACGTGGCGCCGGATTGGCTCGCTTCGGAGTTCGACGCGACGTACCGGGTCGATATCGAGGGCGATCCGGACATCCACTGCGCGATGAATGTCGGCGCCGCGGAGGGGCACGCCGCGGGCTACGCGGCCATGTCCGCCACCGCGATGCGGGTGGTCAACGCCATCCCCTATGTGGTCGAAGCGCCGGCAGGGCTGCTGAGCTCGCTTGATTTGCCGAACACCCTGCCGTGCTACGCATTCGAATGATGAGGAGGCCGACATGACGACCGGCGCGAACGCCACCGATCTCTATTACGACCCGTTCGACTTCGCCATCGATGACAACCCGTACCCGATCTGGCGGCGGATGCGGGACGAGGCTCCGCTCTACCACAACGAGAAGTACGACTTCTATGCGCTGAGCCGGTACGACGATGTTGCACGCGAACTGCACAACTGGGACACCTACCGGTCGGGCAAGGGCACCACCATGGACATCATCATGAGTGGTGTCGAGGTGCCGCCCGGCGTCATCCTTTTCGAAGACCCACCACTACATGATCTTCATCGGCGCGTGCTGTCAAGGGTTTTCACGCCGCGCCGGATGGAGGCCATCGAGCCGCTGACTCGTCAGTACTGCGTCCGCGCCCTCGATGAGCTGGCAGGTGCCTCGCGATTCGACTTGATCACCGACTTCGGGGCGCTGATCCCGATGCGGACCATCGGCTATCTGCTGGGCATCCCCGAAGAGGGGCAGCAGCAGATCCGGGACAACACCGATGCGTCGATCGGCCTCAAAGACGGCAGTTTCCAATCGGTGTCGAGTGCCACCTTCGAGAATGCGTACCAACTGTTCGCCGACTACATCGAATGGCGTGCCGAGCATCCGTCCGACGACGTGATGACGCAACTGCTCAACGCGGAAGTGGAAGAGGACGGAGAGCTGCGACCGCTGACGCGCATCGAGGTGCTGACATATACGAGCATGATCGCCGGCGCGGGCAACGAAACGACCACTCGGCTGATCGGCTTCATCGGCCAACTGCTCGCCGAGCACCGCGACCAGCGACGCGAACTCGTCGAGGATTTCTCGCTGATTCCCCGGGCGATCGAGGAAGTGCTGCGCTACGAGTCGCCGTCGCCGGTGCAGGCCCGCACAGTCGCCCGTGACACCGAAGTACACGGGCAGACGATCGCGGGGGGTTCGATCATGTTGCTACTCAACGGTTCAGCCAACCGGGACGAGCGGCAGTACCCCGACGGGGAGAGTTTCGACATCCACCGCACCGGATCGCATCTCTCCTTCGGTCAGGGACTGCATTTCTGTCTCGGGTCGTCGCTGGCGCGGATGCAGGCGCGGGTCGCGCTCGAAGAGATGCTGACGCGGTGGCCGGAGTGGGAGATCGACCTTGAGGACGCGGAGATGGCGCACACATCCAGTGTCCGTGGGTGGGGGAGACTGCCCCTGATCACGGGTTGAGAAGGGATGGTCACATGTCGCGCACAGCGATTCCCCGCAAGGTCGTGTCTCGCGCGAGAATCAATGCGTTCCGCGTGCCGATTTCCTGAAGGATGTTCTCCGGAATCCACTGCTCGCCGATGATGCACCGGGCGAGGAGGTCGGCCGTCGGACTATCCACCTGTATCTCGCCCGCCCGCATGCCCTCGGAAAGCAGTGCTTTCATCTGCCGGATTCGTGTGGTGAACGACCATGCCGGGGTGGACGTGTCAGGAGGCGTCTGCCGCAACCACGCCAACTGAATTCGGAACTCGTCGGGGAACTGGTCGAGCGCGTTGACGTTCAGCCAGCTCAACGCGTCCAGCTTCTCGACCGTGGTCGAATCCGTACGAACGATGTCGGTCCATGCGCCGCCGACCTTGTGCCCGAATTCGAGCATGATCGACATCAACAGCTCGTCCTTCGAGCCGATCACCCGGTACACAGTGCCCGTCCCCAACCCCGCGGCTGCCGCAATGTCGCGGATCGTGGTCATCTCATAGCCGCGGCGACCGAATTCGGCTCGTGCGACCGCCCGCACATGAGCGGCCTTCAGGTCCGTGTCATCCTCGGTGTCGACCCAGCTGTCGATCACCTGCTGCGCCACTGCGAACGCGTTCGACTTGTCCAAATCGGTGTCGGTGGGCAGATCGACGGCGAGTCCTTGCAGGGCGATCCGGCTTTTCAGCCTGGCCACTTCGGTGGCCGAGGCGTTGTGGCGAACGACGTCGAGACCGGCGTGCAACATGCTTTGGCAGAGGCGATCGGCCAGCGTGGGGAGGTCGACGTCTCCTCGGATGTATCCGCTCCAGCGGCCGGCGCGTAACGCCTGCAACATCGCGGCCTGAATTTTCGTCGGCGGCCGTTTCGCCAATTCGACGAGCTCCGGGTCGGTGCTCGGACCCTCGTAGAACGACATTTGAAGAGCTGCGCGATGTTCCACCGCGCAGCGAGCGATCTCGCATCCGAGTTCCGTGATCTGCTCGGAGGCCGGACGGGGATCGGGCTGATCGATGCGTTCGAGGGCGCGATCACCGACGCAGTCGAGATCGATGTGGTAGCGCCGGATCAGTTCGACCAGGATCGCTTCCTTGGATTCGAAATGGTGATACAGGCTGCCGGCGAGGATGCCTGCGGCGTCGGCGATCTGCTGCAGCGAGCTCCGCAGGCCCGTCGTGGCGATGACAGTGTCGGCCGTTCTCAGGATCTCCGTGCGCCTGGTGGCATCCACCGTTGGCTCTTCCGTGACCGCAGAGAGCTTGGCGGTGCGATGGCCCTTCTTGCTCGCGGGACGGCCGCGGACGGAACTCCGCTTCACGGCGTCGGCGTCGGCCATCGCTGAGTCCTCCTTCGCCGATCGTCGGGGGTGCAGACCAGAGGATTGATCCTACCGAGCGCGGAACGGTCGGCGCTCACGCCGGTGTCGCGGGCCGTGCGGCCATTAGCGGACGGTCGTACGAGGGATCGGACGTGTCGTGGGTGGCGACCCTCATCGTCGGTGCCATCATCGCGATCACCTCGTCGGTGACCAACGACGTCGACTCGGCGTTCCACTCGACGACACAGACGCGGTCGACGATCGCCCACCGGCCATCCCTTCGCTCCAAGCGGTCCACGTATCGACCGCCAGACAGCGTCAGGTGATTCGCAGGCTCCTTGTCGGTGCCGACGAACAGGTAGTACGTCTCGGCGTGCGCCTGGTCGCCGTCGATGTCGGCGATGTGGTTGAGCAGGTAGTGCTGGTACCTGGTCTGCGTCGAGTGATAGGCGAACGCCCAATCGATGAAGTCGTCCACCTCACCGACGAAGCCGACGTGATCGTCGACGGCCCCATCGTGGTACGCAGAGCGGAGGATCTCGCGATCGCGGCGGTCCATCCCTCGCGCATAACGCTCGATGCAATCCCGGATCTCGGTGCGAGCCTCGAGGCGGGCTAGGCGCTCCTGCAGTTCTGCATTCATTGGCAACCCCATTCGTTGACGGCGATTACCTCATCGAGATCGCGACGAGGCGTTGGTGCGAATTCGTGTCCGGTGCGCAACTTTGCGACGGGAAGGAGGCAGCCCTGGACGAAGGTCGCGGGAATGCCCAGCAATTCGCCGACTTCTCGCTCGTGTTCGAGATGCATCGTCGTGATGCATGTGCCGTAGCCGCGCGAATGCAGTGCCAGTTGAAAGTTCCACACTGCTGGGAAGATCGAGCCATAAAGGGTGGCCAGGTAAAAGGATTCGTCGCCGTCGGTGCGCGGGTAACTGGGCTCGTAGCACGGAATCACCAGCACCGGCACCCTGTGCAGATTCTCGACCAGAAACTCCGTCGATGACATCAACCTGGCCTCGGAGGTGCCCGAGGGCATCAAGCCGGCGATCATCTGCCCGCCCACCTTGCCGAGGTAGGTCTTGCAGTACAACTCGGCGATTCGTGCCCGTAGGTCCGGTTCGGTGACGACCATCCACCGCCACGCCTGCTGGTTCGAGCCATTTGGTGCGTGCAAGGCGATCTGCAGGCACTCGCGGATCTCGTCCATGTCGACCGGAGCGCCGAGGTCCAGCGCCTTACGTGCGGACCTCGTCGTCGTGAGAAGCTGGTCGATTTCCACCAACGCCTCGACTAGGTGGCGATCTTCGACGCGAGGTCGAGCATGGTCACGGTGTCGGTACCCTCCTTCTTCAGCCGCTCCGAGGACCGGAAGCCGAGGTCGACGTCGGTGGCCTGGGCGCGCAGGGCACCAACCGTCAGTTGCTCCTTCGGAATGCGGGAGAACATGTCGAAGTTGTACAGCCGCAACGCATTCTCGTGAGTGATCTTGTCGATCTCGCCATCTGGCATACCGTCGAGGTAGATGTCGAG
>DASRJA010000358.1:0-4783 GCA_035649695.1 Mycobacterium sp. | reverse complement strand
CAGGAGGTTGCGGCTGAGGAGCTGGGAGGCTGAGCTCGGCTTGTACCGCACGCCGCGCAGGGCCAGCGGGATCAGCGCGATGATGACCAGGGCGTTGAAGATCACCGCCGACAGGATCGCCGACTGCGGACTATGCAACCGCATGATGTTCAGCAGGTCCAGGCCGGGGAACAACGCGACGAACATCGCCGGAATGATCGCGAAGTACTTCGCGATGTCGTTGGCGATCGAGAAGGTCGTCAACGCACCCCGTGTGATGAGCAACTGCTTGCCGATCTCAACGATCTCGATGAGCTTGGTCGGATCGGAGTCGAGGTCGACCATGTTGCCGGCCTCTTTGGCCGCCGAGGTTCCGGTGTTCATCGCCACGCCGACGTCCGCTTGCGCCAGTGCCGGTGCGTCGTTGGTGCCGTCGCCGGTCATCGCGACCAACTTGCCGCCGGCCTGCTCCTTCTTGATCAGCGCCATCTTGTCTTCCGGCGTGGCTTCGGCAAGGAAGTCGTCGACACCTGCCTCGTCCGCAATTGCCTTGGCGGTCAATGGGTTGTCACCGGTGATCATCACCGTCCGGATGCCCATCCGGCGCATCTCGTCGAACCGCTCGCGCATGCCCTGCTTGACGACGTCCTTGAGGTGAATGACGCCGAGGACGCGTGCTTGTCCCTCGATTACCTCGCCGACTACCAGCGGGGTGCCGCCGGCAGCGGAGATCCCGTCGACGATGTCGCCGAGTTCGGTCGACACGCGGCCGCCTTCGCCACGCACCCAGTCGGCCACCGAGCTAGCCGCACCCTTTCGCAGCCGGTGGCCGTTCTCCAGATCGACGCCGGACATCCGCGTCTGTGCGCTGAACTCGACCCAGTGCGCCTTGTCGAGTTCGCCCGGGGTGCGTGCGCGCAGGCCGTACTCCTGTTTCGCGAACACGACGATGGACCGGCCTTCCGGCGTCTCGTCGGCGAGGCTCGACAACTGCGCGGCGTCGGCGAGTACTTCGGGTGACACACCGTTAACCGGTACGAAAGCCGCGGCTTGCCGATTGCCCAGCGTGATGGTGCCTGTCTTGTCCAGCAGCAGCGTGTTCACGTCGCCCGCGGCCTCGACGGCGCGACCCGACATGGCCAGCACGTTGCGCTGCACCAGCCGGTCCATGCCGGCGATGCCGATGGCCGACAGCAGCGCGCCGATCGTGGTCGGAATCAGACAGACCAGCAGTGAGACCATCACGATGCCGGATACGCCATTCCCGGTGAGCGACAGGGAATCCGGCACGCCCGGGTTGTTCGCCTTGGAGAAGATCGCCAATGGCTGCAGGGTCGCGACGGCGAACACGAAGATGATCGTCAGCGACGCGAGCAGGATGTTCAGCGCGATCTCGTTCGGCGTCTTCTGCCGGTTGGCGCCCTCGACGAGCGCGATCATCCGGTCGATGAAGCTCTCGCCGGGCTTCTGGGTGATCTTGACGACGATGCGGTCCGACAGCACCGTGGTGCCGCCCGTGACCGCCGAGCGGTCGCCACCGGACTCGCGGATGACGGGTGCCGATTCACCGGTGATGGCCGACTCATCAACGGAAGCAATGCCTTCCACGACGTCACCATCGCCGGGGATGGTCTGGCCGGCTTCGACCACGACGATGTCACCCTGCTGCAGGAGAGGAGCGGCGACTTCTTCCTCGCGGCCAGGCGCGCCAGGCGTCCAGTCGACGAGCCGACGCGCCATTGTCGCGGTCTTCGTCCGGCGCAGACTCTCTGCCTGTGCCTTGCCTCGACCCTCGGCGACCGCCTCGGCCACGTTGGCGAAAACGACTGTCAACCAGAGCCATATCACCGTCAGCCAACCGAACCAGGAGGGATCCGCGATCGCCAGGATCGTGCTCCAGACCGCTCCGATCTCGACGATGAACATCACCGGGTTGCGCCATAGCGTGCGGGGGTCGAGCTTGCGCAGCGCGTCGGGCAGCGACTTCCACAGCATCTTCGGGTCGAGCAACCCGCCTTGAACACGTTTCGGCGTGCCGGCCTTCGCCTGCGAAGGCGTGGAATGAATTGTGGGCGTGGACATCAGTGAATTCCTTCAGCGAGAGGCCCGAGCGCAAGCATGGGCAGGAAGGTGAGGGCGACAAGGATCAACGTCACGCCGGCGACCATGCCGACGAACTGAGGTCGATGGGTGGGCAATGTGCCGATGGATTCTGGCGCCTTGCCCTGCTTGGCCAACGAGCTGGCCAGCGCCAGCACGAAGATCATCGGAAGGAAGCGGCCGAACGCCATCGCCAGCCCCAGTGCGGTGTTGTACCACTCGGTGTTGACGGAGATGCCTGCGAATGCCGATCCGTTGTTGTTCGCCGCGGATGTGAACGCGTACAGCACTTCCGACAGACCGTGCGGTCCGGTGTTGAGCATGCTGGCGCGCTGGCCGGGCAGAGCCATAGCCACTGCAGTACCGGTCAACACAATCAGCGGGGTGATCAGGAAATACGTTGCGGCGAGCTTGATCTCACGCGGGGTGATCTTCTTGCCGAGGTATTCCGGTGTCCGGCCCACCATCAGGCCCGCGACGAACACGGTGATGATGGCCAGGATGAGCATGCCGTAGAGACCCGACCCGGTGCCGCCTGGCGCGACCTCACCGAGCTGCATGTTGAACAGCGTGATCATGCCGCCGAGGCTGGTGTAGGAGTCGTGGAACGAGTTGACCGCACCGGTGGACGTCAGGGTCGTCGCGTCGGCGAACACGGCCGAATTGGCCACGCCGAAGCGCTGTTCGACACCTTCCATCGCTGCGCCGACTGCGGTCGGCACGGTGCCGTGATGCTGCAGCTGGAACAGCATCATGAAGCTGACGCTGATCGTGGCGATGACGGCCATGACGGCAGCGATCGCGTAGCCCTGCTTCTTGCTCTCGACCATGCGGCCGAAGGTGCGGGGCAGCGAGAAACTGATGACGAGCAGCAGGAAGATCTCAACCCAGTTCGTCCACGAGTTCGGGTTCTCGAACGGGTGGGCGGAGTTGGCGTTGTAGAAGCCACCGCCGTTGGTGCCGAGCTCCTTGATGGCTTCCTGGCTGGCCACCGGTCCACCGGTGATGGTCTGCTGGCCGCCGGCCAGCGTGTTTACGACCTGGTCGTGCAGGTGGAAGTTCTGGATGGATCCGCCGATGACCAGGATGATCGCGAAGAGCACCGAGATCGGCAGCAGGATTCGTATGGTGCCGCGGACCAGGTCCACCCAGAAGTTGCCGAGCTCGCCGGTGTTGCGCCGGGCCAGCCCGCGAACCAGGGCGATCGCGACGGCCATGCCGACCGCTGCGGAGACGAAGTTCTGCACGGCGAGTCCGGCCATCTGCACGAGGTGACCCTGGGTGGATTCACCGGAGTAGGCCTGCCAGTTGGTGTTCGTCACGAAGCTGACCGCGGTGTTCCACGCCAGCGCCGGAGTCATCTGGGTGGCGGGATCGTTCAGGTGCAGCGGAAGCTTGCCCTGGACGAGTTGGAAGATGAACAGGAACAGAATGCTGATCGCAGAGAAGGCCAGCACGCTGCGGGCGTAGGCGCCCCAGGTCTGTTCCGCTTTCGGGTCGGCACCGATGAGCCGGTAGATGGCGCGTTCGGCTCGCGAGTCCTTCGTAGACGAGTAGACGCGGTACATGTAGTCGCCCAGCGGCACATGCACGGCCGCCAGCGCGACGATTAGCGCGACGAGGAACATGATCCCCGCGGTTGTAGTACTCACTAGAACCTCTCCGGGAAGAGCAGGGCGGCGAAGAGAAACAGCGCAAGGAGAATCGACAGCACAAGGCCGACGACGTTTTCGTAGCTCACAGCCCCTCGACCAACTTCTGAACCAGGCCGAGGACGGCGAAGATCACCACCGTCAGCACGATGTACACCACAACGGACATGTCACTCCGATCAGTACGGAAACCTGAGGGCGCTCGGGTGTCGCTCGAGCAGCCATCGCCTGGCCCTCGGCGTTAAGGGCCGAACACGAAGCTAGACCTGGCAGGCTGTGTCGGTAACGAGCGTTGACGCTTTCTTTACGCCCGGGTCACGGACCTTTACGGTTTTCCGCCGCGGCTGCTTTTCAGGGGTGACGCAGGCGACATCAAGATGCCGTCAATTGGTGCAGGTGCGGCGTAGAAATTGCGTAACTAACGGCCGATTAATCGGAGGGTAACTCGTAGCGTTGGCGCGGAATTATCGCCGCCTAAGGGAGTCGGAGCCATTAACGAACCGTCGCAGTGGGGAACAACCGCCTGGGCGCAGCTCGTCGCGGTCGTTGCCCTGATCGCGTTTCTGCACGTCCCGCTGGGTAATTACATGGCGCGGGTGTATGCAACGGGACCCGACTGGCGGGTGGAGGGGGCCATCTACCGGGTCGTGGGGGTGCAGCCCGACGACCACCAGAGATGGACGAAGTATCTGAGTTCGCTGCTGGCCTTTTCGGCGGTAAGCCTGCTGTTTCTCTACGCCCTTTTGCTTTTGCAAGTAAATTTGCCGGAGCCGTGGGGCCATAAAGGGATGACACCGGCCTTAGCGTTCAATACGGCAATTTCCTTTACGACAAATACGAGTTGGCAGAATTATCCCGGTGAATCGACGCTCGGCCACGTTGGTTTGGCGGCCGGCCTCGGCGTGCAGGCGTTCGCTAGTTGCGCGGTGGGAATGTGTGTCGCCGTCGCGCTAATTCGGGGGCTTGCGCAGTACCAGAACGAGGAGCTTGGCAACTTCTGGGTGGACCTCGTGCGCTCCGTCGTGCGTGTCCTGCTGCCACTTTCGATCGTC
>DASRJA010000357.1:0-19876 GCA_035649695.1 Mycobacterium sp. | reverse complement strand
ACGGTCATCCCCGACGGCGTCGAGATCCGGGTGTGGGATTCCAGCGCCGAGGCGCGCTATCTGGTGCTCCCGATGCGCCCGGACGGGACGGACGAGATGACGGAGGAGCAGCTCGCCGGCGTCGTCACCCGTGACTCGATGATCGGGGTGCAGCGGCTTTGACGAGCGGACTCGACGACACCTCGCTGCCCCGCGACAACGGCGAGCTCGTTTTCGAAGCGCCGTGGCAAGCGCGCGCTTTGGCGATGGCCGTCGCACTCGTGGAGAAACTCGACCTACCGTGGGACGCATTCCGTCACAGACTGATGACGGAGATTGCCAGTGACCCGCAGCGCCCTTACTACGAAAGTTGGTGCGCAGCGCTGGAATCCATGGTCATCGACCTGGAACTCACGACGCCCGGCGCACTCGATGCCGCCGCGCCGACCGAGCGCGAACCGCTCTAAGTCACTGACCGTGCACAGCTAGCAACACGATCCGTAACCCGGCGACGTCGTCAGTTACCAGGTACGTGATCGTCGGGCTGTCGAACTCGCCAGCGTCGGCGTTGCGGCGCGACAACGAAGCCCGCAGCAGCGCAGACGTCGAATTGAGGACCATCACTTCGGAATGCAGGACGTCCGTGTGGTGATAGCGCTGAGCCCGCAGGCCGTCGATTTGGCTCTGCACCACGGCCGCGGCTTCGTCGTCCGTCATGAGCGTGACCACACCTTCATCGGTGGTGAGGACCATCGGAACCCCGTAGAGACTCAGCAACGTGGACATTTCCCGCTCGCCTCGGGCACACGCCGCGTACGTGTCGAAGTACTCGTCGAACCAGCGACCAACCGCGTCGGCGTCAAGAGGCATGAGCTGATCATGCCCGAAAGGTTTGCCGGTGCTAAGCGTTCTGGCCGGACCGGCGTTCGGTCAGCGGTCCGTCGAGTGCGATGCCCCGGGCGTCGTCTGGAACCTTTGGCGCAGTCAGTTCTGGCGTCTCGGCGTTGGTTGACTTGTCGTCCTTCGCCTCCTGTTTGCGTTCCGGCGTCGAGCGTTCCAGGAATCGCAGCAGCTCGACCGGGAACGGCAGGATCAGCGTGGAGTTCTTTTCTGCGGCGACCTCGACCACGGTCTGCAGCAGCCGCAGCTGCAGCGCCGCCGGCTCCACCGCCATCACCTCGGCGGCCTGGGACAGCTTCTCGGACGCCTGCAGCTCGCCGTCGGCGGTGATGACGCGCGCCCGTCGCTCCCGCTCCGCCTCGGCCTGGCGGGCGATCGACCGCTTCATCGAGTCCGGCAGCAGGACGTCCTTGATCTCGACCCGGTCGATGTGGATGCCCCAGCCCAGCGCGGGACTGTCGATCAGCAGCTCGAGACCCTGGTTGAGCCGCTCGCGGTTGGATAACAGGTCGTCGAGATTGCTCTTGCCGATGATCGACCGCAGCGAGGTCTGCGCCACCTGCCCGATCGCGGACATGTAATCCTGCACGTCGACGGCCGCGCGGACGGGGTCCTCGACGTTGAAGTAGATGACGGCGTCGACGCGCACGGTCACGTTGTCGCGCGTGATGCCGTCTTGGGCGGGCACCGGCAACGTGATGATCTGCATGTTCACCTTCTGCAGGCGATCAGCGATCGGGACCAGCCACGTCAGGCCGGGCGGCCGGACGCGGCTCTGCACCCGGCCGAAGCGGTAGACGACGCCCCGTTCGAACTGCTTGACCACCCTGATGTTCTGCAGTGCCAGCCAGATCACGCCGATCCCGGCGGCGCCGATCGCGGAGAGTGTGTAGAGGATGCTCATGGTGTCCTCCTCGACGGACCAACCCGCGGCGGTCCTTTGGCCTCGCGGGCCCTATGACCCGATTGTGGCCCCCCAGCCGTCGCTTCGCCAGCACACCCAATCGATCTCGACGAGAGCACCGACCGCGAGTCCGGTGACACCGATACACGTGCGCGACGGCAGCCGGTCGGGAAACCAGGCGGCGTAGGCGGCGTTGAAGGCGTCGTAGTCGTTCCAGTCGAGCAGGTAGGCGCGGACGGAGACGACGTCGTCCAGTGCCCCGCCGCATAACTCGGTGACGCGCATCAGGTTGCGGAGCACCTGATCGGTTTGGATTGCGACGTAATCGCCGACCAGCGCGCCGGTGACGTCAGTCGGCATCTGGCCGGTGACGTACAACGTCGGCCCGGCCGCGGTGGCATGGGCGAACGGTGCGACGGCTGGCGGCACACCGTCGGCGGGAGTGAAGGTGAAAGAGCGAATCCCGTTGTCGCTCATGCCGGTATCCCGGTCCAGCGGGGGAAGCAGCGCTTGTCGATTCGGCCATGCACACCCTGCCGCTGGTCGACTACCTGCGTGACGGTGAAGTCGACGGCGACGGACATGAACGAGTAGGCATCCGCGCGCGAAAGCCCAAGGTAACTCTGCAGAATGCCGTGCGTGCGTAGCGCCGCGGCCTTCATCGCTTCGTCGAGCGTGTCGCCGAAACCGTGGATCAGCAATTCGGTGTCGGTCTCCAGGACGGGCACGGTGAACGGCAGATCACGGCGAATGGTCAAGCGCAACAGGCCATTCAGTGATGCCTCCAGTGCGGTGCCACTGACTTCGCCATCGCCCTGCGAGACGTGGGGGTCGCCGACGGACAACAGGCCGCCAGGCACCTGCACCGGGTAGTACATCGTCCCGCCTGACCCGACGCGCCAATTGTCGACGTTGCCGCCATGGTCACCGGGTGGCACCGACGACACGCGCTCAGCTGCGGCCGGAGCGACACCCATGGTGCCGAAGTGCGGCCGCAAGGGCACGACGACGCCGGGCAGCGCAGGCTGGCGGGCGTCCATGTCAGGGTCGACGATCGTGCCGGGCTGGTCGGCCAGCGGCGTCGTAGTCCAGTCGTACCCGAACAGCGCCCGGCCCAGGCGGGCTGCGGTGTCGAACTGGTAGATGGTCACGCGTTCGACCGGGTTCTCGCGGTACAGAAAGCCCCAATGAGCAGCGAGGTTGGAGCCGTACGGCAGCCGCGGCGTGGCTTCGAGGATGTCGACCTGCAGCACATCGCCAGGACGGGAGCCCTCGACGGCGATCGGGCCGGTCAGCAGATGCGGGCCAGGCCCCCGGTCGGTGACGCGGTCGAAAACGTCCGTGATGCCCGCATCCATCAGCAGATCGGGTGCATCGCCGGCGTGGTGGGTCAGCGTCTCGATGGCCACCAAATCGCCCGAGGCAATGGTGATTGCCGGCTCGAGTCGTGGATCGAAGTACCCCCAGTGCACGGTAGACGGGATGGCCGGCAGCCGGTGGACGGTCGCGGATGCGGCGGGCGTGAGCACCATCCGGTGATCATGCCAGTCGGGTCGTGCGGCGTCCTCCCGAGCACACACACGCGTCAACAGATTTATTTCTGCCAACGGTGGACCAAATCCTGCCAATGGAATTAAAGCGGTGATCTTGGTCGTTTATCAAGGCAGCTGCAGCGAATCGACACAACAGAAGAAGACGAAAAGAAGAGGCACCGAGAAATGAAGAAGTTCGGATTCGCGACTGTACTTGCCGGCGGATTGACCGCCGCGATCCTTGGCCTGGCCGCACCGGCGGGCGCCGCTCCGACCGGTCCGGGCACCGCCCAGGACACCATCAACCAACTGCAGGCCGACGGCTACAACGTGATCGTCAACCACATCGGTTCGACCCCGTTGGACCAAGCCACCGTGGTCGCAGTTCGGCCCGGCCAAACCTACAGCCGGACCGATTCGGGCAACCCGGGTGACAGCCTCGAAACCACTGTCACCGGTAAGACGGTCTACGTCGACGTCAAGTAACCCGCCCAAAGCGAAGGGGCACCCCCACAAGGGGTGCCCCTTCGTCATTTCGCCCGCTGATCGGAACGGGCCACCCGAAGCTCTGTGCCACGATGCCAAGCTATGGCAGTGGAGTTGACCTACGACGGCACGCTTCGTGAAATGTCTACTGACGCCGGTGTCCTGCGCTACCACGAAGCAGGCGAGGGCCCTCCCCTGCTGCTTCTGCACGGCTCCGGCCCCGGCGTCACCGGCTGGCGGAACTTCCGCGGAATTCTTGCCACATTCGCCGAGCATTTCCGTTGCCTGATTGTGGAATTCCCCGGTTTCGGCGTCAGTGATGACTTTGGCGGTCACCCGATGGCGACCGCTTACGGTGCCGTGGACACCTTTGTCGAGACGCTCGGCCTAGATGTCGTTGACATCATCGGCAATTCGATGGGTGGCGGTGTCGGCATCAATTTCGCAATCCGTCAGCCGGACAAGGTTCGCCGTCTTGTCACGATCGGCGGGATCGGGACGAACATCTTCACGCCCGGCCCCAGCGAAGGCATCAGGCTCCTGCAGGAGTTCACCGAGAACCCGACTCGCCAGCGGCTGGTCGACTGGCTGCACTCAATGGTCTACGACCCGGCGCTGGTCACCGATGAGCTGATCGAGGAACGCTGGGCATTGGCGACAGATCCCCCAACGCTGGAGAGCGCACGCCGCATGTACGGCAAGGCCGCTTTTGCCGCCATGATGACCGCGATGCGCAACTCCGACGCGCCACTGCCCTGGGCCACCATGCACAAAGTTCAGGCACCGACGCTCTTGACATGGGGCCGTGACGATCGCGTCAGCCCGCTCGACATGGCGTTGTTACCGATGCGCACCATTCCCAACGCCGAGCTGCACGTGTTCCCCAACTGCGGGCACTGGGCCATGATCGAGGCCAAGCAGGCGTTCGAGTCGACAGTTCGGTCTTTCTTGCTGCGCGAATAGGATTCAGCGCTGGGTGCTTCCCGCGTCGACCGGCAGCGCGACGGCCGTGATGTAACGGGCCTCGTCCGAGGCGAGGAACAGACAGGCGTTGGCGACATCGATTGGCTCGACCCACGGGATGGGCAACATGTTCATGCAACGCGCCGCCTCGCCGAACTGCTCACGGGTCACCCGCTCGAGGTCGGGCCGGAACGCACCGCGGACATGGTCGTTCTGGATCATCGGGGTGTCGACATTGGTGGGGTGCACCGTGTTGACCCGAATGTTGTGCGGTGCAAGCTCGTTGGCCAAGCTACGCATCAGCCCGACGACACCGTGCTTGGCCGCGGTGTAATGGGCCACCCCGACCAAGCCACGCATGCCCGCGATTGAGCTGGTCAGAATCATCGACCCCGCACCGCGATTTATGAGGTGCGGCGCAGTTGCGCGGCACGTCCGCCATACGCCGGTCAGGTTGACGTCCAGCATTGTCTGCCAGGCGTTCTCACTGAGATCGACAGCCATCGCTCGCGACGTAATCCCTGCTGTTGCGCAGACAACGTCGAGACCGCCAAGCTGGTCGACACCGCGGTCGGTCGCGGCCTGCACTGCTTCTGTGTCGCGGACGTCGACGATCTCGCTGACAACGCGGCCACCCGCGTCGGCGACCAACCTGACCGTCTCCTGGAGATCGGACGGCGTGGCGGGCGGGACGACGACGGTGTCCACCGGACCGCAGATGTCGAGGGCGATGATGTCGGCGCCCTCCTGCGCGAAACGCACTGCCTGCGCACGCCCGATTCCCCTTGCCGCACCGGTGATCAAGGCGACCTTGCCGGCTAGCCGACCGCTCATGAAGTCTTCTGGGTCAGGCCGGCGTCGACGACAAGCTGAGTACCCGTGATGTAGCGGGCCTCGTCGGATGCCAAGAACACGACGGCGTTACTGACGTCGACGGGGTCCACCCATGGCACAGGGAGCAGGTTTCTTGCGGCCAGAACCTCCGTGACATCATCGGCGGTCGGGCTCTCCAGATCGGGTCGTAACCGCCTGAACGTGGCTTCGTTGAGCGTCATCGCGGTGGCGACCGCACCAGGATGGACGGTGTTGACCCGGATGCGCCTCGGGCCGAGTTCGTTGGCCAGCGTACGGGCCAGGCCGACCACCGCATGCTTGCTCGACGTGTAATGCGCGGTGTTGGCCGTGCCGCGTAATCCGTTGGTGGAACTGATGATCACGATCGACCCGCCGTCGTCTCCGAGATGGCCGACGGCCGCCTTGACGGTGTGCCACACTCCGGTGAGGTTGACGTCGAGCGTGTTTCGCCACGCGTCCTCGGTCAGCTCCCAGGCCGCAGCGCCCGCGGTGTGGATGCCGGCATTGGCAACGATGACGTCCAGCCGCCCAAGTTCAGCGACGCCGGCACCGACCGCCGCCGCCAGCGCATCGAGGTCGCGCACATCTGCCAAGCCCGTTACGCAACGTCGTCCACGTTTCTCGACCTCCGCCGCGCTGACCCCCAGATCGGTTGCTGCCGCGGGGATGTCGAGCGCGATAACGTCCGCGCCCTCATCGGCGAACCGCTCACAATGGGTGCGGCCGGTGCCCCGTGCGGCTCCTGTGATAACGGCGACCTTGTCGAGCAATCCGGACATCACGACGCCTTGATCAGGTTGAAACCCTTGTAACCGGCGTCGGCGACCTCTGCACAGATGTCGTTGTAGACCGCGAAACCGCCGATGAACAACATGAACACCCGCGGCTTGCCCGGCACGTTGGCCCCCATGTACCAGGAATTCGCCTTGGGGAACAGGGTGGTGTCAGCGCGCTGGGCGCATTCGGCGATCCAATTGTCCACCGCATCCGGAGTGGCCTCGATCCCGGTGTGGCCGTGCTCGTCAAGGTAGGTGATGCACTCGGCGATCCAGTTCACATGTGCTTCGGCGTGCAACACCATGTTGGCCAACACCGCTGGGGCGCCCGGTCCGGACACCAGGAACAAATTGGGGAACCCGTCCACCCCAAGCCCCAGGTAGGTCCGCGGACCATCGGTCCAATCGTCACGCAGCTTTTCACCGGCCCGGCCGACGATGTCGATTCTCGCCAGCGTCCCGGTCATCGCATCGAAGCCCGTCGCGAGCACGATCGCGTCGACGTCATAGTGCGCGTCGGTGGTGTTGATTCCGGTCGCGTCGATCGACTCGATGGGCGTCCTGCGCACGCTGACGAGTTTCACATGGGGCTCGTTGAAGGTCTGAAAGTAGTTGGTGTCGGTGCAGATACGTTTGGTGCCGATCGGATGATCGGTGGGGATCAACAGATCGGCGACCTCCGGGTCGTCGATGACGGCGCGGACCTTCTCCTCGTAAAACTTCCTGGCCTCATCGTTGGCGACCGGGTCGATCATCTGGTCGGAGAAAGTCTTCGAGAACAGCACACCGCCCAGCTCCCAACGCTTCTCGAACGCCTGACGCCGCTCCTCGGGAGAAGCCTCCATCGTCAGCTTGGGGTGAGCGAGATGCGGTGAGCCGCCGCCGCTGCGCCACGAGAGTCGGCGCCGCTCGTCGTAGTTCGCCTTGATCTCGGCGACGTCGGCGGCGGTCAGCGGCTTGTTCCCGGCCGGGACGCTGAAGTTCGGTGTGCGCTGGAAGACGTAGAGCGCCTCGGTCTGTTGGGCGATCACGGGAACCGACTGAATGCCCGAGGACCCCGTGCCGATGACGGCGACCCGTTTGCCGGTGAAGTCGACGCCTTCATGCGGCCACTGCGCGGTGTGGTAGAGGTCGCCTGCGAACGTGTCCAGGCCGTCGAACTTCGGTGTCATGGCCGCCGACAGCGGGCCGGTGGCCATGATGCAGAAGCGGGCGGCGACGACCTCACCGCTATCGGTGCTCACCGTCCAGCGCAGCGTTTGCTCGTCGAGGACCGCAGACGTAACCCGTGTGCTGAAGGTGATGTCGCGACGCAGGTCGAGTTTGTCGGTAACCCAGTTGATGTAGCGCAGTATTTCGGCCTGAGTCGCGTACTTCTCGGTCCAGTTCCACTCCTGCTGCAGTTCGTCGGAGAAGGAGTAGCAGTAGTCGACGCTTTCGACATCGCAGCGAGCACCGGGATAGCGGTTGAAGTACCAGGTACCACCCACGTCGGGTGCCGCCTCGAACACCCGCACCGAGAGCCCTTGCGAGCGCAACTTGTGCAACGCGTACAAGCCCGCGAAACCGGCACCGACAACAACGGCATCAAGGGTCACGATCGGGACCGTAGGGGGTGTGCGCTAACCACCGCGGGTCGCTTCCCGGTGACCGGACGCTCGTGTTGGTCCCTCCCGAACATCGGGCGCCCACGGCTGCCGCCGACAATCGCGCCCCCACAATGTCGGACATGTCTATAGCTGACGACACGCTGGAAGCAGCCGCCACCGCTGAGGTGGAGCTCGACGGACATCGACATCAAGTCCGTTGGCCGCGGCAATCCACGCTCGTCGACGTGATGCTCGCCGCGGGCATCGATGTGCCCCACTCGTGCCGCGAAGGCCACTGCGGCTCGTGCGTGTGCACCGTCGTTTCCGGCGAGGTCGACATGGCTCCGAGCGACGTTCTCGAACCCGAGGACCGTCAGGCCGGCCTCATCCTGGCCTGCCAGGCCCGACCCGTCTCCGACGACGTGCAGATCGAGTTTTGACCGCCGACTCGGTTCCGCTGACCGGGATTGGCTGCGGCGCCAACGCCGGTTGCGGTAGACCATGAATCACGCCCCCACAGTAAGGACGACACGATGACCGAGCGGGTAATCGACCGGGTGATGGAGATGGCCGGCCAACTGCGCGAGCAGGCCGCCGAGGCGGAGAAGATCGGCCGGTTGACTGACCAGACCACCAAGGCGATGAAAGCAGCGGGCAACATCAGGCTGCTGCAGCCCACCAATTACAACGGCTACGAAGTCCACCCTCGCGAGTTCGCAGAAACCGTGATGGCCACGGCGTCGCTCGACCCCGCTGCGGGATGGATCAACGGTGTCGTGGGCGTGCACCCGTACCAGTTGGCGTACGCGGATCCCCGCGTGGCCGAGGAGGTCTGGGGCAACGACGTCGACACCTGGGTCGCTTCGCCGTACGCACCGCAGGGGGTGGCCAAGCCCGTCGACGGCGGCTACATCTTCAACGGCCGGTGGCAGTTCAGCTCGGGCACCGACCAGTGCGAGTGGATCATCCTCGGCGCAATGCTCGGCGACGCCGACGGAAAGCCGTTGATGCCGCCGCAGATGCTGCACATGATTCTGCCGCGCAAGGATTACGAGATCGTCGAAGACTCGTGGAATGTGGTCGGGCTGCGCGGAACCGGGTCGAAGGACGTCATCGTCAAAGACGCGTTCGTGCCCACCTACCGCACGATGGATGCCAACGAGGTGATGGACGGCACCGCGCAGCGCAAGGCCGGCATGACCTCGACGCTGTACCTGATGCCGTGGTCAACGATGTTCCCGCTGGGGATCACGTCTGCGGTGATTGGCATCGCTGAAGGAGCACTCGCCGCCCACCTGGATTACCAGCGCGACCGCGTCGGCGCCTACGGCGCGGTCAAGGACGACCCCTACGTCATGTACGCGATCGGTGAGGCCGCCGCAGACATCAACGCCGCCCGCCAGGAACTGCTGGCCAATGTCGACCGCATCTACGACATCGTCGACTCCGGCAAGGAAGCCTCGTTCGAGGACCGCGCCGCGGGCCGCCGGACGCAGGTGCGTGCGGCGTGGCGCGCTGTCACGGCGGTCGACCAGATCTTCGCGCGCTCGGGAGGCAACGCCTTGCGAATGGATAAACCGCTGCAACGCTTCTGGCGCGACGCGCACGCCGGTCTCGCTCACGCGATCCACATTCCCGGCACCCCGTACCACGCGTCCGCTTTGAGCTCATTCGGGGTCGATCCCGAAGGTCCCCTGCGGGCGCTGATCTAGAGATGAGCGTCATCAAGAGCTTGGGATACATCACCGTTGCGGCCAGCGACATCGACCGGTGGCGCCAGTTCGCCTTCGGCGTCCTGGGATTCGCCGAGGGCAAGGGTTCCAACTCGTCAGCGCTGTACCTACGGATGGACGAGCGCGCGGCACGCATCATCGTCGTCCCCGGCGACGTCGACCGGGTATTGACCGTCGGCTGGGAGGTGCGCGACCACGCCGCGCTGGAGGAAGTCAAGGTCGTCTTGGACGCTGCCGGTGTTGCGGTCAAGGAACTGTCGGCCGCCGAGGCGGACGAACGCCGGGTCGAGGAAGTCATCACGTTCGAGGACCCCGCGGGTACGACGCTCGAGGTCTTCCACGGCGCGGTTCTCGATCACAGCCCGGTCGTGACGCCCTTCGGGGCGCGGTTCGTCACCGGCGATCAGGGGCTCGGCCATGTGGTGGTGCCCGCGGTCGACGCGAACGGCCTGTTCGACTTTTACACCGGCGTCTTGGGTTTCCGCTCGCGCGGCGCATTCCGAGTGCCCGCCCCGCCGGAGTTCGGTCCGATCCGCGTCCGGTTCCTCGGCATCAACGAGCGCCACCACAGCCTCGCCATCTGTCCCGCAATGAACCAGGACAAGCCCGGTCTCGTCCACGTCATGGTCGAAGTCGACAGCCTCGACGCGGTCGGCCAAGCGCTGGACCGGGTGAACGCGGAGGGCTTCCAGCTGTCCTCGACGCTGGGCCGCCACACCAACGACAAAATGGTCTCGTTCTACGTCCGCGCACCCGGCGATTGGGATATCGAGTTCGGCACCGACGGCATGCGCGTCGACGAAAGATATTACACGGCAGAGGAAATCACCGCTGACAGCTACTGGGGTCACCAGTGGGTCGGCGAGCCGCCCGCGGCGATGCGGATCTAGCCGATGGATACCGACGTCCATCCCAAGCCGGCAGATCAGATCGAGAGTTGGGACTTCGAAGCCGATGTCGTAATCGCGGGATACGGCATCGCCGGTGCCGCCGCAGCGGTCGAGGCCGCCTCGGTCGGTGCCGACGTCCTCGTCGTCGAACGCACAGGAGGCTGGGGTGGGGCCGCCGCGATGGCGGGTGGGTTCATCTACCTGGGCGGCGGCACTAGGCTGCAAAAGGCCTGCGGCTTCGACGATTCCGTCGACAACATGGCGGCATTCCTGAATGTGGCGATGGGCCCGGGCGCCGACGAGAACCGGGTTGGCGACTACTGCGCCGGCAGCGTTGACCATTTCGACTGGCTGGTGCGGTGCGGTGTGCCCTTCAAGCCGGTGTTCTGGGGCGAGCCCGGTTGGGAGCCGCCCGGGGACGAAGGTCTGATGTTCACTGGCGGCGAGAACGCGTTTCCGTTCAACATCATCGCGAAACCCGCTCCGCGCGGCCATATTCCGCAGATGGCCAACAAACGGGCAGGCGAAGCCAGCGCCGGCTACATGCTGATGAAGCCTCTGGTCGACACCGCCACGTCATTAGGCGTTCGGGCGGTGTACGACGTCCACGCATCGTCGTTGGTGGTGCAGTCCGACGGCCGTGTCGCTGGGCTCATCGCCCGCCAGTACGGTAAGCCGCTCGCCATTCGCGCGCGACGGGGCGTTGTCCTTGCCTCGGGCAGCTTCGCGTACAACGACGCAATGCTCGCGCAGTACGCACCGCGGCTCGTCGGGCGTCCCGCCGCGTCAATCGAACAGCATGACGGGCAGGCGATCCGGATGGCCCAGGCACTCGGCGCCGACCTGGCCCACATGGACGCCACCGAGGTGGCGTTCCTAGTCGATCCACAGCAGACCGTCCGCGGCATCCTGGTCAACGGGCGCGGACAGCGCTATGTCCCCGAGGACATGTACTCCGGTCGCATCGGGCAGCTCACGCTCTACCAACAAGACGACACCGCCTACCTGATCATCGATGGCGATGCGCAGGAGGAGGCGATGGCCGCGACCTCCGCGACACCGTTCCTCAAACGCCCAGCCTCGTGGATCTGCGAGACAGTCGCCGAACTCGAATCCGAGATCGGACTACCTACTGGATCGCTGCAAGCCACGGTCAACGTGTACAACGACGCCGCGGCGCGCGGCGAAGATCCGTTGCTGCACAAGAAACTTGAATGGTTGAAGCCGATCGGGACGCCCGTCGGCGCGATCGATCTGCGGGCAAGCTGCGCTGGCTTCACACTGGGCGGGCTCCAGACCACTCTGGACTCAGAGGTGCTGCACGTCAGTGGCGAGGCGATCCCCGGCCTGTATGCGGCGGGGCGCTGCACAGCGGGCGTCGCGGCGTGGGGCTACGCCAGCGGCATCTCCCTCGGCGACGGCAGTTTCTACGGCCGCCGTGCCGGCCGCGCCGCAGCCAAAGGCTGACAACCTCCTCCCACCGCATTTACGCAGTTCAACGCAGCGCGCCCGCTGTGGGCCGGATCAATTTCGCATGCATATGTGACAGCAGCCACAGACCTATGGTACAAACAGTCATATTCCTATTAGTCATATGCGATCGCGAGGAGGCGTCATGACCGTCACCGTCGAAACCACCACTCCGAGTGCCGTCATCGACCGGGTGTCGCTGGTGTTGGACGCCTTCGACGGACCCGGACGGCTGACGCTGGCCCAGATCGTGCGCCGCACGGGCCTGCCCCGGTCCTCGGCGCATCGCATGCTCGAACGGTTGGTTCAGCTTCGGTGGCTGCGCCGGAGCGGCCGCGACTACGAGCTGGGCATGCGGCTCGTTGAACTCGGATCGCTCGCGGTGCACCAGGACCGGCTGCATCGCGCGGCGATCCCCTTGCTGCACGATCTCCACCGCGCCACGGGGCTCGTCGTACACCTCGCCGTGCTCGACGGCTCCGACGTGGTGTACCTGGAGAAGATCGGCGACCGGATGACCGCGGCGATCCCCACCCGCGTCGGCGGACGCCAGCCGGCGCATTGCGCGGCCGTGGGCAAGGCGATGCTGGCCTACAGGGAAGACTCTGACATCGTCGATCTGGCCACGCGCAAGACGAGGTACTCGATCAGCACGCCGGCACAACTGACCGCCGAACTCGCGAAGGTTCGGGCCCACGGGGTGGCGTTCGATCGTGAAGAGTCACTGCCCGGATTCGGTTGCGTCGCAGCACCGATCGGAGCCGTTGGCGAAGCAGTCGCCGCGGTGTCGGTGTGCGGTCCGATGAACCGGATGATGTTCGATCAGCGCCTGGCCGCGCCCGTGCGCATGACAGCGATGGGCATATGGCGCAACGTCGAAGACGGCCCGCAGCGGGTGGCGCCGACGCTGCAGCCAGTGCGTCCGCTGCTTGGCGCGCTCCGCGCAATCCCGGCATGAGTTTGGACCCGCAGATCGCGGAAATCATCGAGGCGCTCGACGCCGGATTTCCGCCCGTACACACGATGACGGGTGCGGAGGCCCGGGCATCAATTCGGTCACGTTTCGTCGCGTCGTCGACACCCGAAGAGGTCGGCGAGATCCGTGACGCGTCCGTTCACGGCCCGGCAGGCGATGTCGCGGTACGCATCTACCGCCCGGCGTCGATGTCGGGTCCGGTGCCGACGCTGGTGTACGCCCATGGCGGCGGCTTTGTGTTCTGCGATCTCGACAGCCACGACGGCCTTTGTCGTAGCTTGGCGAATCTGATTCCCGCCGTTGTCGTTTCGGTTGCATACCGGCTGGCGCCGGAATACCGGTGGCCGGCGGCCGCCGAGGACATGTTCGCGGTAACCCAGTGGGCTGCCCGCAATGCGGATGCGCTCGGCGGCGATGCGGGCCGCGTTGTCGTGGGTGGCGACAGCGCGGGCGGCAACCTGGCGGCCGCCACAGCACTGATGGCGCGCGATCGTGGAGCACCGTCGCTGGTGGCACAGCTGCTCCTGTATCCGATGATCGCTCCGAACTTCGACACCGAGTCGTACCGCATGTTCGGCAAGGGCTTCTACAACCCGCGCCCCGCACTGCAGTGGTACTGGGATCAGTACGTGCCCTCGGCCGCCGATCGCGAACACCCCTATGCGTCACCGCTGAATGCAGACTTGCGTGGGCTGCCGCCCGCCGTCGTCGTCATCGCCGGCCACGATCCGTTGCGGGACGAGGCAGTTGCATTCGGCAACGCGCTGGAGGCTGCCGAGGTGCTGACGGTGCAGTGCCGATACGACGGCGGCATACACGGGTTCATGACAATGCCGGCACTGGACCTGGCGCAGCAAGCTCGCGTCGAGACGTGCCGCGAGTTGTCCCGTCTCCTGACCACAGCTCCCGTGTATCGGGACGCGGCATTGCCGGCGACGACTTTGAGGCGCACTCTCGCAACGTGACCGGATCCGAGGTCTACGTCATCGACAGAGTCGTCACCCGGCCTGGGTGTGCCCGCAAGTTTGTCGACTGCTACCTCGCCGAGTACGCCCCCGGCGCACGCGCACGCGGCATGACGCTTCGCGACGTCTTGGTCAGCCCACCGATCTGGTTCGACGATCAATCCAACACGGTGACCATCACCTGGTCGCTGACCAGCGCGCAGGCGTGGTGGGAGATGACGTGGAAAGGTCGGCCGGACCCCACCCTCGGGCCGTGGTGGGACGGTATCGGCGAACTCGTGGAAGAACGGACGCGCAGCGTGGCGGCCGCAGCGGCCGACGTCGACCGACTCTGTGATGTATAGCGTCACTCGGATGCTCGACGTCGCCGAAGTCGATCGCGACCGCCTGCTTGCCGCTGCGCGCGCCGGGGCCGCCGCCACAAGGGCGCGACACCAGCTCGTTGCGCCTACGCTGCCGGGCGTTCGCAACGGCGGCGACATCCTGGTGCACCTGCGCTTCGACAGCGAAGACCAATGGCGGTCCGTTGAAACAGATTTCGCGGTGACACTGACCGACTCCGCGATCACGCGTGTCAACGGCGCCTGTTATTCAGGCGACGCTTCTGTTCGCGGTTCCCACACCGGCACCGTGTATCGCGCGCTGCTGCTGCGCGTGCTTCCCGGCACCGACGCCCACATCGTCGCTCGCTTCGAAGACGAACTGCGACTGATGCCGCGCTACGTGAACACCATTACCGCCTGGCAGCTGAGCCGCGTCGACAACCCCGTCGGGACGTCTGAGTGGACTCACGTCTTTGAGCAGGAGTTCACCGACGTCGACGGGCTGATGGGCCCTTACCTGATGCACCCGATCCACTGGGCGGTGGTGGACCGCTGGTTCGATCCCGAATGCCCCGATGTCATCGTTCGCGACCGCGTGTGCCATACCTTTTGCGCGATGCCCGAGTCGGTCCTGACTTGACTGCCGCCACGGCTTCGGGCGTCAAAGGTGGTAATGCCCGGATGACCATCAGCATCCCGGCACGTAACGCTGATTCCAAACTGCGGAAGTTGCCCTGCGCCACCCAATGAACGTAGGCCTGGCGGCAGATCTGGATTATCAGCTGGGCTGGCAGTGTGCGGATGAACGGGTCACCACCCAGATCGACGCGTTCGGCCAGGAATTCGGAGATCGGGTCGGCGAAGTCTTGGCCCCAGTCCAACCAACGAAGCCGGTACTGGGGATCGGTGATCATGAGCGACATGAACTTGCGGTCGATCTCCAGTTCGCCCCGCTTGGCAACCTCTGTCGAGAATGCCTTCACCAGGGTCTCGACCGTGTCACTCGTGCGCGGAGCATCTTGCAGGACTTCGACGCTCAGACCACCGAACCGACGGAATAGTGGCATCACAACGTCTTCCTTGACCGGGAAGTGGCGGTGAAAGGTACGCGGCGCTATCCCCACCGCCTCGCAGATCCGCTCGACAGTCGCCGAGGTGGATCCATCGGCGAGGAAGATGTCGCGGGCGGTGAGCGCGATCGTCATCCGGAGCTCGTCGGCACGCCGCTCGGTCAAAGTTGGTCTACTCGGCGCGCTCACCTGAGGCTCCATTCATGAAACGCCTGACTATGCAACGGATCCCGCACAGTGGGATGTTGGCCATCTTCCGGTCGACAGCACCCTAACATCTAGCTGTCAGATTCTGACATACATGCAGATTCTGACACAACCCCGCCGTGGAAGTGTCAAGGAGAGCCCGAAATGAATAGCGAACTGAACTATGACGACTACACCCATGACTTCATGGGGAAGGTCGGCAATATCGAAGACTTCTCGCGGAATTTCCTGCTCGGACTGGCCCGGGTGTTCGAGGACACGTTGAACTTCGTGCCCTACGCCCACGTGAAGATCTACGCCGAGAAAGTGGGCATCAACGCCGCTATGGACATTGCCGCCGAGGTGTCTCGGGCCGGGATGCGCCAAGCGATGCCGATGGGCCGGTTCATCGCACCTCCGGGCTGGGATTGGAAGAACGCCCAATACCAAGCCATTCCGTTCGATGTCCAGACCGAGGATCTGACGAAGGACGCCCTCATGCGGCTGATCAAGACCTACTGGGATCAATACCTGAAGGGCCACAACTACTTCATCGACCAGTGGACGAAGATCATCCCCGAAGAAGAGGTCTGGCTCGGTCTCCCTGGCCTTTACGAGCTCATCATCGACTACCAGTACCCCAAGCTGGCCAAGGTGATGAAGATCGAGCCTGTGTACGTGGTCGATTTCCTGAAACTGGCCTGCCTCAGTATCGACGGCACCCTCGGCTACGGCGGCGAGTACATCGTGCACAACCCAGATCACGTGGTGCTCAACATGCGCCGCTGCGAGGTGCTGCAAAAATACACCGATGAAGGCCTGTATCCGCCTGCGCGAGCCTGGATGAATTGCACGTTCGAGCAGCGGATCTCGGCTCCCTTTTTCCCAGGTTGCAAGCTCGACATCAACCTGCCGCCCAAAGACTTCAAATTCGCTGAGGGTGAGCCCTTCTGCGTCTGGACCTACACCCGAGGTGCCGACAATCACGCCGCTGCGTCGGCGGCACCCGATCCCCGAGCGAGCGCCATGAAGAAGATCCCCATCATGCCGGTGTCATCAGATGCAGCGCCCTCTGCCTCTGAGACGGCCACCTAACCCTGAAGAGACCGGTCCGCGCAGGCGCGTGTGCGGACCGGTTTCCAGGCACCGCAGGCTCTCTACACCCTTTGTGTTCCTTGGGCTTTACGTCACATCCCGGCGGACAGGATGTTCGGGTTGGCCGTCACCGGCGGTTCCAACGGCGGCAGCACCGAGGCGCCGTCCAGGCTGTGAACGGTCAGCTTCTGCGACCACGGGTAATGAAGGCTGAATGCTACCAGCCCGGTGCGTTCGGCTGCCGGAAGGAAGCACATCGCCAGCACGGTCTCGGCGAGATACTCGACGGGTTCCGTCGGGAAAGTGTCCGGGATCAGTTGGGCCGCACCAGGTGTGCGAATAGCCGTGGATGGACCGACACAGTTTACCGCGATGTTCGCATCGACCAACTCGGCCGCCACCCCCTGCGTGAACCTGTGCAGAGCGGCCTTCATCGACGCGTAGACCACATCGCCCGAGGTCTTGTTGTACTCACGGTACGGCCGCATCGGTGCAACTCCGGTAACGGATCCGATGTTGACGATCCAGCCCGCCCCTTGCTTGCGCATATGCGGTACCGCCGCCTTGGCGAGCACGAACGGCGTCCTCAAGTAGTGCTCCACCGTGCGGTCGAAGGTATCCATCTCCATGTGTTCGACGAGCCCATAGTCGGCGAATCCCGCATTGTTGACGAGGATGTCGATGCGGCCCGTGCGGTCGAGCACCTTTTTGACGAGGCCCTCACGCTGTTCGGTGTCCTCGAGATCGGCGGCGACACCAAACGCCTTTCCGCCGGCCTCCTCGATCAGCTCGACTGTTTCGCGGATCGTGCCGGGTATCGCCAGCGCCTCCCCTCCTCGCACCGACGCCGACGGCTCGTAGGATCGCGCCGTCACCACGACCGTCGCACTCTCGGCCGCCAGCCGCTGCGCAATCGCGCGACCAATCCCCCGGCTGCTGCCGGTGACCAAAGCCGTCTTGCCGCTGAGCAATTGCGTCATAGGAGCTCGAAGTGCTCTTCGATTGGCGCTCGGTGCTGATGCCAGAGGTCAACCAGCCGGTATGGGGTGGCCACCACCACCCGGCCCGAACCGGAGCGGTAGTAGGTGTGCGCACTGGGGGTGTGACACCAGACGGTGCCCGCCATTGCCTCGTCGATCCCATCCACGTACTCGTCGTACGCCTGCTGCGTCACTTCCATCGTGGTCGCGCCCCGCAGCGCCATCAGTTGCAGGCACTCGACGATATAGTGCGCCATCACCTCCATGGAGAAATTAGCGCCCGCCCCGTGCCCGGGGCTGTAGTTCGGCGCCGAGTTGATGAACAGATTGGGGAATCCCGGCACCGTGCCACCGCGATATGCGCGGGGGCTGTCCCCCCATTCGTCGGTCAGGCTGCGCCCGCCACGGCCGCGAATGTCGATGGTGGACAAAAAGTCCAGGTGATACCCGGTCGCGTAGATGATCACGTCGAGGTCGATCTGCCTGCCGTCTGCCGTCACGATTCCATCGGCGTTCACCTCGGCGGGCTCGCTCGCTTCCACGTCGACGTGGTTACGGGTCAGCGCCGCGTAGTAGCCACCCGGATCGCGAATGATCCGCTTGCCGTACGGCGCGAAATCGGGAGTCACCTTCTTCGCCAATTCCGTTCCCTCGCCGAAGGTTCGGTCGATGTACTCGAGGCACATCTGTAGCAGCACGTCGTTGGCCGGTGAGATCGACAGATGGGTCTTCGCCCATTCCGCGTCCCGCAGGATGACCGGATAGTTATTGTCCGCCGTGCCCCAGAACGACTTCAGCCGGTTCCACTTCGCGTAATGCGGCAGGTGGCGGCCGAGGTACCGACGGTGTTCGGGCACATCATCGGAAAGCCGCTTGCGAGGCGCGACCCAATGCGGCTGCCGCTGAAACACCGTCAGGTGGTCCACCTGATCGACACAGGCGTCGACGATCTGCACCGCCGTGCAGCCCGCGCCGATGATCGCCACCCGCTTGCCCGTGAGGTCCAGCGAGGCATCCCACAGTGCGGAGTGAATGCTAATGCCCGCGAATATGTCTCGGCCGGGCAGGTCCGGCAAGCGTGGTCGGTTGAGGTAGCCGGCGGCGGTGATCACCACACGGGCGAAGCTGACGTCGCGATTGCCATCGCGATCAACCGAATGGATCTGCCAGTGATCGCGGTCCTCGTCCCACCACAAGGCCTCGACCTCGGTGCCGAACCGGGTGTGCTCGCGCAGACCGTACTTGTCGGCCAGCGCCACCAGGTAGGACTGATACTCACCGCCCTGCGGGTAGTAGCTCGACCAATCCGGGTTCACTTCACGCGACAGCGAGTAATACGCCGCGGGTGTATCGACGCCGATGCCCGGATAGGTCGTGGTCAACCAGGTGCCGCCGACTTCGTTGTTGCGGTCGAAGATCTCGTACGCGACCCCCGCATCGGCGGCGGCGAGCGCGGCGATGATGCCGGCAAGCCCAGCGCCGACGATGGCCACCTTAAATGTTTCCGGAATCGGCACGGTTCGCGGCAGCGTCGGCTGCGAGAGCTGGAAGCCACCCTGCTCGAGCAACAGCGGAACGAACTCGTCGTCGACGTCGCTGCCGAGCGCCAGTGGCAGTAGTCGCGTGAAGAGGTCTGGGTCGACAGTTGCGGGCGCGCCCGCAAAGCGCGGAGCATCCAATGCCTCGATAACGGCCGCCACGAGCGCGTCCGCAGTATCCGGGTCGGTTACACCCGCACGTTCGGGCGGGTCGGGAACGTACGAGATCGCCGGTCCGAACCGATCGATCACCGACGCATCGCCGGTGAGCTGAGCCAGCACCGCCACGAGGACGCCAGGGTCGGCCTGGCGCAAATGGATCAGCAGTTCGGCGTCAGTCGTCACGACTACCGAGTATCGAAGCGTCCGCCGCCGACGCGGGCGCTCCTGTCTACTGAGCGGGACATGCGTCGTCGCCAACACCGCGCACATGCCTACGCTCCGGTCATGCAGCGGGTGCACTACGACGCCGACCACCGCGCGTTCGCCGAGCTGGCTGGCGATTTCGCAGCCAAGGAAGTCGCACCCAACATCGCCGAGTGGGAAGCAGACGGCATCATTCCGCGCGAGGTGTTCGCGAAAGCCGGCGCGGTCGGGTTGCTGGGTTTCGCGGCCGACGAACGTTTCGGTGGCGTCGGCGCGCGGGACTTCCGCTACAACCAGATC
>DASRJA010000356.1:0-2633 GCA_035649695.1 Mycobacterium sp. | reverse complement strand
TTCTATGCGCCGTCATGTCGCCGCGCTTGCCCGGTCGCACGAACGTCGCAAAGAGTGTCTCCGACCTCGTAGAGACACGTCACGGTTCGTCTACGGACGCTTGGTGTCCGAAAAAGTGGAGCTAAGGGGACTCGAACCCCTGACCCCCACACTGCCAGTGTGGTGCGCTACCAGCTGCGCCATAGCCCCGTGAAGTTGTGCTCATCGAAGTTACACCACCTGCGGGAAGCGTTCAAAACCGCTGGTCAGGGCAGTTCGCCGCCCACCTCCGGGCCGAGCGCGCGAGCAGGGGTCGGCTCCGAGGGCCGCAGCCGGGTCTCTGGTGCGAATATCCAGCCAACCCCTCCGACCAGCAGAATGGCTCCGCTGATCACGAAGGCAGCGCCGAAGCTCACGTGCTGCGCGATCTCGCCGACCGCGAGTGAGCCCACGATCGCGCCGAAGTCCGCCATCATCTGGTAGGTCGCGACGGCCGTCCCGCCCCTCGCCTTGCTGCCGATGATGTCCGCAACAGCGGCCTGCTGGGGCGAGGTGAACATGCCCGCCGCCGCGCCGGCCACCAGCGCACCGGCAAGGAAGAGCGTCAGCGACGAAGCCAGGCCCACCGCCATCGTCGCCACCCCTGACACCGCCAGGCCCACGATCAGTAATGCGCGGCGCCCGATGCGGTCCGACAGATGGCCGCTCGGGATGACGGCCGCCACGTTGCCGACCGCAAACGTCGCCAACGCGAGCCCCGCAGTACGCGGCCCACGATGCAGCACTTCTGTGACGAACAACGGCACCAACGCAATGCGCAACCCGAACACCGACCAGCCCATCGCGAAGTTGGAGAACAGCGCCGACCAATACGCTCTGTTGCGCAACGCAATTCGAAGTGTTACCGGGTCTTCGGCGTTCTCCGCAGGTGCAGCCACCGCCGAATGCCTCAGGTTGATGAACACCACGGCCGCGGCGATCAGCAGCGCCACACCGTAGATGGCGAACGGCGCGGCCAGGCCCAGCCCTGCGGTCAGGCTTCCGAGCACCGGGCCGGCGACCGACCCGATCAGGAATGCGCTCGAGAACAATCCGGCGACCCGGCCGCGGGCGTCGGGCGGCGAGATCCTGATCATCAGCCCCAGGGACGAGACGGTGAACATCGCAGACCCGAACCCGCCGAGCGAGCGGAACAGCAACAACTGCCAGTACGTCTGCGCGAAGGCACACGCGCCCGTGGACACCGCGACGATCAGCAGCCCGCTCACATAGACGCGCCGCTCCCCGGCCTTCTGGACGAACAGACCGCTCGCCGGCGCGGACACCAGCCGCATCAGCGAGAAGGCGGTGATGACGAAGGTCGCGGCGCTGATGCTCACACCGAAGTTGCGCGCGTACTGCGGTAGCACCGGCGAAACGACGCCATAGCCGAGGGCGACCACCACATTTGCGGTGATCAGTACCCAGACTTCGCTCGGGAGTTTCGGCTTCGAGTCAGCCGAACATTCACCCTCCGCGACAGAACTCACGCTATGACCTTATTCACCACTTCCTTGGCGGATTCCTGGACCTCCGCAAGATGCTCGGGCCCCTTGAACGACTCCGCGTAGATCTTGTAGACGTCTTCGGTGCCCGACGGGCGTGCCGCAAACCACGCGTTCTCCGTCGTCACCTTCAGCCCGCCCAGCGGTGCGCCGTTGCCGGGCGCGGTGGTCAGCTTGGCGGTGATCTCCTCGCCCGCCAGTTCGGTCGCGGTCACCTGCTCCGGCGACAACTTGGCCAGCCGCGCCTTCTGCTCCCGGTCGGCGGGTGCGTCGATGCGGGCATACGTTGGCGCACCGTATTTTTCGGCCAGTGCGTCGTACCGCTGCGACGGGGTCTGGCCGGTCACCGCAAGGATCTCCGACGCCAGCAGCGCCAGGATGATGCCGTCCTTGTCGGTCGTCCACGTCGACCCGTCACGGCGCAGGAACGACGCGCCTGCGCTCTCCTCGCCGCCGAAACCGATGGTGCCGCTGATCAATCCGTCGACGAACCACTTGAACCCGACCGGCACCTCTAGCAGTTTGCGGCCCAAGCCGGCGACCACCCGGTCGATGATGGACGAGCTGACGGCGGTCTTACCGACCGCGGTCGAACCCGGCCAGTCCGGCCTGTGGGTGTACAGATACTCGATCGCCACCGCGAGGTAGTGGTTCGGGTTCAGCAACCCTCCGTCGGGGGTGACAACGCCGTGCCGGTCGGAGTCTGCGTCGTTGCCGGTGGCGATCTGATACTTGTCTCGGTTCGCGATCAGCGATGCCATCGCGTTGGGCGAGCTGCAATCCATCCGGATCTTGCCGTCCGTGTCGAGCGTCATGAACCGCCAGGTGGCGTCGACGAGCGGATTGACCACCGTCAGGTTCAGGTTGTGGCGTTCCGCGATCGCGCCCCAATAATCGACGCTGGCTCCGCCCAGCGGGTCGGCGCCGACGCGGATGCCCTCGGCGCGGATCGCGTGCACGTCGACCACACTGGGCAGGTCCTCGACGTAAGCGTCCATGTAGTCGTGGCGTTGCGCACTCTGCAACGCCCGGGCCAGCGGCAGCCGCTTCACACCCTTGAGCCCGTCGCGGAGGATCTCGTTGGCCCGCTTGGCGATGGCCCCGGTCGCG
>DASRJA010000355.1:0-14926 GCA_035649695.1 Mycobacterium sp. | reverse complement strand
GCGCGGCTGGTCACGGTCAGCGACGACCTCGCTGCGCTGGCCGACACATGCCACGAGCCGGCCCGCGCCGACGAACCCTACCGCCGCGCGTTGCGCGTCATCCACGGACGGCTGACTGCGACAGCAGCCGAAATCCTGGACAGTCAGCCCGAACACGAGCTCGACCTGGGCCTCGAACGGTACCTCACACCGGCCGAGTTGCTGGCCGACCTCGACGTCATCGATCGGTCATTGCGCGCCAACGGCAGCGAGGTGCTCGCAGACGACCGGCTCGCCAGGCTGCGGGAAGCCGTGCATGTCTTCGGGTTTCATTTGTCCGGCCTCGATATGCGGCAGAACTCTGACGTGCACGAGGAGGTCGTCGCCGAACTCCTGGCGTGGGCGGGCGTGCATCCCGATTATCGGTCGCTGCCCGAGCCCGACCGCGTCGAGCTGCTCGCCGCCGAGCTGGCGATCCGTCGGCCGCTCGTCAAGGACGGTGCCGAACTGTCGGAGCTGGCGCGCAAGGAGCTGGACATCGTGGCAGCTGGTGCGCGCGCCGTTCATGTGTTCGGGGAACAGGCAATACCGAACTACATCATCTCGATGTGCCAATCGGTATCGGACATGCTCGAGGCAGCGATTTTGCTCAAGGAGGTCGGACTGCTCGACACGTCGGGCGGCGAGCCATATGCGCCCGTGGGCATCGTCCCGCTGTTCGAGACCATCGACGACCTGCAGCGCGGCTCGTCGATTCTCGAAGCGGCGCTGGACCTTCCGCTCTACCGCGCCGTCGTGGCGGCGCGCGGTGACAGCCAGGAAGTTATGCTCGGCTACTCCGATTCGAACAAGGACGGCGGGTATCTGGCGGCCAACTGGGCGCTGTACCGAGCCGAGCTCGATCTGGTCGAATCGGCCCGCAAAACGGGAATTCGGTTGCGGCTCTTCCACGGTCGCGGTGGGACGGTCGGGCGCGGCGGGGGTCCGAGCTATGACGCCATTCTGGCGCAGCCGCCCGGGGCGGTAAACGGGTCGCTGCGGATCACCGAGCAGGGCGAGGTGATTGCCGCCAAGTACGCCGAGCCGCGGATCGCGCATCGCAACCTGGAGACGCTGTTGGCGGCCACGTTGGAAGCCACGCTCCTCGATGTTGAGGGGTTGGGTGACGCCGCGGGTCCCGCGTACGAGGTGCTAGACGAGCTGGCGGCCCGCGCTCAACGCGCATACGCCGAATTGGTGCACGAGACACCGGGTTTCGTCGACTACTTCAAGGCCTCGACCCCGGTCAGCGAGATCGGCGCGCTCAACATCGGCAGCCGACCGACCTCGCGCAAGCCCACTACGTCGATCTCCGATCTGCGGGCCATCCCGTGGGTGCTGGCCTGGAGTCAGTCGCGGGTGATGCTGCCCGGCTGGTACGGCACCGGAACCGCGTTCGAGACCTGGATCGCCGAAGGCGACGGCCGGCTGGAGGTGCTACGAGATCTCTATCGGCGGTGGCCGTTCTTCCGCACCGTGCTGTCGAATATGGCGCAGGTGCTCGCCAAATCCGACATGGGCCTGGCCGCGCGCTATGCCGAACTGGTAGAGGATGATGCGCTGCGGCGGCGGGTGTTCGACAAGATCGTCACCGAACACGACCGCACCATCCGGATGCACAAGCTGGTCACCGGGCACGACGATCTGCTGGCCGACAACCCGGCGCTGGCGCGTTCGGTGTTCAACCGGTTTCCGTACCTCGAGCCGCTGAACCACCTGCAGGTCGAGTTGCTGCGGCGGTACCGCTCCGGTGATGACGACGAACTCGTCCAGCGAGGCATCCTGCTGACGATGAGTGGGCTGGCTACCGCGTTGCGCAATAGCGGATAACGCAGAGCTCGGCCGCTCGCGCCATCCCGCCGATCTGAGCGGGCACGGGCCTGGGATGGCTGGTCCACTCGGGCGTCATCTCATAGCGACCGAGCAAATGAGTCATGGCGGCCGTCATCGCCGCCAGGGAGAACGGCTGCGCGGGGCAGGAGTGCCTGCCATGCCCGAACGCCGTCACGAGCATGGGTGAAGGGAGCGCGGTCGGGTCGGCAAGCCGATGACGGTGCCATCGGTCGGGGTCCCAGTCCCGTAGTCCCGGCGCGGCGGACGTGTTCAGCAGCGGCAGCAGTGTGGCGATCGTCCAGCCCGCGGGCACGCGGTAGCACGCGTCGCCTGTGTCGAAATCGACGGGAGCCAACACGGTGCGCGACATGATCGAGCGCTGCGCCAACCGCGTGCTCTCCAGCGCGCAGCGGCGCGCCAGTTCCTCCTCGCCGGCAGCGACGAGGCGCAGGTGTGTCGGGTGCTCGAGCAGATCGACGAAGGCCCAGCCGAGGGCCGCCATGAGATTCGACATCGATGCGATGTGGATGAGCGCGACGTCCAATGCGATTCCGCGCGTGCGGATGTCGGGCGGTTCCGACGACCAGGCCTCGACGATCCGGCCGAACAGTGCGTCGTCTGTTGTCTGACCGGAGTCCAAGCGTCGCACCGCGATCGAGACGAGTTCGACGACGTCGTCGAGCGCCGCCCGCTCGGCGCGCTTGTCCGTCGCCGCGACGGCCGCCATCGCGTCGGGATGCACGAACGCATCCGACCCGTCGAGGATGTCGAAGGCCGCAACCAGCCGATCGAAGGTATCGGCTTGCGTCGATCCAGGCCCCGCCCACGAGGCAAGTCCCATGCGGTGCCCGAGCCTGCGGGTGAGGTCGAACAGATCGACGGTGCCTTCGGGGCCGAGCTCAGCCACGGTCTGCTCGAGCGCCTGGTCGAGGTTGACCAGATAAGAGGTGACGTCGTCGCGCCGGAACAACGAGGCGGGTAGGGTGCGCCTGCCGTCGAAGATCTCGTCGGGGAGCTTGCGCCGCAACATCAAATAGTCGGCGAGGCCCTTGCTCGCGATCTCCTCGGGCAGCGCGTAGAACGACTCGACGCCGACGGGGGAGAACGTGAAGAGATAGTGGTCGCGACCGCTGTGCGCCACAAAGGTGTCGCCGTGCCGAGCGCGGGCTTCGGCGATGGCGGCGACGGCGTCGTCGACCGTCACATCCCACGGCAGCCCGGTGCCCTCGGCGACCGGCGGCGCGGGACTGATCGAGCCGCGCGTCACTACAAGCCGGTGCTTCGCCGCACGGCGTTCACGGCTCCGCGCACGGCTTGCTCGGTGGCCGTCAGTGGTGACACCACGGCCTCGCCTATCCCGACGATGCGTTCGACGCGGGACACGATGCCCTCCATGCGATCAACCACGGCGTTCAGGCGCGGCGCCAGCTCGTTGATCTGGTTGATCGTTTCGTTGAACCGCTCCAGGGTTGCGTCGAGATTGCCCGTCGAGTTGTTCAGATCGACCAGCGTCTCGCTCAGGCCCTCCAAGATGGTGTCAACCTGCTCCACCGTGACGTCGGCGTTGAGCGCCGCCTGCGCGAGCTTCCTGATCCGCTCCGATCCAGTGCGTGCTGGCTTGCCACCCTTGTCTGCCATGACGGTCATTATGACTGCGCCGTTGGAACCGCCGGACCGGGCTGGTCGTCTGAACGAGTTGTGAGGGATTACCTAGGGGATGCGCCGCCCCGCCAATGCCGCGCCGACCCTCGGTGGCGAACAGGCGGAACCGACCCAACGACGCGGACCGACGAGTACGCGCAAGGGTCTCGCGACGGTGAAACCGACGGCGGAATAAGGAGTTACGACTACCCTCAGAATGGTGGTGGTTCGTAGTTCGCGGCGAGCCAGGCTTGGCGTTGGCGTTCTTCTTCGGCGATGAGTTCGGTTCGTTCGCGCCGTTCAGCGTTGATCCGGTCGCGGCGGTCTTGTTCCCGGGTTTGCTTGCGGCGCGGCATCATTACCGATCGGTCGGTGTCAGGCAGATCGAGTGCCGGCGGGATGGGCAACTCGCCGGTGGATTGGGCCAGCGCGGGAAACATGCGGGCGCCGTGTGCCTCGGTGGTGTAGCTGTGCCCGGTGGGTGCGGTGAGAATCACTGTGCCATCGGGCATTTGCTGATCGGTCCAGCCGCCCGGGCCGCCGTAGAACGTCTTGATCAGATGATGGATGCGACAGTAATGCTTGAGATCCGAGGGATGGGTGAGTCCGGCCGGGTAGGGCACGGTGTGGTCGACGTCGCATTTCTCGACGGGTCTGTCGCAGCCGGGCCAGCGACACGTCAAATCCCGCCACACCAGGAACTCCCGCGTCACCGCCGAGGGTCGATACCCCGGATCGGGGGTGTCCGACGGGATGACCACCGGCTTGAGTCGCGCGGTCTTGGCGACCTCGCGCACCGACTCGGCGGGCAGCACACCGAAACCGGGCAGATAGCCGGGCTGATCGCTGGCGCCGTCGAGGGTGGCCCGTTCGGCCAGCACGTGAATCACCGCTGCGGCCGCGGCGGCCGCACCGTCGCGCTCGGCTCTGGCGGGGCAGTCCGCTAATCCGCATTGGCAGGCCAGCGTGGCCTCGCCGCGGCCCACCGCTCCGGTGGCATCGGCACGGCGCTGCGCTTTGGTCCGCGGATCGTTCTCGCACACCGTGTCCGCCAAGGCGTCGAGCCGTCGGTCGAACACCGCGGCGTCGGTGGCGTGCACGTGGCCCGAGAGTCCGGCCATCCCCGGGCTGGTCTGGCCGACCTCGACATAGCGGTTCTCCTCGACCGTCGGCGGCACCCGCACCCCGGCGGGGTCGAACTTGGCGACCCACATATCCACCCGATCGCGCACCTTCGGGCCCGAGAGCTTCATCCACTTCTGGCAATGCCGGGCGATCGCCGCATCCAGCTCGGGCATCACCGCATCGTCGACGTTCTCGGTGCGGGCGATCAGGGTACGCACCAACCGAAAGTCGATCACCCCGGTGGCGAACACCTTGGCCACCTGCGGCAGGCGATCGTGCACCGCGCACGCGAACTGCACCTGAGCCACCGCGCGGGCATGGCTGATGTTTTGTGCCGCCGAGATCTCTGCGGCCACCGCATCACACGCATCGGCACACCACCACTGGTGATCAGCCAACTCCCCGGAGCGCCGGACATACAACTGCGCGACCGCGGCCAACCGCTGCGCGATCGCCGTCGACTCATCCCGGGTGGCCTCACCCATCACATCAATGAGCTCGCCATCCGGAACATCTTCGAACATACTTTCGACAATGCCACAAGGCGCCGACAAGTCGAAAAGTTGTCCACAAGCCGGCCGGTACCCCGGTGATGGGTCGGTGGATTCGGGAGGCGCCGTTCGCCTGCGCGTATAGCACGGTGTGAAGATTCAGTTCTGCTGCTATGGCGATTTAACCGGCTCCAGGCCCGGGGATTGGGAGTTCTCCTGCTCATGTGAGTCGGGCAGTAGCGCGAACGACCACGCGATATGAATGCGGTCGCAGAGTCCCCGCTGCTGTCGCCTTCCTCCCCAACTTCCCGGTGATCGTCGTCGCTGCACAGACGAACCGCCTTCGGTCGTTCGTCACGCGTATATCGGTGACATCATCGGCAGCCGGTAAGGCTCAATCAAATTGTGGGACAATGCCTTACGGCTAAGACTTGCCATGTGCCTCACCCGAATGCATGAGAAAGGCAAGGAGCGCTATCAACTCCTTGCCACTTCCAACTTATAACGCATGGGGGGACTTGCGGCAAGACCCGGGTGATGCCCCAAAATCGCTGGCTTAGACCGGAAAAGATGGGGGACGTGTGTCAACTCGAAGCTACGACGAGGAATTGCAGGGCGAGCGTGGCTACGTGGCCGGGCTCTACGCGCGGCTCGACGCCGAGCGCGCGCGCGTGCGGGGTAGGTACGGCGTGGCGCTGCGAAGTCCCGTCGACGCCGGTAACGGCGCCCCACTCGTGGAGCGCGATGTCGAGGTCCGTGCGCTGGCCAAACAGCTGAACCGGCTGAACGTGGCGGACCACGGGTTGTGTTTCGGGCGGTTGGACAGCCTTTCCGGCGAACGTTTGTACATCGGCCGCATAGGCCTGTTCGACGAGCAGAACGACTACGAACCGCTGCTCCTCGATTGGCGGGCGCCTGCAGCGCGCGCGTTCTACGTCGCCACCGCGGCCAGCCCTGAGAACATGCGCAGGCGCCGCCAATTCCACACCAGGGGTCGTCAGGTCGTCGACTTCACCGACGAGATGTTCGGCAGGCCGGGCGACGGCCAGCGTGGAGACGCCGCATTACTGGCGGCTGTCAACGCGCCGCGCAGCGACGGGATGCGCGACATCGTCGCGACGATCCAGGCGCAACAGGACGAGATCATCCGGCTCGATCATTCGGGTGTGCTGGTAATCGAGGGTGGGCCGGGCACCGGCAAGACCGTGGTGGCACTGCACCGCGTGGCATACCTGCTCTACACCCAGCGCGAGCGGATCGAACGTCATGGTGTGCTCGTCGTCGGCCCGAACACGGCGTTCCTGAACCACATCGGCCGCGTGCTGCCATCGCTGGGCGAGACGAACGTTGTGTTCATGACCACCGGCGACCTCGTGCCAGGTCTGCACATCACCGCCGAGGACACGGCGGAGGCCGCGCGACTCAAGGGCTCACTGAAGATTCTGGAGGTGCTTGCGGCGGCGGTCGCCGATCGGCAGCGGTTGCCGGAAGATCCGCTGTCGATCAAATTGTCGGATGTCACGGTGCGGATCGACGCCGAGACCGCGGAGTGGGCCATCCAGGAGGCGCGCGCGAGCGGGCAGCCGCACAACGAAGCCCGCGCAGTGTTCCGCGAGATCGTCACCTACGTACTCACCGAGCGAGCGATCGCGCGGATCGGCGCTGGCTGGCTGACCCGGAAGGACCGCGACGCATGGGAGCACCTGCGGGCTGACCTGATCGACGAGCTAGCGGACAACGACCAGTTCACCGCGGCGCTCGACGAACTCTGGCCGATACTCACGCCGGAAACGTTGTTGGCGCAGCTCTACGAGTCTCCCGAGCGGTTGCGCGCGGCGGGTGCCGACCCGGCGCTATGGCGCGCCGATGGCGACGCCTGGACGGTCTCGGACGTGCCGCTGCTCGACGAACTCGTCGATCTGCTGGGCCGCGACAAGCCGGCAGACCAGTCCGCCGATCGGGAACGGCTGGCCGAAGCGGAGTACGCGGCGGGTGTGCTCGACCTCATGGTCAGCCGCGAGGACCTGATGGACGACGAGGACCACCTGCTCGCGACGGACATGATCTACGCCGAGGACCTGGCTGATCGCTTCGCGGAGCGCGACACCCGTGAACTCGCCGAACGCGCCGCCGCGGACCGCGACTGGACCTACCGCCACGCCGTCGTCGACGAGGCACAGGAGCTATCGGAAATGGACTGGCGCGTGCTCATGCGGCGTTGCCCGAGCCGATCCTTCACGGTGGTCGGCGATCTGGCGCAACGCCGGTCGATGTCCGGCGCGACGTCGTGGGACACGATGCTTGAGGCGTACGTGCCAGGCCGGTGGGTGTACCGGTCGCTGTCGGTGAACTACCGCACCCCGGCGGAAATCATGACTGTCGCGGGCGCGCTGCTCGCCGAGTTCGCGCCCGGGGTCGAGCCACCGGAATCGGTCCGCGCTTGTGGGATTCAGCCATGGTCGCAACGGGTTACCGACGACGAATTGCCCACTGCCATCGAAGAATTCGTCATTGACGAAGCTGACCGCGAAGGCACCAGCATCGTGATCGGACCGCCGGATGTGCCGGGCGCGGTGGTGCCCTCGGAAACGAAGGGCCTGGAGTTCGATGCAGTGCTGGTTGTGGAGCCGGAACGCATCCTCGCCGACGGCCCACGCGGTGCCGCCGACCTCTATGTCGCCCTGACCCGCGCCACACAACGGCTCGGAGTGCTGCACCGCGACCCGTTGCCGGAGGTCCTGACCGGCCTCGACGCCCGAGTCCCGTCGTACTAGAGCTTGGCCGCGGCGTCCTCGTCGAGCAGCCACACCGTCGCATCCCGGCCGACAGCGCCTGCGGCGGGGACGTCGACGGGTTTGGCGCCGCCGATCGCAGCCGCCACCGCATCGGCCTTGGCGGCACCCGATACCACGAGCCACACTTCGCGCGAACGCTGAACCGCGGGCAGCGTCAACGTGATTCGGCGGGGCGGCGGTTTGGGGGAGTCCTCGACACCGACCACCAGTCGGCTCGTCTCGCGCACCGCGGGTGTCTCGGGAAACAGCGAGTTGATGTGTCCCTCGCCGCCCATACCGAGCAGATGGACATCGAAGTCCGGTGCGGGCTCGCCGTCATCGGCGTTCGCGGCGAGCACCTGCTCGTAGTCCCGTGCCGCGGCGTCCAGGTCGTCGCCGAACTCGCCGTCGCTGGCCGACATCGGATGCACATTGGCGTCCGGGATGTCGATGTGGTCGAGCAGCGCGTCGGCGGCCTGTTTGTCATTGCGTTCGTCATCGTCTGCCGGCACGAACCGATCGTCACCCCAGTACAGATGGACCTTCGACCAGTCGATCTTCTCGCCGCGCTCGCCGACCCGCTTGAGCAGGCCGACGCCGGTGCCGCCGCCGGTCAGGACGATCTGCGCCGTGCCGCGTTTGTCGATTGCGTCGGTGATCGCGTCGACTAGTCGATCGCCTGCCGCGGCGACCAACGCAGCGCTGTCGGCGTATTTCTCGATGACGGAGTTCATGCCTCGACTCTCCCCCTACCCTGCGGGTGGGAGGTGCCCCCACCTCGCTCCGGTCCTCGCTCGTCGTCGCCTTCGGAGCTCATGTGTACTGGACCTTGTCGATGCCCTGCAGCGCCTCGTGATAGATCTCGTCGGCGTCCAGCCTGCGCAGGTCCTCGGCGAGGCATTCCTTGGCTTCCCTGCGCGCCAACGGAATCCGTGCCTCGGGCCTGCTGGTTCGGGTCAGTGTCGCGGTCACCCCTGTCTGCGGACGCTTCAGTGTGATGGTCTCGCTGCTTCTGATGAGTTCCACCTTCAGTTCACCCACTGCGCGCTGTACCGGACCGTCGATCCGGACCGCCAGCCAGCCCGCGAGGACGTCGAGCGACGGCTCATCCCTCAGTCCTGACACCACCGCGGAGGTGACCGGCTCAAAGGGCGGCTGATCGAGCGCCGACGCCAGCAGGGCGCGCCAGTATGTGATGCGGGCCCAGGCCAGATCGGTGTCGCCGTCGGTGTAGCCCTGTAGGCGGCCTTTGATCGCTGCCAGCGGGTCCTCGCAGGCCGTTGCATTTGTGATGCGGCGAATTGCCAAGTGGCCCAATGGGTCCTGTGCCGGAACCGCCGGTCCCCCCACCGGCCACCATGCCACAACCGGGGTGTCGGGCAGCAGGAATGGCAGCACAACGCTGCTGGCGTGGTCGGCGAGCTCACCGTGCAAGCGCAGCGCGACGACCTCGCCCGCACCCGCGTCAGCGCCGACGCGCAATTGCGCATCCAATCGCGGCTCGGAGGCGCTTCGATCGCCTTGGACCACCACGATCACACGGCAGGGGTGTTCGCGGCTCGCGAAGTTCGCCGCCTCGATTGAATCTTCCAGCACATCGTCGGAGTCAAGCGAGATCACCAACGTGAGCACTCGGCTCAACGTGATCGCGCCACCCTCTTCGCGAAGGCCCGTGATCTTCTTGTTGATGTCGTTGGTCGTGGTGTCGGGCAGGTCGACGATCATTGCTCGGCTCCCTCGCGAATCACGGCCGCCTCCATTCCCTGCCCATGCGGTGCATCATCTCGTCGGCCGACGCCGGTCCCCAGGTGCCTGATTCGTAGGTGTCTGGCTTGCCATGCGACGCCCAGTAATCCAGCACGGGATCGAGGATCTCCCAGGACAATTCGACTTCTCGGTTCACCGGGAACAGCGAGGGCTCGCCGAGCAGCATGTCGAGAATCAGTCGTTCGTATGCCTCGGGGGAATCCTCGGCGAACGCCGAGCCGTAGGAGAAGTCCATGTTGACATCGCGGACCTCCATCGCGCTTCCGGGGACTTTGGAGCCGAACCGCGTCGTAATGCCTTCGTCGGGCTGCACCCTGAACACCAACGCGTTTTGGCCGAGTTCCTCGGTCATCGTCTTGTCGAACGGCAGGTGCGGGGCGCGCTTGAAGATCAGCGCGATCTCGGTCACCCTGCGCCCCAGCCGTTTGCCGGTGCGCAGAAAGAACGGCACACCCGCCCAGCGGCGGGTGTCGATCTCCAGCGTGATCGCCGCGTAGGTCTCGGTCGTGGACTCCTTCGAGAAGCCTTCCTCGTCCAGCAGACCGACGACCTTCTCGCTACCCTGCCAACCCGCCCCGTACTGTCCCCGAGCGGTGGTGTCATCGAGGGGCTGCATCAGCCGGATTGCCGAAAGCACCTTGATCTTCTCCGCCTGCAACTCGTGCGGGCTGAAGTTGACCGGCTCCTCCATGGCGGTCAGGGCAAGTAGTTGCAGCAGATGATTCTGGATCACATCGCGTGCCGCACCGACACCGTCGTAGTACCCACCCCGGCCACCGAGGCCGATGTCCTCGGCCATGGTGATCTGCACGCTGTCGACGTAGTTGTTGTTCCAGATCGGTTCGTACAGCTCATTGGCGAACCGAAGCGCCAGGATGTTCTGGACTGTCTCCTTGCCGAGATAGTGATCGATGCGGAACACCGACTCCTCGGGGAAGACGCTGTTGACGACCCCGTTGAGCTCTTGGGCGCTTTGCAAATCATGGCCGAACGGTTTCTCGATGACCACCCGGCTCCAGCGGCCATCCTGAGGCCGGGCCAACCCAGACTTCTGTAGCTGCTCGCAGACCTGCTGGAACGCCTTGGGCGGAATCGACAGATAGAACGCGTGGTTGCCGCCGGTGCCCCGCTCGGCATCAAGCTTCGCCAACGTCTCGGCCAACCGTTCGAACGCCTTGTCGTCATCGAAGGTGCCCTGTACGAACCGGATTCCCTCGGCCAGCCGGTCCCAGACCTCTTGCCGGTACGGAGTGCGCGCGTGTTTTCGGACGGCGTCGCAGACGAGCTTGCCGAAATCCTCGTCGGCCCAATCCCGTCGTGCGAAACCGACCAAGGCGAACGACGCCGGGAGCAGGCCGCGGTTGGCCAGGTCGTAGATCGCCGGCATCAACTTCTTGGTGGCCAGGTCGCCGGTGACGCCGAAGATCACCACACCGCACGGACCGGGGATGCGCGGCATCCGCTTGTCGCGCTTGTCGCGCAGCGGGTTACGCCAGCTTGTCGATGTTGACTTATCGTTGACAGCGGTCATTTTTTGGCGGCGTCGAGCTGACCTTGTGTCGCTTCGAGTAGTTCGAGCCACGACTTCTCGAACTTCTCCACTCCCTCGTCCTCGAGCACCTTGAACACATCCGGCAGATCGATGCCCACCGCGTCTAGCTCGTCGAAGGTCGCCTGCGCCTCTGCGGCCTTGCCGGTGACCGTGTCGCCCGCGATGACACCGTGGTCGGCGACCGCGTCAATCGTCTTCTCCGGCATGGTGTTCACGGTGTTCGGTGCAACGAGCTCGGTGACATAGAGCGTGTCCGAGTACTCCGGGTTTTTGACACCGGTCGACGCCCACAGCGGCCGCTGGACACGTGCGCCTTCGGCCTTCAGAGCCTCGTAGCGGGAACCGCCGACGAACACTTCCTCATAGGCCGCGTAGGCAAGCCGCGCGTTCGCCACACCGGCCTGACCGCGTAGCGCCAGCGCGTCGTCGGTGCCGATCTTTTCCAGTCGCTTGTCGATCTCGGTGTCAACGCGCGAGACGAAGAACGAAGCGACGGAATGGATCTTGGACACGTCATGCCCCGCCTCTTTGGCCTTCTCCAGCCCGCTGAGGTAGGCGTCCATGACCGCCTGGTGACGTTGGACGGAGAAGATCAGCGTCACGTTCACCGAAATGCCTTCGGCAATAACGGCGGTGATCGCCGGAAGACCGGCCAGTGTCGCGGGAATCTTGATCAGCAGGTTGGGCCGGTCGACGATTTTCCACAGCTCGACTGCCTGCAGGATCGTCTTGTCGGTCTCGTGGGCCAGTCGCGGGTCGACCTCGATGGACACCCGGCCATCGACGCCGTTGGACGCCTCCCACGCCTTGGCCAGCACGTCGCAGGCGTTGCGGACGTCGTCGGTGGTCACGGTGCGGATGGTGGCATCGACGTCGGCACCGCGATCGGCCAACTCCTTGACCTGCTCGTCGTAGGCGGTGCCCTTGGACAACGCGCCCTGGAAGATAGTCGGATTTGTCGTCACGCCCACCACAGACTTGGTGTCGATGAGCTCCTGCAGGTTGCCGGTCTGCAGCCGGTTCCGGGACAGGTCGTCCAGCCATACGGACACGCCCGCGGCGGAAAGCGCTGCGAGATTGGGGTTTTGGGTCATTGTTCTCGCCCTTCCAAATCAGTTGTCTAGTGATCGCTCCGCGGCGGCCACCACAGCTTCGGGGGTGAAACCGAACTCGCGGAACAACGTCTTGTCGTCGGCGGATTCGCCGTAGTGCTCGATCGAGACGATCTCGCCGGTGTCGCCGACCAGCTTGTACCAACTCTGCGCAACCGCCGCCTCGACGGCGACGCGCGCCGACACCGCCGGGGGAAGCACGCTGTCGCGATACTCCGCCGGCTGGGATTCGAACCACTCGACGCATGGCATCGACACCACCGTCGCGGTGATTCCCTTGTCCGCCAATATCTTCTGCGCAGCCACGGCCAGCTGCAGCTCCGACCCGGTGCCGATCAGCACCACATCAGGATCCTCATCGGGCGTGCCACCCAGCACGTAGCCGCCGCGGGCTACGCCTTCGGCGTCGGTGCCCTCCAGCACCGGAATGCCCTGCCGGGTGAGGATGAAACCGGTCGGGCCGCTGCTGGCGCCGCGCGCCAGAATGGTGCGCCACGCGTAGGCGGTCTCGTTCGAGTCGCCCGGCCGCACCACCGACAGGTTTGGGATGGCGCGCAGTGCCGCCAGGTGTTCGATCGGCTGGTGGGTGGGACCGTCCTCGCCCAACCCGATCGAGTCATGCGTCCAGATGTAGATGGTGTCGATGTTCATCAGCGACGCCAACCGCACGGCCGGGCGCATGTAATCGGAGAACTGCAGGAAGGTGCCGCCGAACGCGCGGGTCGGTCCGTGCAGCACGATCCCGGACAGGATCGAGCCCATGGCGTGCTCGCGGACACCGAAGTGCAGCACGCGGCCATAGGGGTCCGCGGTGAATTCTTTGGTGGAGATCGAGGGCGGGCCGAACGACTTCACGCCCTTGATCGTGGTGTTGTTGCTGCCCGCGAGATCCGCTGAGCCGCCCCACAATTCGGGTAGCTTCGGCGCGACGTCATTGAGCACCTGACCGAAGGCCGCGCGGGTGGCCAGCGCTTTGGAACCCGGCTCCCAGTAGGTCAGGTCGGCGTCCCAGCCGTCGGGAAGCTTGTGCTCGGTCAGCCGGTCCAGCAGCGCCTTGCGGTCCGGCTCGCGCTGCGCCCAGGCGTCGAACTCGCTCTGCCACTTCTCATGGGCTTCCTTGCCGCGGGCGACCAGCCTGCGGGTGTGCTCGAGGACCTCGTCGCGCACCTCGAACGTCTTGTCCGGGTCGAAGCCGAGGATCTTCTTGACCGCGGCGACCTCCTCGTCACCGAGTGCGGCGCCGTGCGCCTTGCCGGTGTTCATCAGTTTCGGCGCGGGGTAGCCGATGATCGTGCGGATCGCGATGAACGACGGCTTGTCGGTGACGCGCTTGGCCTCGGCGATGGCTTCTTCGATGCCGACCACGTTCTCGCCGCCCTCGACCTCCTGCACGTGCCACCCGTAGGCCCGGTAGCGGGCCGGCGTGTCCTCGGTCAGCGCGATGTTGGTGTCGTCCTCGATCGAGATCTGGTTGCTGTCGTAGAACACGATCAGGTTGCCGAGCTGCTGGGTGCCGGCCAGCGACGACGCCTCGCTCGTCACCCCCTCCTCCATGTCGCCGTCGGAGGCGATCACATAGATGTAGTGGTCGAACGGGCTTGTGCCGGGTGCGGCGTCCGGATCGAACAGGCCGCGCTCATACCGCGACGCCATGGCCATCCCGACCGCCGAGGCCAGGCCCTGACCCAGGGGGCCCGTGGTGATCTCCACGCCTGGGGTGTGCCGGAACTCGGGATGCCCCGGCGTCCTGGACTTCCAGGTTCGCAGCGATTCGATGTCGGACAGTTCCAGCCCGAACCCGCCGAGGTACAGCTGGATGTACAGCGTCAGGCTGGAATGCCCGGCCGACAGCACGAAGCGGTCGCGGCCGAGCCAGTGCGTGTCGCTGGGGTCGTGGTGCATCTGCCGCTGAAAGAGCGTGTACGCGAGCGGCGCCAGGCTCATCGCGGTGCCGGGGTGGCCGTTGCCGACTTTCTGCACCGCATCCGCGGCCAGCACACGCACGGTGTCGACAGCGGCCGAGTCCAACTCGGTCCAGTCGTCCGGGTGATTCGGGCGGGTGAGCGTAGAGATCTCGTCGAGAGTGGTCACGTGGCGAACTCCTTACATAGGCCCGGCTTCGCAATCCGCTTGGTCCACCCTAGTGCGCGAACCTGGGCCGCCGCAGGTCCGTGGGGGACGATTAGGACGGCGTTTACACGCGGTCTACCATCGTCTGTAGTAGAAGCTGCGCGCTGCGGCGACCTTTAGGAGTTTTGCGTGAGTATTCGCGAAGGCGTTGCGCCGAACCGAATCATCACCAAGCTCCTTGGCTACGTCTCACTGACCAAGCCGCGGGTGATCGAGCTGCTGCTCGTCACCACGATTCCGGCGATGCTGCTGGCCCACCGCGGCACTGTTGATCCGCTGCTCATCGTCAACACTATGTTCGGCGGCCTGCTGGCGGCGGCCGGCGCCAACACGCTGAACTGTGTGGCCGACGCGGACATCGACAAGGTGATGAAGCGGACGTCCCGCCGGCCGTTGGCCCAGCACACCGTGCCGCGAAGTCACGCGCTGGTGTTCGGGCTGGCGTTGTCGGTGGCCTCGTTCTTCTGGCTGTGGTGGACCACG
>DASRJA010000354.1:0-11536 GCA_035649695.1 Mycobacterium sp. | reverse complement strand
GCGAATGCGGACGCCAGCTGGAACAGCGCCAGCACCACAGCCAGCGTCGCGAGCCAAGACTTCACGGCAAGCCCGCTGGAGAAGCCGGCAACGCTGATCGAAAAGAACTGCGGCTCATGGAGTTTCCCGAACACACCGAGTCCGACGGCGACCAGCGCGCCGATGGCGACCGCGACCAGCACCGCTATCCCCGACGACGACCTCGCGGGCACGGCCGTGGTCGGAGCCTCGGCATCAGACATTGCTGTCCCCCTCAACCCGGATCGCCTTGACCTCGATGCCGTCGATGTCCGCGATGCCGTCGGTCGTCAGGCTGGGCGCGGGTGCGGTCGACCCGTCCTCCCGTCGCTGCACGCCGGTCACGCCCCCACTCGGGTCGATGATCCAGCTGTTGCGAACACCGGCGTTCTCGTAGACATACAGCCCGGCGGGCGGCTGCGCTGCGGGAGCGTTGAAGTCCCACTGCTTTTCACCGATCCACAACGTGCCGACGACGGCATTGCCTTCCAGGCGGCCCTCGAGCCGGCTCGTCTTGTCCTTGTTGGCCAGGCTGACCGCGCCGTTGACGGCGCTACCCCGCAGCCACGACTCGACGGTGTTGCCGTCGCACGCGTAGGCGATGGCCTTGTCGCCGTCGACGGTGATCTCCAACGTGATCGTGCCGTTGGCGGTCGGGATCTTGCCGACGTAATCGGCCTTGGCCGGAAACGCCGGCGGTGGCGGCGTGCTCGGTGGTGCCGGCGCGGGCGCGGCGGTAGTCGTGGTGGCGACGGCGGTGGTGGACTCGGCGGCAGACTTGCCCGGCGGCGGCGACTCCTCCTTGGACATGTTCACGAGCAATATGCCGATCCCGAGCACCGCAACGGCGCCGAGTGTGACCAACGGACCGCGGATCTTCATCAACCCTCCTGGCTGTTGAGCAAACACCTCTGGTGATGTTTTGTCTGCACAACGGCCGATGCCGGGAGATGGTTCAGAACGATTTCTCAAAAAGTTCGGGAATTAGCCCGGCAATACGGGCACCGCGTCCGGCATCATCAACGCCCGCACTTCGGCCCACGCCGGGTCGTTGTCGGCGGCCGAGCCGGACAGTTGCAGCACACCACGCTCGTCGGCGACGTACACGGTGGACGGGTTGGCGGCGACGGTGGTGACCGGCATTAGCAGGTTCCGGCTCGGGCCGTCGGAGTTCACCCCGTCGAGGTTGACGTAGGACACCGGGTGTTGCGGGTCGGTGCGGCTGACGACGATGTCGTCGCCGGTGCGCCAGGACAGCGACACCGCCGTGTTGCCGAGGCCGAAGCCCAGCCGCCGCGGATAGGTGAGTGCATAACCACCGCCGGCCGTCTGTTCGACACCGGCGAGAACCACTTGCCCTTCAATGATCATCGCGGCGCGCGTTCCGTCGCGGGAGAGCTGGAGTTCGGCGATCGCGCCGGGAAAGCGCATCGACACCACGCTGGAGTCGACAGGGATGCGGGCAGGCTGCCCCGACGCGTCCTGAATCGCGCGCACGACGTTGATGCCGTCCACCACGACCCAGATGGCGTCATCAAGGGACCAGCTGGGCCGCGACAGCGTGCGAGCTTCCATCGCCTGTGTCGCATTGCCGTTCAGCGGCCCGACCCACAGCGACGACGCCATGTCGAGCGCACCGGGCCGCAGCGTCACGATCGACGCCACTTCCTGGCCGGTGCGTGACACGGCAGCTGCGGTCTGGCCGGGCATCTGGCCGAACTGGCCGGCCACCCTTGTCGCGCGCTGGCCGTCCAGTGACATCAGCGTGCCGCCCACCAACGCGTGCAATCCCGCGGCGGCACCGTCGGCCGCACCGGGGTCGGTGGCCGCGACGTCGGAGGTGTTCCAGCCATCGGCGAAGCGATCGTCGAGCGCCGCCCCGTCGGCGTTGATCACGTACGGCCCGTTTATCCCGGCCCGCGCCAGCGTCCAAATGATCTGTGCCGCAAGCAGTTGCCGGCTGTGCGGGTCGGTCGTCGACAGGTTCTCCAGGTCGATCCGGGCACCGCCGTAGCCGCGGCCCACGCCGGTCTTGCCGCCGTCGGCGCGCGTTACCGGGCCGCGCAGCTTTAGCGGCGGACCGAGCAAATTGCGCACCGTCTTGTCCATCTCGGGCCGTGGGCCTGCGATCAGCTTGCTGATCAGTTCGGTGGCCAGCTGGTCACTGTCGGACACCGCGACATACCGCGGGTCGGGCACCACGGTCTTGCCGGTGGGATCGGCGAAATACAGCGTGCTGCGCTTGTAGGTGGATTGAAACTGTTGCCAGTCAAGGAAAACGCCGTTGGGCAGCCGGTCGATGCGCCACCCGCCGGGCGTCTTGACCAGTTCGATCGGACCGGGATCCGGCAGCGCACCCTCGCCGGTCTCGAACACTCCGACATCCGAGAGCGAGCCGAGGATGTCGGCGCGCATGCTGACGGAAACCCGGTCGGGGCCGCGTGTTTCGACGAACACGACGTTGTCGATCAGTAGGGCACTACCGGCGTCGTCCCATGCCCGCGAGGCGGATTCGGTGAGGAACTGCCGCGCGGCCAGATGCCGGTTGGCGGGATCGGCTGTGGCCTTGAGGAATTCCCGCAGCAGCACATCGGGGTCCATGCCGGGTACCGGCTTGGGCAGGCTCGGCGGCGCGGGACGGTCGACGGTGCCGATGGCCTGCGGCGCAGAAGAACTCGGGACGCCGGCGCAGCCCGCGAGAACGAACACCAGCAACCACATGGCTGCCAGCACGCGTTTCACACGGTCTCCTGGGCGGGTTCCCGGTCGCGGTCACGTGACCGGCGCGGCGGCCGTTCGCGCCCAATGGGTTTCATCGGCAGCGGACTCGTTGTCACCTTGTGTCCGCGCACCAGCGGAAGCGTGAGCCGGAAGCACGCGCCCTTGCCGGGTTTGCCCCACGCCTCCAGCCGACCCTGGTGCAGCCGAGCGTCCTCGATGCTGATCGCCAAGCCGAGGCCGGTGCCGCCGGAGCGCCGCACCCGCGACGGGTCGGAGCGCCAGAACCGGCTGAATACCAGCTTCTCCTCGCCCGGCCGTAGCCCGACACCGTAGTCGCGAACGGTGACCGCGACGGTGTCCTCGTCGGCGGCCATCCGGATCCGCACCGGCTTGTGCTCGGCGTGATCGATCGCGTTCGCGATCAGGTTGCGCAGGATCCGTTCCACCCGGCGCGGATCGACTTCGGCGATCACCTCGTCGGCCGGCATGTCGACGATCAGCTCGCTGTCCGCGTCGGCCGCCAGATGGCCGACGTTGTCCAGCGCGCTCTGCACCGTCGAGCGCAGATCGACCGACTCGACCGACAGCTCCGCGACACCGGCGTCGTGGCGCGAGATTTCCAACAGGTCGTTGAGCAGCGTTTCGAACCGGTCGAGCTCGTTGACCATCAACTCGGTCGAACGTCGCAGAGCAGGGTCGAGGTCCTCGCTGTGGTCGTAGATCAGGTCGGCGGCCATCCGCACGGTTGTCAGCGGTGTGCGCAACTCATGGCTGACGTCGGAGGTGAACCGGCGCTGCAGGTTGCCGAACTCCTCGAGCTGGGTGATCTGGCGGTGCAGGCTTTCGGCCATGTCGTTGAACGACACCGCCAGCCGCGCCATGTCGTCCTCGCCGCGCACCGGCATCCGCTCGGTGAGGTGGCCCTCGGCGAAGCGCTCGGCGATCCGCGATGCCGACCGCACCGGCAGCACGATCTGGCGGGCCACCAGTAGCGCGATCGCGGCCAGCAGACCGAGCAGCACCACGCCGCCGGTCAGCATGGTGCCGCGCACCAGCGCGATGGTGGATTCCTCGTTGTTGAGCGGAAAGATCAGGTACAGCTCGAGATTCGTCACGGGCGATGACGTGGGACTGCCGATGATCAACGCCGGGCCGGAGAACCCGTCGGTGTGCACGGTCGCGTACTGATAGCTGACCTGGCCGGCCTTGACGAAGTCACGCAACGCGTTGGGGATCTGAGTCACCGGACCTGCCGCGGTCGCCGCCCGGGGGCCGTCACCGGGAACCACCAGCACCGCGTCGAACGCGCCCGCGAGCCCGGCGCCGGTGTCGGCCTTGCGGTCGATCAGGGTGTTGCGCGCCAGTTGCAGGCTGCTGTCGAGTGAGCGGGTTTCCTCGCCGCCGACGATGCCGCTGACCGTGTTGCGGGCGCGCTCGATCTCCTCGGTGGCGGCACGGACTTTGACCTCGAGGATGCGGTCGGTGATCTGACTGGTCAGCACGAAGCCGAGCACCAAAATGACGGCGAGCGACAGCCCCAGCGTCAACACCACCACCCGCAACTGCAGAGAGCGGCGCCACGCCAAACCCATTGCCCGACTCAGCGCACCGAATCCGCGTAGTAGTGGTGCCGAACGCCGATGGATGCGCCGCCTCGAGCTGAAGATCACGGGGGTCCGGCCTTGTATCCCACTCCTCGAACGGTCAGTACCACCTGCGGGTTCTCCGGGTCTTTCTCAACCTTGGCCCGCAGACGTTGGACATGCACGTTCACCAAACGGGTGTCGGCGGGGTGCCGGTATCCCCACACCTGTTCGAGCAGCACATCACGAGTAAACACCTGCCGTGGTTTGCGCGCCAACGCCACCAACAGGTCGAACTCCAGCGGTGTCAGGGAAATCTGTTCACCTTGCCGGGTGACCTTGTGGGCCGGCACGTCGATGTCGACGTCGCCGATCGACAGCATCTCCGCGGGCTCGTCTTCGTTGCGGCGCAACCGGGCGCGCACACGGGCGACGAGCTCCTTGGGCTTGAAGGGCTTCATGACGTAGTCGTCGGCGCCCGACTCCAGGCCGAGCACCACGTCGACGGTGTCGGTCTTGGCCGTCAGCATGACGATCGGCACACCGGAATCGGCGCGCAGAACGCGGCATACGTCGATGCCGTTCATGCCTGGCAGCATCAGGTCCAGCAACACCAAATCGGGCCGCAATTCGCGGACCGCCGTGAGCGCCTGCGTGCCATCGCCGATGACCGCGGTGTCGAAACCTTCCCCGCGCAGGACGATGGTGAGCATCTCGGCCAGCGAAGGGTCGTCGTCGACAACCAGAATCCTTTGCCTCATGGAGTCCATGGTGTCACCAAATTGCGATAAAACGCCGGTAGCACACCCGCGAGTCGGCTATTGACCCAGGTCTGCGGCCAGCGCAGGGGCGTTCACATCGGGCCCGGCAACCAACCAGCGTCCGCACCACTGCGCCGCTGCGAGCCCGGAGTAGACCTCGCCGGTGCGCCGCTGCAGCCCGTCGTCGCGCTCGTAGGCGTCCTTGGCGCGGTCGGCTTCCTGGGTGGCGCGGTGCTCCGCGCGCTCGGCGGCGAGTTCGGTCGGCACGTCGAGCAGCACTTGGGCGTCCGGCTTGGGCAGGTGCAATCGGTCGTATTCGAGGGTGCGCACCCAATCGACGACCTCGCCGTCGGCGCCCTGGTGCAGCCGCGCGGCGCTGTAGGCGGCGTTGGACGCCACGTACCGATCGAGGATCACGACGTCGTAGGCGTCGGTCAGATGGGCGATCTCGTCGCGGGCGCCCGCGCGGTCGAGGGCAAACAGCACGGCCATCGCGTACACCGACTGCGCGAGGTCGCCGTGCCCGCCGTGTAAGGCCTCCGCGGCGAGGTCGGCTTCAACCGAATGGCCGTACCGCGGGAAGGCGAGGCTGGCGACGGACTTGTGCGCGGCTTCGAACGCAGCGCGCAGGCCAGTGGTGAGCGTGCGTTTGCCTGCGCCGTCGACACCCTCGATAACGATGAGCACGCGGCGAGCCTATCCGGCTGCGAACGTTCCTTACCGCTCGACTATTCGGCGATTTTTCGAGCGGTACGGAACGTTCGTCGGATGTAGCACAACGCCGGCTTGCTGTGGGCACAAGCCGAATCTGCTGTGGAACTGCTTGCGACGCGCGCACATGAGCGTGGGTTGTGCGCAGACTGTGAGCCATGATGTTGTCTCGCCTCGTCACCGCCGTGTGTGCCGGCGCGGGGATCGGTGCGGCGCTGTTCGTCGCCAGCCCGCTCGCCCATGCCAACCAGGATCCCGGCGCCAATCCCCCGAACTGCAGCGCCGCCGACCTCGAGGGAGTCAGGTCAGGAGTCGATGCGTCGACGTCGGCCTACTTGTTCACGCATCCCGACCTGAACGACTTCATGACGACCCTCAAGGCGATGTCCCGTGAACAGGTAGCCGCGAAAGTGAAGGGCTACATGGCCTCTCACCCTGACGAGCAAGCCGACATGGCCAACATTCGGCAGCCGCTCACCGACATCAAGGATCGCTGCGGAGCACCGCCGAGTCCATAGCCCGTCCTACGCCGCGTAACCGCGCGCCGCGGCGACGTCAACGAGCAGCGCGCGCAAATTGGCCCGTCCGCGGTGCAGCCGTGACATCACCGTGCCGAGCGGAACGTCCAAGATCTCAGCAATCTCCTTGTACCGGAAGCCTTCTACATCGGCGTAGTAGACCACCAGGCGCTGGCCTTCGGGCAGGGCCTGCAGCGCGTCGCGCACCTCCTTATCGCCCATCGCTTCCAACGCAGCAAGTTCGGCTGATTGGCCGCCGGCCGCGTTCGGCTGCACGTCGGTGACATCTGCGGCCAGCACCTCATCGACGCGTCGCTGCGCCGTGCGGTACGAGCTGATCCACGTGTTGGTCATGATGCGGAACAGCCATGCGCGGATATTGGTTCCGGCATTGAAGTTGTGAAAACCCGCATAGGCCTTGACCATCGTTTCCTGGACCAAGTCCTCGGCATCGCCGGCGCTGCGGGTGTACCTGCGCGCGGCGCGGTACAGCTGGTCGACCAGCGGCAACACGTCTCGGACGAACCGTACCGACGGGTCGTCGATAGCCATCACCGTCGCGGCGGAATCCCCTGTCCCCTTTGTCATGCCAGCAGCGTGGCACCTCAAGCGGACTTGAGGTCAAGCGATTTTGCCGAATACGCAAATGCCCTCGTCCTCTGGCGGAGATCAGGCTCGCCTCTGCTCAGAACTCGCCGCAGTTCGGTGTCGTCGGCAATCCGTTGAACCGGTCGGCGATCCATTGCATGGCCCGCTCGCCGTCCACCAGCATCGGCAGCGCGTGGTTGACGACCAGCTTGTTCATGAACGGCGGCTCCTCGTTGGTCCAAAACTGAACGTCGGCGCCCTGTGCGCACCAGTCGCGCCCCAACTGGTTGGCCGCCGTCCACGGCACCAACGGGTCATACCGGTTGCTCAGGATCATCACCGGCGCGTTGGGTTTGTAGCGGCCGATGCGCTGCATATCAAACAGGGTGTTGAAGGGTTCCTGGTTGACCAGCTGGTAGATGCCCGAGGTGAAGTAGGGCTGCAGGTGCCGAAACATGAACTTCGTAATCGTCTCCGCAATGCACTGGTCTTGGACTTTGTTCAGCAGATCCGCGCCGCGCGGCGTGAGCGTCCCGCGAATCGCATCCTCGAATTCCGGGTAGGTGGTGATGACGGAGTTGAGCGCATAGCCGACGACTCCCACCAGCGCGCTGCCGTCGGCGTAGGGAAACAATTCCTTCAGATCGGCCGGCGGCGCACCCGCGTACGTGCCGACGACGTGAAGGTCCGGCGCGTAGGAGGACGCCAGTTCGGCCGCCGAGGCCGCAGCAACGCCACCCTGCGAATAACCCCAAAATGCCACGGGCCCATGGGGATCCAACGAGGTGCCGGACAACCGCATCGCCGCCCGGCCCGCGTCGAGCATCGCGTTGCCCTCCGCGATCCGGTTGACATACGTGTGCAGTCCCGGCGTCCCGAGCCCCTGGTAGTCGGTCATCACGATCGCGAACCCGCGCGCGACCATCGTCGCGACGAACAGCTCCTCGTAGTTGAACGCCAAGTCCAGCCACGGCGACCAGTGGATACCCTGATTGAACTGACGCGACGGCGCACATTGGTCGCCCTGGCCTTGGGTGCCGGGGCCGTACACGATCAGCGGCCGCGGCCCCTGCCCGGGCCAGTCGTTGTACGGTTCGAAGTAGGTGCCCGTCACCGCCATTGGGTTTCCACGAGCGTCGGTGCTGCGGTACATGATTCGCGTGCCGGTGGCCATGATCGCGCCCAGCTCGCCCGACGGCTCGAGCACCAACCGCGACGGTTCGGTACGGATCAGATCGCCGGGCTGACCCGGCGGCAGCGGATCAGGCGGGGTGTAGAACTGGGAGTATTCGTCTTCGTTGTAGTACGGATCGTGGCCATCGTTGCTGGGATCTGCGCGCGCCGCGGGCGCGAAACCGGTTGCTACAACGATAAGTACGACAACGACAAACGCCACGAGTCCCCGACCCACCGGGGGACCGTAACAGGTCCAGTATGCGCGACGGGCAGTTTCTTACTATTGGGTAAGTTCGACACGCCGGCCAGCAAGCTTGTGAGGTGAGCGCGGTTAGAAGGCCGCCGCCTGCCCGTCTCGGCGTGGGTCGCTCACGCCGAGATAGCCGTCCTCCATCCGCCAGATCGCCTGGCATGCCCCGAAGGCGTTGTAGTCGTCGACGGCCAGCAGATCGTGGCCACGGCGGCGCAGCCCCTCGACGGTCTCCGACGGAAATCCGTCTTCCAGGCTCACCTGCAATCCGGATAACCAGCGGAATCGCGGCCCGTCACACGCGGCCTGCGGATTCTGCAGGTAGTCGGCGATCCGGACCATCACCTGCACCTGCCCCTGCGGCTGCATCGGCCCACCCATCACGCCCATCGTCATCACCGGAGCGCCGTCCTTGCTGACGAATCCCGGAATGATGGTGTGGTACGGGCGCTTTCGCGGACCGACCCGGTTCGGGTGGTCGGGTGCAGCGACGAAGGCGGCGCCGCGGTTGTGCAGCGAGATGCCGGTGCCCGGCACCACGACTCCCGACCCGAAGCCCACATTGTTGGACTGGATCATCGACACCATCATCCCGGCGGAGTCGGCAGCGGTCAGGTACACCGTGCCGCCGCGTGGCGGGCTGCCCGCCGTGAACGCAGTGGCCTTGTCCCGGTCGATCATCGCCGCGCGCCGCTGGAGATACCCGCTGTCGAGCAGACCGTCCGGACGAACCGACATGTGGTCAGCATCGGCGACATACGCCAGCGCGTCGGCGAACGCCAGCTTCACGGCCTCGATCTGCAGATGCACGCTCTCGGCCGAATCGACAGGCAGCGACGCGATTTCGAAGTGCTCGAGGATGCCCAGTGCCATCAGCGTGACGACGCCTTGCCCGTTGGGTGGGATCTCGTTCACGGTGTAGCCGCGGTAGTCGTGGCTGATCGGCTTCACCCAGTCGGGATGATGCGCAGCGAGGTCAGAGGCGAGCAGGCCAGCACCATTGGCCGCAGCGTCCGCAGCGATCGCCTCCGCAAGTTCGCCGCGATAGAACGCTTCGCCGTTGGTCTGCGCGATCTTCTCCAACGTCGCCGCGTGCTCCGGAAACCGAAACCGTTCACCGGGCAGTGGGGCTCGCCCGCCGGGCATGAAGGCGTCGGCGAAGCCGGGCTGTGATTTCAGCTCCGCGACCTGTGCCGCCCACTGACCGGCGATCGTCGGAGAAACCAGGAAGCCGTCGCGGCCGTAGCGGATCGCCCGCTCGAAGAGTCGCTCGAACGGCAGCTTGCCGAACTTGGCGTGCAGCTCGACCCATGCCGAGACCGCACCCGGGACAGTCACTGAATTCCAGCCGCGCTGCGGGACGTCCGCGTGGTCAAAGTATTCGGGTGTCCACGCCGCGGGCGAACGTCCGGATGCATTGAGCCCGTGAAGTTTTTCGCCGTCCCACACGATCGCAAATGCGTCAGCACCCAAGCCGTTGGACACCGGTTCGACCAGTGTGATGGTGATCGCCGTCGCGATGATCGCATCAACCGCGTTGCCGCCTTCGGCAAGCATCGCGAGGCCGGCTTGCGCGGCAAGCGGTTGCGTCGTGCACACGACATTGCCTGCCAGCACGGGCTTTCTGGGCCACGCATATGGCAAGTCCCACGACAACGGGGTAGTCACGGGCGAATCCTACGGCCCGGATGTGACTGCGACGACGACGAAACTGCGGTCAGATCACGATTTTGGCGTCGATCGCGATCTGCCCGCAGTCTCGAGGATGCGCGTCCCCAGTCCCCAGCTTTCGCGTGGGCCCATGCGCGGGGGCCCAAGCTCAGTAGCGGTAGTGCTCGGGCTTGTACGGGCCCTCGACGTCGACGTTGATGTACTCCGCTTGCTCCTTGGTGAGCTTGGTCAGCGTTCCGCCGAGCGCCTCGACGTGAATGCGCGCGACCTTCTCATCGAGGTGCTTGGCCAACCGGTACACCGCGTTGTCGTACTCGTCGTTCTTGGTCCACAGCTCGATCTGCGCGATCACCTGGTTGGAGAAGCTGTTGCTCATCACGAACGACGGGTGTCCGGTCGCATTGCCCAGGTTCAGCAGCCGGCCCTCCGACAGCACGATGATCGACTTGCCGTCATCAAAGATCCACTGGTCCACCTGCGGCTTGATGTTCAGACGCTTGGCGCCCGACCGCTCAAGCGCCGCGATCTGAATCTCGTCGTCGAAGTGACCGATGTTGCCCAGGATGGCCTGGTCCTTCATCGACCGCATGTGCGCCAACGTGATGATGTCCTTGTTGCCCGTCGCCGTGATCACGATGTCGGCGACGCTGATGCCCTGCTCGACCGTCACCACGTCGAAACCGTCCATCAGCGCCTGCAGCGCGTTGATCGGGTCGATCTCGGTCACCGCCACCCGCGCGCCCTGGCCCGCCAACGACTCCGCGCAACCCTTGCCGACATCGCCGTAGCCACAGATCAGCACCTTCTTGCCGCCGATCAGCACATCAGTGCCGCGGTTGATGCCGTCGATCAGCGAGTGCCGGGTGCCGTACTTGTTGTCGAACTTGCTCTTGGTCACCGAGTCGTTGACGTTGATCGCCGGGAACGGAAGCTCACCGGCGGCCTCGAACTGATACAGCCGCAGCACGCCGGTTGTGGTCTCCTCGGTGACACCTTGGACCGACTCTGCGATCTTGGTCCACTTGTCCTTCTCGGTTTCGAAACGCTCGCGCACCAGACCGAGGAAGACCTTCCACTCGGTCGAGTCGTCGTCCTCGGCGGGCGGGACGACGCCGGCCTTCTCGTACTGCGCACCGCGCAGCACCAGCATGGTGGCATCACCACCGTCGTCGAGGATCATGTTGGCCGGCTCGCCCGGCCAGGTCAGCATCTGCTCGGCGGCCCACCAGTACTCCTCGAGGGTCTCGCCCTTCCACGCGAACACCGGGGTGCCCTTGGGCTCCTCCGGCGTGCCGTGCGGGCCGACGACGACCGCCGCGGCGGCGTGGTCCTGGGTGGAGAAGATGTTGCACGACGCCCATCGCACTTCAGCGCCGAGGGAAACCAGCGTCTCGATCAGCACGGCGGTCTGCACCGTCATGTGCAGCGACCCGGAGATGCGCGCGCCCTTGAGCGGTGCCACGTCGGCATACTCGCGCCGCAGCGCCATCAATCCAGGCATCTCGTGCTCGGCCAACCGGATCTCCTTGCGACCGAACT
>DASRJA010000353.1:0-7262 GCA_035649695.1 Mycobacterium sp. | reverse complement strand
GTCAGCCCAAAGTCGTTGACCTCGCGCAAATCCCGCGCGCCCGCGTCGGATCGCAGGTAGGCAACGTCGCCGAGACCGAAGGCTACGACGGCTTAACCCCGGTCACCATCACGTTGTAGTACCAGCTCTTCGGCACCACACGGCCCCACAGGTTGTGGTCAACCCAGCTCAGCGTGATCCAGCTGTGGAAGGCGAATTTGGCGTAGCCCCAGCCCAACTTGCCGGGTGGCACGGCGGCTTCCAGGGTCCGCAGCGGCCAGCCGAGCATCGCCGCGGTGAACTCGGTGGTGGCGGTCGACACCTCGACGGCACCCGCGCTGCGGGCCATCCGCTCCAAATCGCCGGGGGCGAACGTGTGCAAGTCGACGATCGCCTCCAGCGCTGCCGCGCGCGAGGACTCGTCGAGCTCCGCCTGCGGCCGTCGCCAGCCACCCAGCCCCGGCAGCTTCGTCACGTTCGTCACCGCCCGCCACGTCAGCGTCGACAACGGGCGGGCATAGTTTTCACCTGCATTCGTCGGCTCACCGGCGAAGACGAATCGGCCGCCCGGCTTGAGCACCCGCACCACCTCGCGCAGCGACAGCTCGACGTCGGGGATGTGGTGCAGCACGGCGTGCCCGACGACGAGATCGAAGGTGTCGTCGTCATACGGGATGCCCTCGGCGTCGGCGACCCGGCCGTCGACGTCGAGGCCGAGGTTCTCGCCGTTGCGGGTGGCCACCTTGACCATGCCCGGCGACAGATCGGTCACCGAGCCGCGCCTGGCGACGCCGGCCTGGATCAGGTTGAGCAGGAAGAATCCACTGCCGCAGCCCAGCTCCAGCGCCCGGCCGTACGGCAGTTCGCGCAGCTCTTCGTCGGGGACGGTCGCGTCGAACAGGTTGCGGGCATAGTCCACGCACCGCTTGTCGTAGCTGATCGACCACTTCTCGTCGTAGCTCTCGGCTTCCCAGTCGTGATAGAGCACCTGGGCCAGCTTGGAGTCGTGGCGGGCCGCCTCTACCTCTTCCGCCGTGGCGTGCGGGTTGGGGACTGGAGCCGCCTGGTCGGCGACATCAGGAGGAGTGTCGGTTTCCTCAAAGCTCATAACAGGGCAGCCTAAACGGCGAAGGTCGCCTTGGCGGCAGCCAGTGCCTGCGGTGGATAGTCGAGGAACCGCCGCGCCCACGCCAGCGCGGCGTCGTACACGCCGTCGGGTGCCACCATCTCGTCGATCAGGCCCAGCGCCAGCGCCTCCTTGGCGTCGATGAACCGCCCGCTGAACACCAGGTCCTTGGCCTTGCTCTCGCCGGTCGTCCGTGCGAGGCGGTCCGTGCCGCCCTGTGGCACCCGGCCAGCCAGGATCTCCGTCGCGCCGAACTTCACGTTGTCGCCGGCCACCCGCCAGTCCGCGGCCAGCGCCACGTTCAACCCGCCGCCGAGCGTGTAGCCGGTGATGGCCGCGACGGTCGGCTTCGGGATGGCGGCCAACGCGTCGACGGCCTCCCGGCACACCCGCGCGGCGACGTCGGCTTCGTCGGCGTTCAGCGTGCTGAGCTCGGGCATATCGTCTCCGGCGGAGAAGATCTCGTGACCGCCGAACACGATGACCGCGGAAATGTCGTCGTGCTGACCGAGATCTGCTGCGGCAGAAACGATTTCGCGATACACCTGGCGGGTCAGCGCATTGGTCGGCGGTCGCGACAGCAGCAGCGTCGCGATGCCCGGCTGTTCATCGCTGGTGTGGACGGAGACGAACTCGTTCATGCAATCGGTGTGTCGGGGCCGTAGCCGTCGGGCGCGCGGCGATTGCGCGCGGCGTTGTAGCGGTCGCTGTTGAAGAACTCGATCTCCCAGTTGCCGGTGTCCTTGTTGGCGGCGAGATGCGGTTCGACGGCGACGATCTGACGTTCGACCGCAAGCACTTCCGCGACCGTGCGGCCGTTGAGCGAGTCCAGCTGCGTCCAGGTGGGAGGCAGCAGGAACGTCGTTCCGTCGGCGAATTCGTCGAGAGCTGCTTGTGGCGTGGTCCAGAACGCGCGATCGGTTTCGGTGTTGTCGCCGTCGGCGCGCTGACCTTCAGGCAGTGCCCCGACGAAGAAGTAGGTGTCGTAGCGGCGGGTGCGCTCCTCTTTCGGCGTCACCCAGTTCGCCCACGGCCGAAGCAGATCCGCGCGCAGCACCAGGTTCTCCTTGCGCAGAAACTCCCCGAACGACAACGACTTGTCCGCGAGCGCCAGCCGCGATTCGCGGTAGATCGATGCATCGCCGACGATGCCGTCCGGGTCGTCGGCGGGCCCGGCGAACAGCACACCGGACTCCTCGAAGGTCTCGCGGGCTGCAGCACACACCAACGCCTCGGCGAGACCCGGTTCGACGCCCAGCCGTTCGGCCCACCAATCGGGCTCTGGACCGAACCACGCGATATCGGCGTTGCGGTCGCGGTCGTCGACGCCTCCGCCGGGGAACACCATCACGCCCGCCACGAAATCCATTGCGGAGTGCCGGCGCATCAGGAACACCTTGATCCCGTTGGCGGTGTCGCGCACGAGCATCACAGTGGCCGCCGGCCGCGGCACCAATGGGTCTGTCATTCTCGCCTCCTGTGCGCCGCCCTTGTGCGGGTGCGACGGGCGAAGTAGCGCCCGTCGACGACGTCGAGGGCGATGGATTGCCCGAACGCCTTCGACAGGTTCTCGGCCGTCAACGTGTCCGACAGCAGACCCGAATCGACCACCTTGCCCTCCGACAGGATCAGGCAGTGGGAGAACCCGCGCGGAATCTCCTCGACGTGGTGGGTGACCAGCACGAGCGCCGGGGAGTCGGGATCGTTGGCGAGGTCCTCGAGCCGCGCCAGCAGTTCCTCGCGACCGCCGAGGTCCAGCCCGGCGGCGGGTTCGTCGAGCAGCAGCAGCTCGGGGTCGGTCATCATCGACCGGGCGATCAGCACCCGCTTGCGCTCGCCTTCGGAGAGCGTGCCGTAGCTCCGTTCGGCGAGGTGCTCGGCGCCGACGCTCTCGAGCATGTCGATGGCCTGGCTGTAGTCGACGTCCTCGTATTTCTCCCGCCAGCGACCCAGCACCGCGTAGCCGGCCGAAACGACCAGATCGCGGACGACTTCACCGTCGGGCACCCGCTGGGACAGCGCCGAGCTGGAGAGCCCCACACGCGAGCGCAGTTCGGACATGTCGACGCGGCCGAGCCGCTCGCCGAGCACGAACGCCGTGCCCGACGACGGGTGTTCCAGGGCGGCCGCAATGCGCAACAGCGACGTTTTTCCCGCGCCGTTCGGCCCGATCACCACCCAGCGTTCGTCGAGTTCGACCGACCAGGTGACGGGTCCGACCAGGGTCTGGCGACCGCGTCGCAGAGTGACTTTCGCGAAGTCGATCAGCAGGTCGGGGTCGGCTGCATCAAGTTCGGCGTCGGCCACCCGACCATCGTGCCGTACTCGACAGGTGTCGCTACCCGAGGCCCCATCCTCCGGCGCCGTTGACGATGACCCGGTCGGCCCTGCCGACCGTTCCAGCCACCAGATCTGCGTTGCGCTGATCGGTGGTCGCGACCCAGGCCCGCGCCTCATGTGGCGACTTGCCGAACTGGACGTGCCGCGCGACGAGACGCTCCACGCGCATGGTCTCCTCACTGGCGACGAACCACACGGCATCCATCGCCCGGCGGGCCCGTGCCCAGTGCGGATCGTCGAGCAGCAGGTAGTTGCCCTCGGTGACAACGAGGCGTGCCGACGGCATTACGACAAGCGCCGCGGCCAGCGGCTGTTCGAGCGTGCGGTCGAACCCCGGCACGTATACCGGCTCGTCGGCCTCGAGCCTCAGTCGCTCGAGCAGATGCGCGTAACCAAGCGCATCGAACGTGTCAGGGGCGCCCTTGCGGCCGCGCGCCCCGATGCGGTCGAGCTGGGCATCGGCCAGATGGAAGCCGTCCATCGGCACATGCGCGACCCAGTCGGCCCCCTTGGCCGCACGGACCCGCTCCAGCAACTCCTCGACCAGAGTCGATTTCCCGGCGCCCGGGCTGCCTGCGATGCCCAGGATCGCGCGCGATGTCTCACCGGCCAGCGCGATCGCATCGCGGGCCAGCAGATCCGTCATCGACATCTGCTGAGTTTCGGTCACTACGCGTGGCTGAGTTCGCCCGACTCGCGATTTCCGTCCAAATCGCTGGCTTCGGCGACGGAAGCCCAGCCACTGACCGCCAACACCCGCTGAGGCGTGAGGCGCAGGAACAGTTGCACCAGCGGGCCGATGCCGAATGCGTACAACACGGTGCCGACGCCCACCGTCCCGCCGAGGAGCCAGCCGACGGCCAGCACGGTCGCTTCGATCGACGTGCGCACCAGCCGCACCGAAAGTCCGGTGCGCACAACCAGTCCGGTCATCAGCCCGTCGCGCGGACCGGGGCCCAACGCGGCGCCGATGTAGAGGACAGTGCTGAACGCGTTGAGCACCACCGCGCTCACCATCATCGCGATACGCACCGGCAGCGACGTCGGGGTCGGCAATAGCCAGAGTCCGGCGTCGACTGTGATCGCGATGACGATGACGTTGGCGATCGTGCCGATGCCCGGCCGGTTCCGCAGCGGAATCCAGGCCAGTAGCACCGCGACGCCGACAACCGCGGACGCCACACCGATCGTCATGCCGGTGTGGCGGGCCAGTCCTTGGTGGAAGACGTCCCACGGGTCCAGGCCCAGCCCGGCGCGGACCATCACCGCCATCGAGAAGCCGTAGCCGCTCAGGCCGACGAGGAGTGCCAGCCCGCGCAGAGTGGCTTTACGCATGGTGTGGAAAGCGAATCCGGATCAGCTCTAATTCCCGGCGGACGCGTTCGGTGTCACGGTCGACGAATTCGGCGGGGATGGTGTCCGCCGGTTGGAATAACCGGGCCAGTGGCCGGGCCAGTTGGGATGTCCAATTCATGCTCATGACCCGATAATCCGGCCAACTGGCTTGCTCCTCAATAGCCAGTTGGCGCATACTGGCCTGCAAATGAGCATCGAAATGGGAGCCAGAACGCTCGACGTTGACCTTCTGGCCCGCGAGCTGGGCAACTGGCGCACGTCCAGTCACAGTGGCCCTGCGTACCAAGGGCTGGCCGACGGCATCCAGATGCTGATCATCGACGGGCGATTGCCCGTCGGCGCGCGGCTACCCAGCGAGCGGGCGCTCGCCGACACGCTGCGGGTCTCCCGCACCACGGTCACCGCTGCGTACACACAGCTGCGCGAGGACGGCTACCTCAACGCACGCCGCGGCGCGCGCAGTACCACCGCGCTGCCGGTCGCGCCGAGCGCGTCGCCCGCAGACGCCCCCGCGCGGGTCAACCTCGCCCACGCCGCGCTCTCGGCGCCTGCCGCCGTGCGGGACGCCTACATCGAGGCGACGCATGAGATGACGCCCTATCTGCACGACATCGGGATCGACCTCACCGGCCTGCCGCCGCTGCGTGAAGCGATCGCCGAAAGGTATTGCGCACGAGGGCTTCCCACTGATCCCGACGAGGTGATGGTCACCACGGGCGCGCTGCACGCCATCGGTTTGGTCCTGGCCGCATACGTCCAACCCGGTGACCGTGTGCTGGTCGAGCAACCCACCTATCACGGCGTGCTGTCGGCCATCACCGCCACCGGGGCCCGAGCGGTTCCGGTCGCCATGGCGCACCACGGCTGGGAACTCGACGCCGTCCAGGCGGCCATCAGGCAACTGGCCCCGAGCCTGGCGTACCTGATCCCCGACAACCAGAACCCGACCGGCCTGACCATGTCGACTTCGGACCGAAAACGGTTGGCGCAGATTATTTCTGACACTCGCACCCGCACCATCATCGACGAAACCATGGTGGACGTCTGGTTGGACGAACCGGTGCCGGCACCGACGGCGGCCGCCCTATCGACGCGGCGCGACCTCGTCATGAGTATCGGCTCGATGTCGAAGTCGTTCTGGGGCGGTCTGCGCATCGGCTGGATCCGCGCGGAGCGCGGCACGCTGGCGACCATCGCGGCGGTGCGCCCGTCGGTCGACATGGGTACCCCGATCGTCGAGCAACTCGTCGCCGCAAACCTCCTGCATCGCCCCGACGATGTCCTTCCCGAGCGCCGCGAACTTCTGCGCGCCCGCCGCGCCCTGCTGACATCGCTGCTGAGTCAACAGCTTCCGGACTTTCAGCCAGGCCCGGGATGTGGCGGGATGGCGCTGTGGGTTCAGCTGCCGTCGCCGATGAGTTCGGCGCTGTCAGCGGCCGCGTCGCGCCTCGGCCTGGATCTGCCGCCCGGTCCCCGCTTCGGCGTGGACGGCACGCTCGAACGATTCGTGCGCATTCCGTACACACTGCCCGACGACCAGCTGGCCGAGGCGGTCGAACTGCTGGCGCGGGCGTGGCGCACGGTCACCGGCGCGACGGCGGCCGAACCTTCCGCGGTGGTCGTTTAGCCTTTCATCAGTTCGGCGACGTGGGCACTGACCGAATCGGCAAGCCCCTGAAGGTCATAACCGCCTTCCAGCACCGCCACCAGACGGCCTTCGCAGTTCTTCTCGGCTGACTCCATCAATGCGCGTGTCACCCAAGCGAAATCGTCGGCCGTCATCTGCAACGAACCGAGCGGATCGCGCTCATGGGCATCGAAGCCGGCCGAGACGATGATGAGCTCCGGCCTGAACGTGTCAAGCGCGGGCAAGATTCGGTCCTCGAAGGCTTCACGAAGTTCGGCGCCGCCGTCACCGGCTGCAAGGGGCGAGTTGAAGATATTGCCCACACCCGTTTCGCGGACCGCGCCGGTGCCGGGGAACAACGGCATCTGATGCGTTGACGCGTAGAGCACACTCGGATCCGAGTAGAAGATCTCCTGCGTGCCGTTGCCGTGATGAACGTCGAAATCGACGATCGCGACCCGCTGCAGCCCGTGATTGCGTTGCGCATGACGCGCGCCGATGCTGATGTTGTTGAACAAGCAGAACCCCATCGCCCGTTCGGTCTCGGCGTGGTGGCCCGGCGGACGGCATGCGACGAAGGCGTTCTGCACTTCCCCGGTGAGCACCATATCGACCGCTCGCACGGTCGCACCGACACCGCGCAGCACGACCTCCCACGTCGACGGCTCCATCATGGTGTCGCCGCCGTCGAGATAGACATAACCGGCGTCCGGGCGAGCCTCTTCCAGCGCATCGACGTATCGGTTCGAATGCACGTACCGCGTTATATCGAGGTCGGCGAGCTCGGCCTCCTCGCGCACCAACGGATCGAACTCGGGCAGGCCGAGCACCGAC
>DASRJA010000352.1:0-7565 GCA_035649695.1 Mycobacterium sp. | reverse complement strand
CCTGTTGACGGGCGGCGGCGTCGCGTCGGTGGTCTACGCGGCCACCAACCTGTTCACCGTGGCCCGCCCCCCTGTTGCGGCCGTCGCCTACGCCGTCACGGCGATTGTCGGGTCGGTGCTGATCGCGGGGGGTGTGTTCCTGCTGCATCGCAAGGACGCCCACGCCTTCTTCACTAGGTGAGCCGCTAGGCTGGCCGGGACATGACAGCCCCACAGTCGCGACCGCGTGTTGTCACCGCCGCATTTTGGTGCTGGGTGGTCGCCTCGTTACTGCTGATCGTCGGTGGTCTGATTGCCGCGTCGGTGTCTGCACTTCCCATGGTGTACCGAGGAGGGGGCGTCATCACGGTGCTCGCCGGCGCCGGGATGGCGTTCTTGGCGGGCCGCACCCGCACCAGCGGCGATACGCGCTTTCGCCGCGCCGGGATCGCCCTGTCGCTGGCGATCGTCGTGCTCGTCGCCATTCTTGCGGTGATCGGCGTGGTACATATGCTCACGCTGCTAGCCGTGCTCCCGCTGATCGCAGGAACCGTGCTGATCACCCGACCCTCGGCTGCGTCGCCGTCCGAGCAGGAGCCGCAGTGACTGATACGGGCCCGCCACCCGAGGTGTTGTTCTATGAGCAGGGTGCCAGCTGGTGGTGGCTGTTGGCAGGACCCGGGGCGGGTATCGCCATGGCGCTGATCCAGCTGTCGGCCGGCTACGGCATTCAGCTGGTGGTTCCCGGGATCTTCTTCGTGCTGGTCGGCGGTTTCCTCGCTATTCAGGTCAAGGCCGCACGCATCCACACGTCGGTGGAGTTGACACCCGATCACCTGCGCCAGGGCACGGAACGGGTCCGCATCGACGACATCGTGCGGATTTACCCCGAGCCGAAGGGGGAGGACGAGCCGAAGTGGATGTCATCCCGCGCACTGGGTGAGCTCACCGGGGTACCGCGCGGGCGCACCGGCATCGGGCTGAAGTTGACCAATGATCGCGGTGCTCAGGCGTGGGCCCGCAAGCACCGCCAGTTGCGGGAGGCCCTGACCCACCTCGTCGAAGAGCGCATTCCGCCGGAGCCGGCGTCATGAGGGCCCGTGTCGAGCTGGTGCTGGCCGTCATCGCGGCGGCCGGCTGCGTGCTGAGCTGGCTGGCCGCCAGCTCCACGGTGGTCGTCGCGCCGGTGCTCAAGGGCGAGCCCCAGACGACGTCGGTGGACTACAGCGCGCCACTGCTGGTGCTGTCGCTGGTGTTGGCGGCGGTCGCCGGGGTGCTGGTCGTGCTCGGGATCGTTCACCTGCGGCGCGGCTAATTTTCGCCGAAACGGTATTCCAGCAGGCCCCCTCTCGAACTTTCTCTGCGTGGTTGCAGTCTCGACGCGATCCGTGAGACCGCTCACACGCGGTTGGTACAAAGTTCGAAATCTGTAACACTGTTCCACATGACGGAGGTTGCGGAACGCCGCGAACGCACCGACGACGCGTTGCCGCTCGGCCCGCAATCGCTGGTCTGGCGCTACTTCGGCGACAATCGGATGTATCTCATCGGCCCACGCCCGGCGGTGCTGCAGAACATGCTCGCCGAGCTCGGTCAGGGGGTGCTGGACCACTCGACCTTTTTCGCCGACACCGCCGAGCGGCTCAGGCGCACGATCCCGCCGATCTTCAACACGGTGTACGGCTCCGACGGCGACAACGCCGGCACCCAGGTGCGCGACTTCCACCACCACGTCAAGGGCGATATGCCGGACGGCGGCCGCTATCACGCGCTCGACCCCGACACGTACTTCTGGGCGCACGCGACCTTCGTCGAGCAGGTGCTCTACTTCGCCGACACATTCGTCAAGCGGCTGACACGGACCGAGAAGGAACAGATCTACCTCGAATCCAAGACCTGGTACCGCCGCTACGGTGTTAGTGACCGGCCGATGCCGGCGAATTACGCTGAGTTCGAACGCTATTGGGACCGGATGATGGACGAGATCGTCGTCGCGCACCCGACCGCCAAGTACGGCGTCGGCTATGTGACGAAGGGCTTCCCCCGCCCGAAGGCGGTGTCGCCGGCGCTGTGGCGACTCATCGCGCCCGTGTTCAATCCGGTGGCCGCATTCCTGACGACAGGCGGCCTGCCGCCGCGCGCCCGCGACCTTCTCGGTCTGCGCTGGAGCGACCGCCAGGAGCGTCGCTATCAGCGCTTCGCAGCATTCTGGCGTTCGCGACCCGTGAATTGGGTGTGGGATCATCTGCCAATGCGGCTGCGCTACAACGGCTATGCCCTAAAGGGCTATGCACGGGGCTGATCCCACCCTGGAAGCAATCCTCGACGCCGCCGTCGTCGAGTTCGAACGGCATGGCTTTCGGCGGGTGGCCCTCGACGATGTCGCGCGTCGGGCGCGGGTCAGCCGCACGACCATCTACCGGCGGTTCGCCAACAAGGATGAGCTCGTCGCGGCGGTCATCGAGAGGGAGAACGTCCGGCTGTTCGCCGACATCGCTCTAGAGCTGAAACAGGCTGGGCCGCAAGCGAATTACTATGTCGAGGCGTTTACACTGTCAATCCTGAAATTTCGTCGGCACCGGGTGCTCGATCGGATGATGACCGACGAGCCCGGCCTGGTGCTCGAGCTGGCCGGACGGCATTACGCCGCCGCGATCGAGCGGATGGCCGAGGCGTTGCGGGTGATCTTCCCGACCGGCTTCGCCGAGCGCATCGGGGAGCAGGCGGTCACCGAGCTGGCCGACACCATCCTGCGGTACGCGGCGATGGCGCTGCTGCTGCCCAGCGCCCAACCCCTCGAGACCGCAGACGATATCCGCGCGTTTGCGACGCAGCACTTTCTGCCCAGCCTGCCTATCGCGCTGCGGGCGGTTCCCGCTGGTTAGCTGGACTCCGTTTCGTTCGCCGGACCATCGGGCAGCCCTACGGCATGGGTACCGAAGAACAGCAACAAAACCAAGCGGGAGAACAGCAACAAACCCAATCGGGCCAAATTACCGAGAAGCCCGAGGTGACGGACGAGCACAAAGAAAAGGCCAGGGAAATCGCCAAGGCCTACGACGACGACCTTCAGACGACCACATTGCCGGGCAGCGGCGGGACGGTTTCAGGCACCGCCGTGACCGACTGGGTCGACGAGAAGGACAAAGGCAACATCGAAACGACCGCCGAGGAGGGCAAGGTCGAATTCCGCAAGACGGAGGAATTCAAGAAGAAGCTAGAAGAGTAGCTCCGCGGCACTGGCGCGGAGCCAGCGGCGGCATGTGCCTACGCTAGTGAATCGTGACCCCGCTTGAGCGAATCGCGCCGGCGTTCATTGAGATGGCCCACTCGATTGTCTGGGCCTCAGTTGCCACCGTCGACGAAAACGGTCGGCCCCGCACCCGCATTCTGCATCCGATCTGGGAGTGGGACGGCACCGACCTGTTCGGCTGGATCGCCACGGTGCCCAGCCCGGTCAAAAAGGCGCACCTCGCCGTACACCCGGAAATGGCGGTCAGCTACTGGACCACCACCCACGACACTTGCACCGCGGAGTGCCTGGTGGAGTGGTATCACGACGACGAGACCCGGGCCGCCGTGTGGCAGAAGTTCGCGACCGGTCCGGCGCCGGTCGGCTACGACCCGTCGATCATCCCGATGTGGGCGGACGGCCCGACATCGGATCAGTTCGCCGCGCTGCGCCTGCGCCCATATCGGCTGCGCGTAATGCCCGGCACGGTGATGATGAAAGGTGAAGGCGAAACCCTCACCTGGACCGTGATGTGAACCCGGCGACCACTGAGACGGTCGACGTCAGCGCTCTGCCGTTGGCGCCGAAAAATCCGCTGCCGCTTCGGCGGTTGGTGAAGCTGGTGCGCAGCCTGGACACCGGGCAGGAAGTGATACGCGACGCCGGCGGTCCGATCACCCGTATTCAGTTCGGGCCCAAGTGGCTGTATCCGCCGATCGTGGCGGTCACGTGCCCTGACGGGATCCGCGACGTATTGGGTCGAACCGACGACGTCTCGGAGCGGTGCATCATCCACGAAGAAGTCCGCCATATGGCGGGGGACAGCCTGTTCGTCTTGCCCACCGAGTCGTGGCTGCCCCGCAAGCGGGCATCGCAACCCGTCTTCACGAAACCGAACGTTCGCAATTTCGGCGGCCAAATGTCCCGGGCCGCAGAGGCTTTCGTCGTTCGCTGGCGCGATGGCGGCGCTGTCGACCTCGACGTGGAATGCAGACGGCTGACCATGCAGTCGCTGGGCCGCTCGGTGCTTGGTGTCGATCTCAACGAACGCGCTGATGTCATCGCCGACCACATGCATGTCGCGTCCGCCTACACCGCCGATCGCGCGCTTCGGCCCGTGCGTTCACCGCGATGGCTACCGACCCCGGCCCGCCGCCGCGCCCGTGCGGCGGTTACCTCGATGCGCGCGGTGACAAACGAGATGCTGCAGGCGTGCCGTGCCGATCCGACCCTGGACGCGCCGCTCGTTCAGGCGTTGATCGCGGCCACCGATCCGCAAACCGGCCGGTCGCTCTCCGACGACGACATCTGCAACGACTTGCTGATCTTCATGCTGGCCGGCCACGATACGACGGCGACCGCGCTCACCTACGCGCTGTGGGCCCTGGGACACCATCGCGACATCCAGGACCGCGTGGCGGCGGAGGCCGCCGAGATCGGCGATCGGGAGCTGACGCCACAGGATGTGCCGCGGCTTGGATACACCGTCCAGGTGTTGCGCGAGGCGCTGCGGCTGCAGCCGCCCGCGGCGGGCGTCGCGCGGCTGGCGATGCGCGACATGGCGGTCGGCGGGTACCGCGTCGAGGCCGGCAGCCTGATGGCCGTCGGAATCTATGCTTTGCACCGCGATCCCGCCCTGTGGGACCGCCCATTGGTTTTCGATCCCGACCGATTCAGCCCGGAAAACTCCAACGATCGCGACCGCTGGCAATTCATCCCGTTCATCGCAGGACCCCGCTCGTGCATCGGTGAACATTTCGCGATGCTCGAAACGACCCTTGCGATGGCGACCGTCGTCCGTTCCCTCGAAATCCGCTCCGTCGACGAGGATTTCCCTGTCGCCGTGCCGTTCACCACGGTCGCCGACGGCCCGATCCGGGCGCGCCTCGCGCCGCGAAGGTAACTCACGACCCGTGCAGCATGGCGATCAACTGGTCGCGGCTGTTCGCTCCGACGCGTTGGCAGGCGCGGAAGAGATGCCCTTCGACGGAGCGGACGGACATGGCGAGCCGGTCGGCGATCTCCTTATTCGATAGTCCTTGTGCGGCAAGGGAAATGATTTCGAGCTAACGGGCGGTGAATAGTTGCGATGTCGTCGCCGCGGCACGTAACGCAGGTGTGTGGGCGCCTTGGCATTCTGCCGCCAGCCGCTGGGCTGTGGCGGACGCGCTCATCGCTCCGCCGCGACGCCCCGCGAGTTGGTAGGCGAGGACGGCTTGGGCTGCGGCGTCGGCGGCCGCGATGCGATCGCCGAATTCCTCGTATTGGCGTGACGCATCCAATAACGCATCGCCGCTTCCTGCCGCGAGCGCGCCCGCATGGGCCGCCGCCGCGGGCGCGCGGGGGCCCTGCACCCGATCGGCCAACTCTGCTAGTCGCGCAGCGGTGGTGTGGTCGCCCAGTTGGGTCGCGGTTTGCAGGAGGCACACTTCCACCGCGGCTCGGCCCAGCTCGCGTTCCCGCTGCGCCGCGTCGCGGGTGATCGAGATGGCCTGCGATACAGCGCCTTCGGCGGCGCACACCCAGGCCTGCGCGATGGATTTCTCGGAGTCCCACTCGCACGCGTCGGCGTCTTGGTCCCACCACTGGATGGCCGCGAATTCGCGTCGCGCGTCGACGGCTTTGCCTGCCAGGGCGGTCACCGCAGCCAGCCATGTGCGCCCGAATCCCTTCAGCATGCGCCCACTGTCGTCGCCGACCAGGTACGCGATGGATTCTTGACACAACCGTTGAGTGTCGGCCAGAGCACCTCGACCCATCGTCGACAAGCCGGCAAGGAAGGCATGCCACGCACCCTCGAACGGAACGTCGCATGTGTCGCTCCGGATTTGCGCGATCACCGCGTCGGATTTCGTCAGCGCACCGCCGAGTCGATACGCGTATGCATGTAGGAACGCCAGCGCGAGCCTGAGGTGCGACACCTCCGCAGCGCTATCGGCTAGGACGTAGCCGCGCCTCGCCACGGGCTCGATTTCATCGATGCGCCCGAGGTCGCCGAGCCCAGTGACCACGGTCCAAATCGAAAGCATCTGCGCCACAGCGTCGTCAGGTGGATTGGCGAGGACGGCGGTGGCCCGTTCCACGGCGGCGTCGGCATGACCGCGCGTCAGATCGATCAGTGCCCGCAGAGCGCTAGCGATGACCTGAGCTTCGTCATCGTCGGCGGGCAGCACATCGAGTTCGCGTTCGGCGTTGGCGGCCTGACCGAGGACGGCGGCGAAGTTGGTGGCGCGCAGGATCGCGACTTGATTCTGCGCCGGACCCGATGTTGCATCGGCGAGTTCGGCGAGAATGCTCTCCGCATCCATGCCGCGCTCCTGCCACGTAATCGTCGCGTGAGCGATCTGCGCATCGAGTCCGCCGCCGCAGGCGACGGCGCGCTCGGCGAGGGTTTCCGCCAGCTGCAAATCCAGCAGCTGCATTGCCGCCGATGCCGCGGCCAGGAGAAGTTCAGCGTCGGGCGCCAAATCGGATTCGATGGACAGCGCCGCGAGGCGCACAAGATCTCGCGGATCTGTCCTTGGTCTCCGGAGCAGTTCGGTCACGATGCGCCCGCGAAGTCGCCGCAGATGCAGCGAAGCGTTGCGTCGAACCTCTCCAAACATGGGGTGCGCCAAGCGCACCGCCGCGGGCCGCACGCCGGAGTCCACCCGCACCAACCCCAGCGATTCAGCCTCGACCACCGCCTCCGGCCCAGTGAGGGTGGCCAATATGTCGGCATCCAGCGGTTCGCTCACGGCGAGAACATCCAGAACACCACGGACTTGCATGGGCGCCTGGCCGATCTGCGCCTCGAGGAACTCAGCGAGCGTCGGTGACAGTGCGGGTTGCCCATCCCACACCCAGACCCCCGCATGCTTTGCAATCCGGTTGGCGTTCACTTCGCTTTCCACAAGGTGGCGTAGATACAACACGTTGCCCTGGGTGAACTGCCAGAGCCGCCGTGCGGTAAGGGATTGCACTGGACCGTCCAGCACCTGTTCGACCAGTTGCGCGGTCTCGCCGAGCGACAGCGGTTGCAGCTCAAGGCGTTCCAGGTGGTGGTCCTTCCAGATCGCGGTGATGGCGTCTGGCGGCGATTCGCCGGACCGAATCGTCAGGATCACGGTCGCTAGGCGGCGGGCGACGAGTTGGTGAATCGCGAACGCCGACAAGTCATCCAAGAGATGCGCATCGTCAACACCGATCACCACGGCGCCGTCGCGGGCGTCGCCGATCAGCCCGTCGATCACCTCTCGTACTCGTCTCAGCGGGTCGGGGCCGAAGTCGCTGGCGATGCCGGCGAATACGCCCAAGGGAACGCTGCGTGCCGATGCCGTTCCGACGATCCAATGCCTACCGGCGCTGGGCGAAC
>DASRJA010000351.1:0-5340 GCA_035649695.1 Mycobacterium sp. | reverse complement strand
GAGGGCGCGGGCCACCACCAACAACCGGTTATCGGTCGACGACTGGCTGCAGGCTGGCTTTGCGATTCTGGCCGAAGAGGGCATCAAGGCGCTCAAGATCGACCGGCTGTGCAATCGCCTTACAGTGACCAAGGGCAGCTTTTACTGGCATTTCACCGACATCGCGGCCTATCGCGCCGCGCTCGTGCAGGCCTGGGGCGAGTTGCGCGGCGACGATCGGCGCGATCTCGGCGAGCTGGCCGGGCTGCCACCGCGGGAACGCCTCTCGGAAATGATGTCCTCACTGGTCAGCCCCCGTCATTGGACGCTGGAGCGGGCGATGCGGGAGTGGGCTCGCACCGACGACGCCGCCGCGGCCAGCGTGCGCGCCGCCGATCTTCGCGTGCTCGCTGCGGTGCGCCAGGCGTACCTGGATTACGGCTTCGACGCTGAGCAGGCCGAGCTGCGCGCCGGCGCCACCTTCGCTGCGGGCGTCGGCTTCCTGCACCTCGCAGGCCCGCACCCCAGCGCACGCGCGGCCGCAGGCCGCGACGGCTTCCTCGAGATCATGCTGAAGCCCTGACAGCGGCCGTGAGACTGCGGTGAGATCGCGAAAGGTCGCCAGAACACGATCTGGCCGCAGTCTGGGCGCCGGTCTGACTGCGATGGTGTGAGAGGAGCCCCGATGGCCGACGACGCACGTGACCGCATTACCAACTTCCTTCAAAAGCGGGTGGCCAACCCGCTGATGCGGCTGATGCCGTTTCAAACCCTGCTGGAGACGACGGGACGGACGTCCGGTCAGCCCCGTCGGACTCCGCTGGGCGGCAGCCGGGTCGGCGATCAGTTCTGGTTCGTCTCGGAATTCGGTGAGAAGTCGCAGTACGTCAAGAACATCAAGGCCAACCCCAACGTCCGGGTGCGGTTGCGCGGCCGGTGGCACAACGGTGTCGCCCACTTGGTGCCCGACGACGACCCGCACGAACGGCTGCAGTCGCTGCCGCAGATGAACAGTTTCGCCGTCCGCACCTTCGGCACGAACCTGTTGACGATCCGGGTCGATCTGACGGATTGACCGCAGTGCGGAAGTAAAACTAATCTCACTTTTAGTTCTATTTCCCCTCCCGCCGCCGCTGTCAATGGAGTCGCCATGGAATCGTTCGTCCACTTGCGAAAGGGCCGTACGCCCAAGCGTTTGCACGCCGACCTGGACGGGCTGAAGGACGACGAACTCGGCCGTGGCGGGTTCACCGGCCGGACGGCGAACATGTACCGGCGCCACGATCCGACGGCCTATCGCTGTTCCGGACCGCTGCGACCGATCGACGTGTTGGCCAGCGAGCTCAAGCCGTCCGACGCGACCGACGCGCACGGCGGACCGCTGCTGCTGTTCTCCAACCCCGACTGCCTGGTGTCGCTGTCACGGCGCACCGAGGAGATGCCGTTCTACGTGCGCCACGTCGACGGCGATCTGTTGAGCTTCGTGCACCAGGGCTCCGGCCTGGTGGAAACCGAGTTCGGGCCACTGCGCTACCGCGAGGGCGACTGGATCTACCTGCCGAAGGCGTGCACCTGGCGTCAGGTGCCCGATGCCGAGACCACGCTGCTGATGGTCCAGGCGACCGACGAGTTCCGTGTGCCGCCGCCGGGACAGCTCGGCAGGCACTTCCCGTTCGATCCGTCGCAGGCCACGATTCCCGAGCCGGCACCCATCGACGACGATGGCCGCGACGAGTACGAGGTCCAGCTCGTCCATGATGGTGGTCCGACATCGCTTTACTACCAACATAATCCGATCGATGTCGAAGGGTGGCGCGGCGACAACTTCGCGTTCACCTTCAACATCGCCGACTACAACGTGGTGACGTCCGACAGCGTGCACCTACCGCCGACCGTGCATCTGTTCATGCAAGCCACCAGCGTCTACGTGATGAATTTCCTGCCCAAACCCGCGGAATCCGTGCCCGGTACCGAGCGCACCCCGTGGTATCACCGCAATGTCGATTACGACGAGATCGCGTTCTTCCACGGCGGTTCGCTCTACGGCATCAACATGCCTCCGGGCCTGATATCCCATGCGCCGCAAGGCGTACACCACGGCGCGCCGGAGAAAGCGCGTGAACGGGCACGGCGAAAGTTCGAGGAGTACTCCCGCGTCGACTGGCAGGTCATCGCCATTGACACCCGTCGCAGACTGGTCCCGTCCGCTGAGGTACTCGCCAACGATTTGGGGCAACACTGATGACGGCTACCGAATCAACGGTCAAGTACGAGTACGACCGCATCCCGTATCTCATTGCGTACGAGAATGTCTCGGGTGTGCGCGACGTCTACGGTGGCGTCTCCGAACTGATCGTCCTGGAGAGCTACCTACTCAAGCCGAAGACCAAGACATCAGACACCGTCCTGGTGTTCATGCACCCAATCGGCGGCGGCGCCTACCTGCCGATGATCAACGCGCTGGCCCGGGCTGGACACCATGTCATCTACTGCAACAGCCGGTTCCGCGGCACTGACTCCGCGTTGCTGATGGAGAAGGTCGTCGAGGATCTGGGCGAGTGCATCAAGGACGCCAAGAACCGGCTTGGGTACGAAAAGGTAGTACTGGCCGGCTGGAGCGGCGGCGGCTCGCTGTCGGTGTTCTATCAGCAGCAGGCGCAGCACCCGACGATCACTGCGAGCCCGTCAGGCGACGGGCCGGACCTGACCAAACTGGGACTCATCCCCGCCGACGGCATCATGATGCTTGCCGCGCACATCAGCCGCCATGGCACGCTCACCGAATGGCTGGACGCGTCGATCGTCGACGAAACCGACCCGTCCAAGCGTGACCCCGATTTGGACCTCTACGACCCGGAGAACCCGAACCAGCCGCCCTACACCGCCGAGTTCCTGGACCGCTACCGCGCAGCCCAGATCGCACGCAACCGACGAATCACCAAGTGGGTCAAAGAAAAACTAGCGACGCTCGCAGCTGACGGCCGGCCCGACGACGAGTTCGCATTCGTCGTGCACGGCACCATGGCCGATCCCCGTTGGCTGGACCCCGCCGTCGACCCGAACGACCGCACCCCGGGGACCACCTATCTGGGCGACCCGCAGGTAGTCAACATGGGCCCGTTCGGCCTCGCCCGGTTCTGCACGTTACGCAGCTGGCTCTCGCAGTGGAGTTATGACGATGCCAACGGCGATGCCGTCAAAGCCGGTCCCGAAATCAAGGTACCCACGTTGGTGATCGGCAACCTGGCCGACAACGCCTGTACTCCTAGCCATACCCGCCGGCTGTTCGAGGCGATCGGGCATCCTGATAAGGAGATGTACGAAATTCCCGGCGCCAACCACTACTACTCCGGACCGGACCAGCGCGACACGCTGCGGCAGGCGGTCGGCATCTGCACGGATTGGCTACACAGACACGGGTTCTCGTTATGACTGTCACCGGACCGCTCGACGGCATCCGAGTCATTGAGGTCGGCACGCTGATCTCGGGACCGTTCGGCGGGCGGCTGCTCGGCGATATGGGCGCAGAGGTCATCAAGATCGAGCCGCCAGGGGCGCCCGACCCGTTGCGGACATGGGGGCAAGCCGAGCTCGACGGCCATCACTTCTTCTGGACGGTGCACGCGCGCAACAAGAAGGCGGTGACGCTGAACCTGCGCGTGGAGGCGGGCCGGGAGCTGTTTCTTGATCTGGTGGAGAAGTCCGACATCATTGTCGAGAACTTCCGGCCGGGCACACTGGAGAAGTGGAATCTCGGCTATGACGTGCTGCGCGAACGCAACCGCGGCATCATCTTGGTCCGTGTCTCGGGCTACGGCCAGACCGGTCCCGAGGCACACAAGGCCGGCTACGCGTCGGTGGCTGAGGCCGCGAGCGGGCTGCGTCACATGAACGGCTTCCCCGGTGGCCCGCCGCCACGGTTGGCGCTCTCGCTCGGCGACAGCCTGGCGGGCATGTTCGCCGCCCAGGGTGCGCTCGCCGCGCTGTATCGACGCACGGTCACCGGTGAGGGCCAGGTGGTCGATGCCGCACTGACCGAATCCTGTTTGGCCGTCCAGGAATCCACGATCCCGGACTACGACGTCGGCGGCGTAGTGCGTGGCCCGTCGGGCACCCGCCTGGAGCGGATCGCGCCGTCGAACATCTATCCCACGGCCGACGGCAGCTGGGTGGTGATCGCCGCCAACCAGGACACGGTGTTCCGCAGGCTGTGCGCGGCGATGGGTCAGCCGGACCTCGCGACCGACGACCGATTCGCCAATCATGTTGCCCGGGGCCGCAATCAGGACGAGCTGGACAAGATCATCGGCGCATGGGCCGCCGAACGGCACCCTGCCGACATCATCGCCACACTGTCCGATGCCGGGGTGATCAGCGGACCGATCAACACCGTCGCCGAAGTCGTCAGGGATCCGCAGCTGTTGGCCCGCGGCATGATCGCCGACCACTACGACGAACGAATCGGGCGCAACGTCAAGGGTCCGGGTGTGGTGCCCGTGCTGTCGGAAACCCCGGGAACGATCCGCAACGCCGGTCCGGCCCGACCGGGCCAGCACAACGACGAGATCTACCACGGGCTACTGGGCAAGAGTGTTGAGGAGCTTGCAGCGCTGCGCGAGGAGGGCGTGCTATGACCGGCCTACCGACACACGTCGACATTCGCGACGTCTCGCTGCGCGACGGGCTGCAGATCGAGGAGCCAATTCCGTTGTCCGCCAAGCTCGAATTGCTGACGGCGGTGGCAGCCACGGGAGTGCGAGAAATGGAGGCGACGGCCTTCGTCTCACCCTCGAAGGTGCCCGCACTGGCGGATGCGGCCGAACTGGCGGCCAAACTGCACAACTTCGGTGGCATCGAGTTCTCCGCGCTGGTCGCCAGTCCCAACGGCGCCAAACGGGCGATCGCGGCGGGGATAGGGTCAATTGAATACGTGGTTTCGGCCGCCGACGGGCATAGCCGGTCGAACGTCGGGCGCTCCACCGCGGAGTCGACGGCACTGATACCAGAGATAGTCGCAATCGCCCACGACAGCGGAGTCTCGGTCGAGGTCATCATCGCCACCGCGTGGGACTGCCCGTTCGACGGGCCGACACCACCCCAGCGGGTTCTCGAAGTCACCACCGCCGCGACCGCAGCGGATGTCGACCGGCTCGCTATCGCCGACACCATCGGCACCACTACACCGCGTCGCGTCAGCGATCTGATCGCCCGGATCCGCCCGCTGATCGGCGACATCCCGCTGGGCGCGCACTTCCACAACACCCGCGGGGCCGGGCTGGCAAGTGCGTACGCCGCCGTCTGCGCGGGGATCACGCGGCTGGACGCGTCCGTCGGTGGCCTTGGCGGCTGCCCGTTCGCCCC
>DASRJA010000350.1:0-5367 GCA_035649695.1 Mycobacterium sp. | reverse complement strand
AATCTTGCGAATAATAGGTCGGCGGTGCTAAGCCGGGAGACGACCCTATCGCCTGCGGCGTCGCCGCTGGGGCACTGCAGCTGGGGGACCGGGCTAGGCCGTGTTTCATAAGTGATCTGTGGTGACTTGCCACATGGGCGTGTCGGTGATCGATAAACGGCGAGGTCTCCGGTAGATGGTTCTTCGACCAAGAAGACCAACACCCCGGAGACCTCGTGGACACCCTACCGGTGGCGGCGCGGGCGGACCTGACCGACGCGCAGTGGGCGGTGCTGGAGCCGTTGCTGCCCAATGGGAAGAAGCCGGGCCGCCCGCCGAAGTGCAGCAGACGGCAGTTGATCGACGGGATTCGGGGGCGGGTGCGGGTGGGCTCGCCGTGGCGGGACGTGCCGGCGCGGTACGGGCCTTGGCAGACCGTATATGGTCTGTTCCGCCGCTGGCAGCGCGATGGGACCTGGGCGCGGATTCTGACCGGGTTGCAGGCGCACGCGGATGCCGCCGGGCTGATCACCTGGGATGTCAGCGTGGACTCCACCATCGCCCGGGCGCACCAGCACGCGGCCGGGGCGCGGAAAAGGGGGATCTGCAGAAGGAACCACCCGGTGGGTTTGCCGGGGTCGAGCCAGCTGACCACGCGTTGGGACGCTCGCGAGGTGGGTGGACCACGAGGCTGCATCTGGGGTGCGAGCAGGCCCGCAAGCCGTTGTCGATCCTGATCACCGCCGGGCAGCACGGAGACAGCCCGCAGTTCACTGCCGTCCTGGAACGCATTAGGGTGCCCCGCCTGGATGCCGGCCGGCCCCGGACCCGGCCGGACCTGGTGCTGGGCGACAAGGCGTACAGCTCGAAGAGCAACCGGGCCTACCTACGCCGCCGCCGGATCAGATGCGTCATTCCGGTCAAGGACGACCAGGCCGCGAACCGGCGAAAGCTCGGATCCAAGGGTGGTCGGCCGCCCAGCTTTGATAAGCAGGCATACAAGCAGCGCCACGCCGTGGAGTGCGGCATCAACCTGCTCAAGCAGCACCGCGGCGTGGCCACCCGCTTCGACAAACTCGCCGTGCGCTACGAAGCCACCGTCCGCGTCGCCGCGATCAACATCTGGCTCCGCTGCCTGGAACGGAACTCGTGAAGACGGTCAGCCGTCTCGGCCCTGCCAGGTCGTCACGCACGCCTCATTGCCTTCGATGTCGGCGAGCACCCAGAAGGAAGGGGCACGGGCCGCGGACACGAGCCGGCCGCCAGCGGCCAGCGCCGCATCGATCCGCCGGGCTGCCTCGTCGTGCGGGACGGAGATGTCGAAATGGATGCGATTGCGTTGCGGACGCGGCTGATCCATCTGCTGGAACCAGATTGCCGGGCCCTGCCCGACCGGGTCGACGACAGGATCCTCGGGGCCGGTGACGCCAGCCTCGTCGGCGTAGCCCAGCACCGCCTTCCAGAACGGCCGGATCGCCGCGATATCCAGCGCGTCGATCGCGATCTCCAAGATCTGGACAGACCGCGGCGCTGCCGTACCGATCTCGGGCTCCGTCCGCAGTCCGACCTCGCCCATGGCGACGGAGATCCGCCAGGCGATGTCGACGTCGCGAGCGGTCAGCGCCGCCCGGTCCAGCGACTGCACGGTGAGAACGACCCGGTCAGGCCGGACGTCAATGCGTAGATGCCCGTCGGCGTCGTCACCACACGCCGCCACCGCGTGCGCCGCAACCTCGGCAGCCCGGGCCAACGAACCGACCGGGACCGAGGTGCGAAACGTACCAAGCAGAAACCGCCACCCCTGGTCGCTGACCGCGTCCGACGCCTCCCGCCGACTCAGCGTCTGCTCCATGCCGTACATCCTCGCAGCGCCCACGACGGGTTCCCGCGCGCCGGCTGAATTCTGAAACACGGCCACGGTGCCCGGCGCGCACGCGCCCGGCACCGTTTCCCATGTTTGGCGTGCCCCCGGCCGGGCACCAGGTACAACTGCGCCCGAGGCGGTCGACTGGCGATAGCTGCTGACCTGCCCGTCGGGTAGTCACCGACTGTGGACGCTATGGCGCACGACCCAGATGGCTCGTTCGCTTGAACGCACAGGTCGAGCGGCCGGATTGACCATTGTGGACGCAAAGACTCCCGCGCGCCCTGGTGTTGCGCCTGGCGCGGGAGAATCCTGAGCTGCTCGGATGACATTTTCGGCAGGTACACGGTCACTCGTGCCACCCGACGCTGATAGCGGCACCGATGGTTTCGTGGCAGGTCAGACCAAGCAGCGTGGCGGCTTTGTGGATCGGGCTGTCCGATGCAAGAACGACGATGACGGCGTGCCGCTCGAGGAGTCGATATACGACGGCGAACCCAGCGCTATCCAGGTAATGCAGAGGGCTGAGGTCGAGAATGAGAGGGCGCGGTCCAGCGACGGCGTCGAGCGACTGTGCGAACTCCGATGCGTTGGCCACGTCGATCTCGCCAGTGACCGTTGCTCGGACCGCGACTCCGCCTTTCGTGTCTACGGTGCCTATGTTGAGCTCGAACGTGGGGCGAATCATGTGCGCGTTCCATGACTGGACCGCCGCCCGGGACGGCCCGTCCCGCGACGGAACTGAAGATGGACGCTCGTGCCGTATGGTGTGCGATTGGCAACCACTCGGTCGGCGAGGCCATTGATGAGTGTAAGCCCTCGTCCGCGTTCCGATTCGTCGCTCAAGGCCTCAGGGTCGGCCATCCACTGGCCAACGTCGCTTATGGTTGCGTCAATCACTGCGGGGCGCGCGAAGATCTCGACTGAGGCATGTGTCTCTGAGTCCAGTCCGTTGCCATGCTCAATGGCATTGGCCAGCGTCTCACCGACGCTAAGGATGATGTTGTGCTCAAGATCCGCACCGACGTCTAGGCCAGCAAGCCAATTCCGTAGGCGGTGACGCACCGCCGCCATCTGCGCGAAGTCGGCGGGCACGGTGGCCACAAAGCTGGTGTCGGTTGTCCCGGTGGGACGGACCGCGAGGATCACCACGTCGTCCGTGTGGCCGGCGGCCGGTGTCAGCTGGTTCAACAGCGTGGAGCAGACCACATCAACTGGCTGGTCGACGCACGCCGATGCCGCTTGCGCCAACCGATCGAAGCCTTCGCTCAGGGACTCATCGTGACGCTCGATGAGTCCATCGGTGTACAGGATGAGCAGGCTGCCGGTGGGGAACGCTGCTTGTCCTGGTTCGGCGTCACTGCCGCCGATCCGTGCTGTCAGCGGGGGCAGGCGACCGTCTTCGAGGTATCGGACCACGCCATCGGAGGTGACCAGCAGCGGGTAAGGGTGGCCCGCGCACATGTAACGGATGGTGCTATTGGCCGAGTCAACCACGGCGAAGGCCAGCGTAGCGGAGGTGGCACCCGCCACAGTGGACGCGTAGCGGTCGATGGCATTGAGCACGAATCCTGGGTCAGGGGCAGTCAAGGCCGTGACAGCAGTGGCCGCTCGAAGCCTGCCCATCACCACGGCCGCTTGCAGACCGTGACCGACTACGTCGCCCACGCAGACCGCAACGAGGTCGCTGTCCTCCACGGGGGAGACAAGGTACCAATCGCCGCCCACGCGCATCGCATCCGATGCGGGCTGGTAGATCGCCGACACTACAACAGCCCCGGAGCTCCGGTCGAGATCAAGTAGATGGTCTTGGAAGTCGGCTGCGATGCGATGCTCGTGCTCGGCCGCGCGGATGCGGGCCATCGCAGTTCCGGCAACTCCAACAACGTCGCCGATCAGGTCGATCTCATCCGGTTGAAACGTTCGCGGGGTTGGCCACAACAGTGCTACCGCTCCGATGACGGTCGCGCTGATGTCGCGCAGCGGGAATATCGCCGCTGCTCCGACCTCTGAGGTGCCACGGTTCAGATCGTCGACGAGGGCACTTGGGTCTTTCATATCCTCGATGACCATCGGTCGTCCGGCGCGGGCTACCTCCACGATCGCTGCGGGCGCTTCCCGATCAACGGCGTCGTGATGGCGCACCTCACCGTCAGGCGTTGCGTAATGGACTGTGATCTGCTGATTGACGTGGTCCAACAGACCCATTGCCATTGCGACGACACCAAGCGACCCAATCGGAGCGGCCAGGAGTGCGGACATTGTGCCGTGAATCGAATCCGCCGACGCCAACGCCGCGGTGACATCGGCCAAGGCAGCGTCGTGGCGCGCCCGGATCTCGTCGTCCTCTCGGCTTGCTTGTTGCCGTGCGACCGCGCCAAGGCGAGCCTCAACCCGGTTGAGCAGGTCTTGGGATGAAAAGGGCTTCGTAAGATAGTCGTCGGCGCCACTAGCGAAGCCATCGCCGGCCGACTCAACACCCGCGCGGGCCGAGAGCATGATCACTGGCGTCGACGCGAGCGTGGGGTCGGTCCGCAACGCGGCAACCAGACCGAAGCCGTCCAACGAGGGCATCATCACGTCGGTAATGACAACATCCGGCTGGTGGTGGCGAATTCCATCGATTGCCGCCTGACCATCGGCGAAGCTCATGGTGTCCCAGCGCTCGGATAGGAGACGCTGAAGGTGCGCGCGCATGTCCGAGTTGTCATCGGCGATTAAGATCAACGGACGAGGCTCTTGATCTGGGGCGAGGGTTGCGGCCGACTCCACGGATTCCTTATCTATCCACTGTGTGGCTTCAGTGACGTACGCATTGTCGCCGGACCATGCAGCTATCGAGAGCTCATTCAGTGGCACCGCGGTCGACGACGCCGGACGGCCGATCGGAAGGGTAATAGTCACGACCGTTCCGACATCAACTTGGCTGTCGATACCGATAGTTCCGTTGTGTAGCTCGACTAGGCTGCGCACCAAGGAGAGCCCAATCCCGCTTCCCTCGACGCTGCGGCCGCGCATGTTGCTTGCCCGATAGAACCGCTCGAACAATCGGTCTAGGTCGGCCGCTGGAATGCCCGTTCCGGTGTCGCTCACCTGTACTCGGCATGACTCGGGTGAGTCGGCTTCCACCGCTACCGTGATCGAGCCTCTAAGGGTGAACTTCACCGCGTTGGACACGAGATTTAGGACGATCGTCTCCCACATCCCCACGTCAACGTCGGCGATGACGGGGTTGCAGTTAAGCACGAGGTCGATGCCGGCACGTTGGCACAGTTCGGTGAAGGACGACGCGATCTGCGCGGTGAGCGCACCGACGTCAACGGTCACGGGCGAGGCCGTGACCCGACCAGCTTCAATACGGGAGAACTCCAGTAGCGAATTGACCAAACGTAGCAACCGGTCCGCGTTGCGCCGCGCCAAGTCCAGCCGATCGCGCTGCAACGGCTGATCCGCGTCACGGATGGCGTCATCGAGTGGGCCAAGCAACAGCGTCAAGGGCGTGCGAAACTCGTGACTAACGTTAG
>DASRJA010000349.1:0-5612 GCA_035649695.1 Mycobacterium sp. | reverse complement strand
AGTTCTATTGGCGCCCTTGGCTTCCGGATCGGCGACCTGTCCAACCCCAAACCCGCCAAACCCGGCGACACCGAGGTCGACCTCACCAGCTTCGCCGCCCTCACCACCCAGGTCGACGCGCCCGCCATGTCCGACATGCTCAACCACGCCATCACCACCGGGCCCGTGAGCCTGCCCGACGCTGTCGCCATGCTCGACACCGCCTACCTCGGCCACGTCATCGTGCTGTGGTCCTGGGCCCTCAAACAGCCCAACCCCGACGACATCGAATCGGCCACCGTCCGCTTCCGTTCCCTGGATGGCCGCGACCGCGAGATCGCCGTCCCCCGTTTGACATTCACCGAACCCATCACGACACTCGCCGGAGCCGCTACGTAACCAGCGCAAGCCGCGCTTCGAAGAGCACTGCCACGACAAACTGCGGCTCGGCGTCGCCCCACGCCCCGCCGGCTCCGGTGCTCAGCGCCCCAGAATGGGCTTCCACGTACCGACAACATGATCAATGATCCGCTCCGCTATGCGTTCTGCCTCGGATCGCACGGCTATCGGCAGAGACGCGGTGGCACGCTCGAAAGCACCGGAAAGTTGGTCGCGGAGTTCGTCGACCCAGGCAACGGCCTGGTCGCCGGATATCCCGAGGCGGCGTCCAACCTTGCGCCAATCGGAATTGGTGACATCGAGCATTCTCCAGTGATCACCGATCTTCATGGAGGAACGGACGCGCTCGCGCTGGTCGTACGGCGCCGCCGAGGCGGCGTCATACAACGGCGACACCTGGGCTCGTGAACCTATGAGGATGAGAGAGTAGTTCTTCGCGTGGGCGTCGGTTCCGCCGATGAGGACGTTGTAGGCCAGCGCTTTGAAGAAGCGTTCGGCGTTCACGTCGCGGTCCTCGATCGGGAGCCGGTTGAGCAGGTCGGCGATATCACCCACCCCAGGCCCCCCGTCAGATTGGTATTTCAGGCTGGGGTGCACCGATAGCGCTTGGCACATATCCTCCTGGTGGACTCGATGCCACGCGGTCCCGTCATAAAGGCGGTCATAGCGCGTCGAGATCAATACCTGAACGTCACCGACCTCCAGCACCTCGGATTCAGCGGCAAGCAGCGCGGCTTCATTTGCAGCACGTTGGCACAGCGCCTCATTGACGTGGTGCTGTGCGTACCCGGCGATTGCGGGCTTGACGATCACAGTGGTCGGTGTCGAATCACGCGGGATCCCAAACTGCCCGGACTCGGGGTCCCGGAACAGCGCGATCTTCGGCTGCGCGCCAGCGAGGCTCCACCGCCCCCCGAATCTTCCTGGATCCCAGTCGGATTGATGAGTGGCGAGGTCCTCTACTAGGTCGACGAAATCGGTGTCGCTGACCCATTCAACGTCACCGGTTCGAGCCCGGGCGTCGGCCGGGTCGACCTCGGGAGGAAGGATCTGCACCGCGCCGGCTGCATCGCGACCGACGTGAGCAAGCAGAGCGAAGGGATTGTTCGGCGACACATGGTACTCGCTTGCCCACCGCTGTCGCGCTCCTTCACTGTCCGGAAGCAGACCTTCCAGGTACGCCCGAACAGCCTTGTCCCTGTGCCGGTTTGACAAGATAGGTAGCGACAGCGACAACGGTGTCGGGTCAACCCTCACGGTGTATTCCTCGTCGTAGCTGAAACCCAAAGAACCATGACTGGATTGCGTCGCCGTGCCGATCAGAGTCCCGTCGAGGTACACCCGCAGTGTCCGGGCGGCCATCACGTCTTCCTCGTGCCGAACAGCGCCTCGAACGGATCGACGGGAGCAGGACCCGTTCCTGCCGACTTTGACTTCTGGGCAGCGCGCTCCCGACCGCGTTTACGACGATTGTTCGTCGGCGCCTCAGGTACGGTTGCCTCCAGGCTCACACCGACGACGCGAAGGGCATCGAGCACCCGTTGCGCTTCGAGCCGCGGATGCCCCTTCTCCAGGCGGACTACCCAGTCTCGGCTCATCCGCAGTCGCGCGGCAAGGTCGGCCTGTGTCATTCCGCGAGCGGTGCGAGCCGAACGGACGAGTGCACCAAGATCGCCCATGGTCTTGACTTGCATCTCCAGCACTCCTTGTAGTCGTTCGGCAACATTGTTGATTGTAGCCGTTCGACATCTTTTGTGAAAGTCGTCGTTCTGCTACTTTCCGCACTCCAGACATACCGTGATTGCCGCCCAGACAGGTCCCGCAGCAGTGGCCGCGAAATCCCTTGACGACGCAGCGCCGACTTGTCGACCCTCCGCTGGTGCGCGTCGCAGCGGTGCGAGAGGATGCGAACCGATGACAGGTCCAGAGGAAGAGCTCGCGCCGGAGCCCACCGGTGGGGTTGGCGCGGTGGCGTTCGCGTGGCTGCCGGCCGGGGACTACGAGCAGGCGACGAGATTGTGGCCTGATTTTGCGGGAGGCGATCGGGTGGCCGGCCCGGACGGGCCGCTGCCACACCCGCAATACTGCCGAACGATGCAGCACATACTTGTCGAGTACGCCGAAGCCGGCATCCCCATGATGGTGATCGCCCCGGTGCAGGTGGCGCCGTTCACCGCCTGGTGCGCCGAACGAGGGCGCGAGCCCGATTCAGCCGAGGCCCGGTCCGAATACGCCGCCCACCTGGCAGCGACCGCCGACCCGTGTCTGATCGCCTGGCCGCCGGGCCGCAACGAGCCGTGCTGGTGCGGATCGGGACGCAAATACAAGAAGTGTTGCGCCGCACCGACATCCGTCGACGCGGACCCACACCGGTGAACACCGCGCGTCTGCGGGTGGTGTTGCGCGACGTCGAACCGGCGGTCGCCCGGGTGATCGATGTGCCCGCGTCGGCGACCCTGCCGGAGCTGCATGATCTGCTGCAGGCCGCGATCGGGTGGACCGACTCGCATCTGTACCAGTTCGTCACACCGCAGGAAACCTATGGCATGGAGATTCCCGGCGGGGACGTGTGGCCCGAGGACCAGCGCGACGAAACCGGCGCCCGGCTGGCCGATCTCGGCACCGAATTCGAGTACCTCTACGACTTCGGCGACGGCTGGACCCACGACGTCGAGGTGCTCGGGCCCGGCGGCTCGACGCCCGGCTGCGTCGACGGACACGGCACCTGCCCGCCCGAAGACTGCGGCGGACCCGGCGGGTACGCCGAACTGCTCGACGTGCTCGCCGACCCGGCGCACTCCGAGCACGAGCGCATGCGCAGCTGGGTCGGCAACCGGTTGCGGCCGTTCGACCGCGCCGCAACCGACCAGTGGGTGCGCCGGGTCGTCGGTGAGGTGCCCGAAAGTGTGCGGCTGCTACTCGATTTGGCTGCCGACGGGATCAAACTCACACCGGGCGGGCGGCTCCCGAGGACGGTCGTGCGCAGCATGCAACAGCACCGCCCACACTGGTATCCGTTCGACAAGCCCGTCTCCATCGAGGACGACCTGCCCCCACTAGTGGCGCTGCACGGGCTGCTGCGCGGCGTCGGGCTGCTACGGCTACGCCATGGCGTGCTCACCCCTACCCGCGCGGCCGGCGATGATCTCGCCGTGGTGCGCCGACTCAGGACGGCGTTCGACCCTCACGCCTTTGACACCCAGATCACCGAACTGACAATCGGGGTGCTCGCCGCGCGCGGTCCGCTCCCACTTGGACAGCTCGCGACGCAGGTGCATCAGCTACTCGGACGCGGCTGGCAGCTCGACGGGCAACCCATCAACGACGAGGACGTGCGGATGGCAATCGCCCAGCAGTCCCCGATCATGAACGGACTCGACCTGATCGACCAAGCCGACTGGCGCGTATGGGTCAGCGGCCCGGCGGCCCTGTCCTTGCTTCCCGGCGCCACCATGCTGGCGGAGATCTGGACCAACCATGAGTGATCCAACAGCTGCGGCCAGCATGCCGTCACCACAAATGAGCGTCTGGAGCTCTCGTCGTGCACGGTAGGCTCTTGACCGTGGAGCCAGACGGCCTTGAAGCTCGCGTGGAGGCGCTGGAGACGCATGTCCAAGAGCTTGACCGGCGGGTACGGGCAAGCGAACAGGATGCTGCCGCGACCCGCGTCCTCGCCGGCGCCGCTGATCGCCACGTCACTGAGTTCCGCGGCGAGCTCCGCGACTTTCGCCAGGCCACCACGACTAGCTTCAATGCCCTGCGCACCGAGATCAACGAGCGCTTCGCCCATGTTGACGAGCGGTTCGACCAGGTGGACAACGGGTTTATCGAGATGCGCGGCAAACTCGACGCAACAGCCGCAGGCCAACAACAAATCGTCGACATCCTCCAGAGGCTCATCGCCGATCAAGGCTGAGGCACCCGGCCTGACACCATATGCCTCATGTTTCACAGCGGCACCATTTGGCCGCGATGCCTTGGGAGCGCGGACATTCCGCTGACGTCGGCAAACCGGTGACGCCTCGAATTCCTCCCGACACGGCGCCGTGCCGCGCCGAACATGTCGGGGCCGTGACCTATGTTGGGGCGTCCGACCAACTACACAGCGAGGAATGCAGGTGACCACAACCGACCAGGACGCCGACTTCGCTGCTTTTTCCGAACTCCCCCAGGTCGACCAGACCGCCCGCCCACCCGTCCAGCGCCGACCACGCTTCGACGGCGACGTCTCCGAACTCCCCGACCGCGCCTGCTGGGCCCTGCAGCACCTGCTCACCCGCCGCTACATCAGCGCCGAAGCCGACGCCGACGTCTACAGCTGGGTCCTCGAATACCGCAAGGAACTGTCGGTGCGGCTCTCCGAACTCGACCTGCTGCTGCGCATCGTCGACGGCACCGACGTCGCGTTCGTCGAGCAGGCCCGCTACGAATCCGAAAGGGGCATCAAGCTTCTGCGCCGCGAACCGCTCGGCACCTACGACTCGATCCTTGCCCTGCACCTCGCCCAGATGATGCGGGCGAACGCAGGCCAGGCCGTCGTCATCAGCCGCGACGAGATGCACGGCTTGATCTCCGGCGTGCTCAACGACACCGACCGCGACGCCGTCACCTTCGCCGCCCGCATCGACGGCGCTATCGCCCGCCTCGCCGGCCTGGAGATCCTGCGCAAGACCCGCGACGACGAGGACAGCTACACCATCAGCCCGGTCATCACCGCCATCATGACCGCGTCGGTCATCACCGAGCTGCAGCAGCAGTTCGAACAACTCCTCACCGGCGGCGCGCCAGCAGAAGAGGTCGAAGTTGGCTGAACAGTTTCATCTGTCCCGGCTGCAGGTCATCAACTGGGGCGTCTTCGACGGCTACCACGCCATCCCGTTCAGCAGCGGCGGCGCACTGATCGCGGGCGCCTCGGGCAGCGGTAAATCCTCACTGCTGGACGCCATTTCGCTGGGCTTCCTGCCGTTCAACCGACGCAACTTCAACGCCTCCGGCGACAACACCGCCGCCGGCTCCAGCGCAGGCCGCCGCACCGTCGACAAGTACGTGCGCGGCGCCTGGGGCCAGCGCAGCGACGGCGGCACCAGCCGGGTGATGTACCTGCGCGGCGACGGCACCGCCTGGTCGGCGGTCGCGGTCACCTACGCCAGCGACACCGGCCGCACCGTCACAGGCCTGGTGCTCAAGTGGCTCACCGGCGAATCCCGCAACGACTCCTCGAGCCGCTTCGTGCT
>DASRJA010000348.1:0-3081 GCA_035649695.1 Mycobacterium sp. | reverse complement strand
CCTGATGTTTGACATCCGCGTAGTAGGCCTGGCCCGCCTCCAGGGAGGAGTGCATGGTGAACGCCGCGTCGGCATAGCGGGCCAGGAACGCGCGTCCGTCGGCGGAATCACCCGCGTGCAACAGGACGGGATGGCCCTGCGGCGCACGCGGCAGGGTACTCACCCCGCGAACGTCGAACTGCGGGCCGCGATGCTCGACCACACGAACCCGGGTGGGGTCGACGTAGACACCGCTGTCCCGATCGGCGAGCACGGCGTCGGGTGCCCAACTGTCCCAGAACTCGCGAGCCACGGTGACGAACTCCTCGGCCCGCTTGTAGCGGTCGGAGTGATCCAGGAATCCACCGCGACGGAAGTTCTCGCCGGTGAACGCGTCCGACGAGGTGACCATGTTCCATCCGGCGCGGCCGTCGGACAGGTGGTCGAGCGTGGCGAATTGCCGTGCCACCTCGAAAGGTTCGTTGAATGTGGTGTTGATGGTGCCTGTCAGGCCGAGGCGATCGGTGACCGCGGCCAGTGCCGCCAGGACGGTGAAGGTGTCCGGCCTGCCCACGACGTCGAGGTCGTGAATGCGGCCGCGATGCTCACGCAGCCGCAGCCCTTCGGCGAGGAAGAAGAAATCGAACAGCCCGCGCTCGGCAGTCTGCGCCAGGTGCACGAAGGAGTCGAACTCGATCTGGCTGCCCGACTCAGGATCAGACCACACGGTCGTGTTGTTGACGCCAGGGAAATGCGCGGCCAGATGAATCGGCTTGCGGTCCTTGCCTTCTCGTACGGCTGTCACAGGCCCCACCTCTTGGCCAACAGTTCGTGGCTGCGCAGTCGGTCCGCATGTCGGTGCGTGACGGACGTGACTACCAGCTCGTCGGCCTTCGTCACGCGCTGCAGCGTCTCCAGTTTCGCCGCGACCTCATCTGCGTCACCGACGAATTGAGTTGCCGTGCGGTCCTTTACCAGCTCAAGCTGCTCGTCCGTCATCGGCTTGACGGTATCGGGGTTCGGATACGGAATGGCGCCGTCACCGGCGCGGATCGAATACACCCAGTGGCCGTAACTCGATGCGAGTTGTCTCGCGGTGGCGTTGTCGTCGGCCACCACCACGTCGGCAGACACCACCACATACGGTTCGGACAATGCGGCCGACGGTTGAAACGCGGCGCGGTAGGTGTCTATCGCGTCCAACGCGGTGGCGGGGGTGATGTGATAGCTGGCCACGAACGGCAACCCGCGCGCGCCTGCCACCTGGGCGCTCTGGCCCTTACTGCTGCCGAAGACCCACGGTGTGAGCCCCGCCCCTTCACCCGGAGTGGCGTGCGCGTCGACGTCGCCGATGCGGTAACTACCGTCGAGCATCGCCAGGATGTCGGCGACCTGCTCGCCGAAGTCGGGTGACACGGCCTCGGGCTGCTGCAGGACGGACATCTTTGCGCGCAACCGCGTGTTGCGCATCAGCGCGCTCATGTCGAACGGTGGCGGCACGATGACGCCGTCGACCTCACGCCATTCCCGCGGCGGCTTGGGCTTCGGCTTCGATTCGGCGTCCTTGATGGCTTCCCTGCGACGCTGGCCGGAACGCCCGACGCCGAGGTCGATGCGGCCGGGATGGAATGCGTCGAGCATGCCGAAGCTCTCCACCACGGCGACCGCCGTGGTCTGGCCGAGTTGCACCGCGGCGGCCCCGACGCGGATGCGCTCGGTGGCCGCGGCGATCTGCCCTATCAACACCGCAGGCTGCGAACTGGTCACCGCGACGAAGTGGTGCTCGGCGACCCAGTAGCGCTTGTAGCCCCACTGCTCGGCGTGCTGGGCGAGCTCGACGGTGTTGCGCAGGGCGGTGGCGGCGTTGCAGCCTTCGCTGATCGGAGCGAGGTCGAGGATCGACAGCGGAACGTTCATCACTTCGCCCTCGCATATCGGTTCTCGGCGATGGGCAGTCCGAGCCGTTCGCGCAGGGTCTCGCCGTCGGTGTAGGCGGTGCGGAAGCGGCCCGCTTGCTGCAGTCGCGGCACCACGTCGTTGACGATCACGGGCAGATCACTGGCGTTGACCGCGGGCCGCAGCCGCACTCCTTCGACACCGAGCCGCTGCCAGCTTAGGAGCAGCTCAACGAGTTCGGTTGGGGTGCCGTCGAATACCAATGCATCCGAGCGCGGGTCGGTATCTCCACCGAAGGTCACGTACAGGTCGGCGTAGACCTTGAGGCCTGCCACCTCGGGCAGAATCGTCCGTAGCGAGTCGTCGTCCTGCGGTGTGATGAAGACCAGATCCGTACTGCGCGAGGCGAACTCGTAGATCGGCAACGCGTGCGCGAGGGCCGCGACGACCGGTTGACCCTGCGGCGAACGCGGGGTGATCGAGGGTCCCTTGACCGAGAAGTACTTGCCGGCGAAGTCGATGTAGTGCAGCTTGTCGCGGTCGACGAAGCGTCCGGTGGCGATGTCGCGGATGACCGCGTCGTCCTCCCAGCTGTCCCAGAGCCGGCGGACTACCTCGACCGCGTCGGAGGCCTCGTCGAACAGATCTGCGCCGGTGACGTCGCGGCGGCCGAACAGCTCTGCCTCGTGTGCGGTGCCGCTGACCCGCACCTGCCAGCCGGCGCGGCCGTGGGAGACGAAGTCAAGGGTGGCAATGGCTTTCGAGATGTGGAACGGCTCCGTGTGCGTGACGGTGGCGACGGGGATGAGGCCGATGTGGCTGGTCGCCGGCGCCACTCGGGACGCGATTAGCACCGCGTCGGGTCGGCCTGCCAGCCAACGCGGCTCGATCTCGGGGCGGCGACGGCGTTGAGGGGTGAGCGCGTCGTCGAATGTCACGAAGTCGAGCAGTCCGCGTTCGGCGGTGGTGGCCAGGCCGGCCCAGTATCGGCCGCTGGTCACGGGCTGAAGGTCAGGCGTGCGCCGCCACGCTTCGGGGTGCCAGCCGTAGCCGTCAAGTGCGACGGCAACGTGCAGATGCTCGGTCATGCCAGGGCCTTCTGAAAGGCGAGCGGGTAGACCTCGCCCTCGGCGGGCAGTGGCTCGGTCAGCCGGACGTATCCGGACGAGAGGTAGAGCGCCTCGGCCTCGGGCTGGCGGTCACCCG
>DASRJA010000347.1:0-19249 GCA_035649695.1 Mycobacterium sp. | reverse complement strand
CGGTTGTGGCGCGCGCTGCTGGTGTTCTTCTCCCGGTGGTGGCAGCTCGAGACGCTGTACCGCTCGAACATGAAGTACCAACCCGTATGGGTGCCGCGCTACGCGTGCTACGACGACGCCCGGCTGATCCCCCGTGTCGGTGTGGCGTCTGTGATCGCCGAAGGCTTTCTCGTGCTGCCGTTTTCGCGGCGCAACGAACAGCCCCACACCGGCCAACACATCTCGGCGCCCGAAAATCTGGTGGCCACCGGCTTGTTGCACCACGACGGCAGCGCACCCGATCTCGGTGACCTCGAGGTCGACCTGCCCGCAGCAGACGAGGGACCGCGGCTGCCCGAACAGGTCCGCGTGCGAATGGCCAAGCTCAAGTCGCTGCAGTCAGACGGGGTCGACGCCTATCCCGTCGGCGAGGCACCGAGCCACACCATCGCGCAGGCCGTCGATTCCGAGGGCGCCGGCACGGTGACCGTGGCCGGCCGTGTGCTGCGCATTCGCGACTACGGTGGCGTACTGTTCGCCCAGCTGCGCGACTGGTCCGGCGAAGTCCAACTGCTGCTTGATAATTCGATGCTCGACACGGGCCCGACAGCCGACTTCACCGGCGCCATCGACCTCGGTGATCTGATCCAGGTGTCCGGCACGATGGGTTACAGCAAGAAGGGCACCCGCTCACTGGTGGTGCTCAGTTGGCGGCTGATCGGAAAATGCCTGCGTCCATTGCCCGACAAGTGGAAGGGATTGACCGACCAGGAAGCGCGGGTACGCGCCCGCTACGTCGACCTGGCGATCAACACCGAGGCCCGCGATCTCATCAGGGCACGCAGCGCCGTCCTGCACGCGATCCGCGAAACACTGGTCGGCAAGGGGTTTTTGGAAGTCGAGACGCCGATCCTGCAGCAGATCCACGGCGGTGCCAACGCGCGGCCGTTCCTCACCCACATCAACGCCTATGACCTCGACCTGTACCTGCGCATCGCGCCCGAGCTGTACCTCAAGCGGCTGTGCGTCGGCGGTGTTGAGCGCGTCTTCGAGCTTGGTCGCGCATTCCGCAACGAGGGCGTGGACTTCAGTCACAACCCCGAGTTCACCCTGCTCGAGGCCTACCAGGCGCATGCGGACTACAACGTGTGGATCGACGGCTGCCGCGAGCTGATCCAAAACGCCGCGCAGGCCGCCAACGGCGCGCAGGTGTTCATGCGTCCGCGCGACGACGGCGCCCTGGAACCCATCGACATCTCCGGTGCCTGGACGGTGAAGACGGTGCACGGCGCAGTTTCGGAGGCGCTGGGCGAGCAGATCGCCCCCGACACCAGCCTCACCACGCTGCGCAAGCTGTGCGACGCAGCGGGCATTCCCTACCTGACCCACTGGGACGCCGGCGCGGTGGTGCTCGAACTCTACGAGCGGCTCGTCGAGGACCGCACCGAAGAGCCCACGTTCTACAAGGACTTCCCGACCTCGGTATCGCCGCTGACCCGGCCCCATCGCAGCATCCCCGGGGTGGCCGAGCGCTGGGACCTGGTGGCGTGGGGCGTCGAGTTGGGCACTGCCTACAGCGAGCTGACGGATCCCGTCGAGCAGCGCAGGCGGCTGCAGGAGCAGTCGCTGCTGGCCGCGGGCGGCGACCCCGAAGCGATGGAACTCGACGAGGACTTCCTGCAGGCGATGGAGTATGCGATGCCGCCGACGGGCGGGCTCGGCATGGGCGTGGACCGCGTCGTCATGCTGATCACCGGTCGCAGCATCCGGGAGACCCTGCCGTTCCCGTTAGCCAAACCGCGTTAGCAGCTCGTTCACAGGGGATCTCAAGGAAACGCGTCCACGATTGTTGCCGTGACGTTACCCGAGCCGTTGCGCCACCACCTTTCGCTGATGCACGGATGGCTGCCGATATTGGTGCAAGTCATCGCCGGCACCCTACTTGTCGCCGCGATCGGCTGGCGCAACCGGCGTTGGCGCCTGGTGTGGCTGCCATGGACCGCACTGCTCGGTATCGCGCTCGCGATGGCGGCGTACTGGTATATCGCCTCGCAGGGGCTGGGCGACGACATCAACCCGGCGCCGCCGTCACTCTGGATCTGGATCGGCCTCACCGGCGTCGCGGCCGGCGTGCTCATCGCGGGCTGGCGCGGCGTCAGTTGGTGGCGGCGCAGCGCGTCGGCACTGGCGCTGCCACTGTGTCTGCTGTGCGCCGGACTCGCGCTGAACCTGTGGGTCGGCTACTTCCCCACAGTGCAGACCGCGTGGAACCAGCTGATGGCGGGACCGCTGCCCGATCAGACGGACACCGGCACCGTGGTCGCGATGCAGAAGCGGCATGCGATCCCGCCCAAGGGCACGGTGGTGCCGGTCAGCATCCCCAACACTGCGTCGGGTTTCAAACACCGCGGTGAGCTGGTCTACCTTCCGCCGGCCTGGTACGCCACCGATCCCCCGCCGCCGCTGCCGACGGTGATGATGATCGGCGGCGAGTTCAACACTCCCGCCGACTGGATGCGAGCAGGTAACGCCGTCAAGACAATTGACGACTTCGCGACCGCGCACGGTGGAAACGCGCCGGTGTTCGTTTTCGTCGACTCAGGCGGCGCGTTCAACAACGACACGGAATGCGTCAATGGCACGCGCGGAAATGCCGCCGATCACCTGACCAAAGATGTTGTGCCCTTCATGGTTTCGAACTACCGCGTGTCGCCGGACCGGGCCAGGTGGGGCGTCGTCGGGTGGTCGATGGGAGGCACGTGCGCGGTCGACCTGACGGTGATGCATCCCGATATGTTCAGTGCGTTCGAGGACATCGCGGGTGACCTGACGCCGAACTCGGGCAACAAGACCCAGACCATCCAGCGGCTGTTTGGCGGCAGTGCTGCCGCCTATGCCGCGTTCGATCCGACTACCGTCATCACCCGCCACGGCCCCTATGCCGGAGTGGCGGGCTGGTTCGACATCAACGGCCCGGCATCGACGTCGCCGCCGCGCAACGTTGTCGTGGACGCGGCAGCCCGCCCCAACGACCAAACCGCGGCGGCAAACTCGCTGTGCGCGACGGGCAGCGTCAACGGGATCAAATGTGCGGTCGTGTCGCAGCCGGGCAAGCACGACTGGCCGTTCGCGGCGCACGCGTTCGCGGTCGGGCTGCCGTGGCTCGCGAGTCAGCTGGGCACGCCCGGCGCGCCGGTGATCCCGCTACCGGCCTCGCCCCCCGCGGGGTCGCCGTCGCCTCCGCCCGCCCCGCCGAAATCCGGTCCGCATTTGCAGGCGGCGGCGAAGTAGGCCGGTAGCGTAAGTGGCATGCCGGACGAATCCACTCCCGAACCGGAACCCGACGCTGAGGCCAAGCCCGCCGAGTCGGTGCCGGTGCCCGAGGCCGCGCCTGCTCCCGCCGAGCCGGTTGACACCGGCTACACACCGGGCGGCGTGCCGACGTTCGAATCGGTACGCGAGAAGATCGAAACGCGCTACGGCACCGCGATCGGCGCTTCAGAACTGGCTGCTGAGACACCGGAGGGTCGCACCGTCGAGGAGCAGTACGACGCGCGTCAGCGCGCCGCCGCCGAACGACTCGCCGAGATCCGCAAGTCGATGCACCCCGAAGAGGGCAACGGTCAGTAGTCCGACTCGGCGGCCAGCACTTCCGCAAGGAACGCGTCGCCGGCGGGCTCGCGTAGCCGCGCCCGCGCGAAGTCTCTGATCCGCTCGCGCGTCTGCGGCAATTCTTCGACCCCAGCTCCGACGGTCACCGCGGTGGACCGCCAATCGTGATCCCACGCAACCGATTCGGTGACGGGCTGCTTCTTTTCGTCCACCACCGCGAATGTCGCAACGCCGTCGGCGTCGAGCATACTCGCGCCACCGAGAGTGCCGGACTGCAGCCGCACAGCGATCCCTGCGGCCAGTCCGGGACCCGATAAGTCCACGCGCACAGCGGCTTTCGCAACGCCATCGGCCGCATCGACCCGCCACGCGATGGTGTTCTCCGCCACGTCGAAGATCCGGGGCGGGACGCCAGCCCAGTTGACTGAGTCAGTGCCTGTGGCGATCGCACCCGAACCGCTCCCGACCGGATCGGCGCCTGCGGCCAGCGCGTAGTCGTCGCGGCGACGGGGCACGCTCTCGGCTTCGCCGAGGGCAATGCCGACATCGTCGGCGAGGTCGGCGCAGGCCCGCACCAACTCGCCTACTCGCGGATCGCCGTCCTGCAGGTGTGCGCTCAGCGCACCCGCATGGGGGCGGAGCAACCCGGCCACGTCGGAGTCGAACGTGTCTTCGGCGAAGAAGTCCTCGACGCGCGCCGTGAGCACCGCGATCTCGGCGTCGAGAAGCGCGCCGTCGAGGGCCGCGATGCCGTCGCGCCGGCTTGCCGGCCACCAGCGACGCAGCCAATGCCCAAGCGCGAGCCGGCGCAGCGGTTCGAGCGATCCGGGCACTACGTCGACGCCCGCGAGTTCGACGGCCGCGTCGCGCGGGCGCTCGTTCAGTGCCGCGGCGAGCGCGCTGTGCCCGGACTCGCCGAGGACACGCCACAGCCAATCCGCCCGGGCCGGATCTGTGAACGTGATCTGAGCGAGGTGCGACGGGTAGTCGATCGGCCACGACAGTACGGCACCGATGACTTCCAGCACGGCAACAAGTGGTGGCTGCACGGCTTGTCGACCCGTGCTCCACAACCCGGAATCGGCGACGAGTCTCATCCGGCCACCTGCAGTTCGAGCATGGCCTTGATCCGCTGCCGGTGGTCGAGGCTCACCGACCTCGCCACCCCCTCGAGCAGCGCGCGGACGTCGTCGACGTCATCGCATGGTTCCTGCCAGACGTCGCGTCCATGCAGACGCGCCCATAACCGGCTCAAATAGGGGCGGGCGAACGCGGCGAGATCGTCGATCACATGCTTTTGCCGCGGATGGATGGGCCCGCCGTCGGCGAGATACCGACGCGCATGCAGCACATAGGCTTCCTTGCGCAGCCGGGCCTGTATCTGGTTGGCCAAGTCATACGGCGACGTTGCGGACTCCGTTAGCGGTGCCAGAGACACGCCGATTTCGATGCCAGCGATAAGCGTGGCCTGCTTGTCTTCCGCCAACAGACCCCACGGCGCGCACGACCGGTCGACTTCCTCCGCGCACAGCAGCGGAATGTCCGGCAGTTCATCTCGGTCCATCGCCCGCCGCAGCGTGGCACGCACCCGGTCGACGACGCTCCGGTTCAGCGGACGATCGCTGTCGTGCCCGCCCACGATCGCGGGTGGGGCTTGCGGCTCAATCGAACTCAGGCCCAACGCGACAATTGACCACGGTAGCTCGACCACGGCGGTGTGCGCGTTGGCACCGAGGTTGTAGGGAGCGGCATCGGCGATCAATGCCGTCCACACCCGCTGCCGCGCCGTCGCGGCATTATGCCCCTCCGCGTGGCCAAGCACCGTGGTCAGGCCCGCCAGGAACGGACCGGTGATTTCCGAGCCGGCCCGTACGTCGCTCCAGCTGCGGCCGAGCTGATCGGTCAGCCGCGCGACCGCCTCGGGATCAGCCACGTACTGGTTGAGCACTTCGATTCCAGTGCGGTCGCGGTCACCGTGAATTTCGCGTAGCACCGCTTCCGCCGAATCATCTTGAGCGGGTGCACCTTTCGTCACCGCCAACTCGAAGCAGACCGGGAAGTACAGCTCCTGGGCGTTGCCCGTGGTGATGCGCAGCCGGCGTCGTTCCCGTTTGAGCAGCTCGAACCACGCTGCGGCGGCACGTAACTGGGCGCCGTGCCCGACGATCAGGTCGTGCATCGCCACGGCGGTGGCGGCATCGACGAACGGCGCCGAGTACTGAGGATTCGCCCGCAGCCGCAGCACCAGGGGGTCGAGGATCCGCTTGACGGTGCGACGCAGCGGTCCGCCGTCGTCGCCGCTGAGCACTTCGACGCCGGGCCCGATGGCACGCCATCCGCGGTCGATCACGGCACGGCGCGGCTGACTGACGGCCATCGCCGTCGCCGCCACCTCATACCCCGCGCTCATCGGTCCAGCATAAAGTTGGGTTCGGTAGCCAGCGCAAGGGCAGACCCTGATGGCATGTCCACCGAAATGTTGCTCGGCGTCGCCGCCGCCGAGATGATCGCCGTCATTTTCGTTTTCGTCGTCCTCGCCGATGCTGCGGCGACGCGGGATGCGCCGGATCCGGTCGAACCGGAGCCCAGTGAGTCCGACGAACGCCTGCTCACGGCCGCCGAGATGAACGCCGTTCGCGCCGCATTCGACCAGATGCTCGTCCGAAAAGGCCTGGTCACCCTCCACCAGCTCGACCTGATCCGGCACGGGACCAAATCACGCGGAGTGGTCACCGGAATGCGTGCCACCGGAACCCGTCGTGAGGACCATCGCGAGGTCGAACTCGACGTGATGGTGAAAAAGCCGGGAGGCGGCCAATTTCCCGCCCATGAGACGGCTTTGATTCCGGCGTCATCGCTGGCATGGGTATCCCCCGGCAGCATCATCGACACGTACTTCCGTTCGGACGACGAGTCGGCTGTGGCGGTATGCGTACCGCCCCGCTGAGGGCTCACCGCGCACCGTCCACCGCGAATGTGGCCAGCGCCGCCCAATAGACAGGGCTGGCGCCGGCATCGCCGTCTCGCCATTGCCGCATCTGCTGGCGCTGCCAACTGTTCACCGCACGCCCCGCGTCCGATTCTTGGTGTGCCCGGTCGACGCCGATGATCGCCTCGGCCATCGGGTCGTGATCGCCTGTGGCGGGCGCGAACTGGCGGTACCCCGCTGTGGTCGGTAGCGACCACAATGTGGCGGTCACCAGCTGTGCTCCGCCGAGGATCATCGCGGCCACCAAACCCGTCGCCTCGTCGAATTGGTAGTCACCGCCGGATGCGCAGGCGATCATGGCGATTCGAGGTGGCATCGGCAGTTTCGCCGACATCAGGTCCGCGGCGGTCAGCGGGTTTTCGTCGGCGAGATGCAGCGCGGCCCGGTCGGCGTGGCCAACGTCGCCGTCGGCTGCGGTCGCGTGGCCGACGTACAGCAGCCGGCTCGGTTCCCGGTCGAGCAGGCGCGCCAGCCAGGGCCGGTCGGCGTCCGTGCGGCGGAACAGCTCGACCGCGCTGGAGACGTCCGGCAGCACAGTCCGGTGCTCCATGAGTTCTGCAAAGTGTTGTGCGAGCGAGGTTTCCGGTGACGGTCGACCGAGAACCGAGCCGAGGTCCGAGTCGGGGCGCTGGCCGGGTACCCGCGGGTCGAGCACCAACAGCGGTGGGCGGTCGCCGCTATCGTTCCAGCACTTCGGTGTGCGCGCGGAGTTCACGATGTTCGACGGCGCCGCCATCAGCACGTCCACGAGTTCCATGAGGCGAAACTTGTCGTCACCTGGCAGAGCGAGCAAGCCCCACGGCACCCGCGCCAGCCGGGCGCTGGGTGAGACGAACAGCGTGGCGCGCGGAGATGCGACACATTCGAGTAGCAGCTGCCACGCCGCTGGCGCCACGAGTGACAGACCCAAGGTCCGGGCGATCGCCAGTTCCGTGTCGGGCGTTGCGAACGGCCCCGTGGCGATGGCGCGCTCAACGGCGTCACGCCGTGTCTCGGAGGCGCGTGGGTCCGGCAGCGCTGTCGACAGTTGGTCAAGCGCCGCAACCAGTTCCGGTTCCTGCAATCCCCATGTGACCGTGCGCGCCGGCTCGCCAACCACCCGGAGGCTGGCATAGGTCGCGACGCCGACGTCGGCGAAGCGGAGGATGAGGGTTACGGCCACGTCGACCAGGCCGCCTCGTCGGCGGTGACATCGCACCCGTAGCGCTCGAACGCCAGCGCACGATACCGGGTCAGGATCGGCGCGGTGGTGGGGTCCATCTGTAGCGGCGGCAGCGGCCCGAGCCGGGTCAGGGCCACGACTCCCGACAGCGGCGAGCCTGCGGCGACGAGAGCGTAGTCGTCGACGGTGTCGACCGGTACCGCGGCCGTCGCGGTCTCGGTCCAGTCGGCGGCTTGCTCGTGCGGTTCGGTGCTGAAACTTCCTCGTGCACTGTGATATTCAACGAGCTCACTGACGAGCTCGGTGTTGTCCCACTCCCACGCAACAGCGAACGCGCCCGCCAGGATTCTGGCGGAGACATGCGTCGCCCACCGCATCCGCGCGTCGGCGTCGGTCATGGCGTGCCGCACCGAGTCGACGGCGAGCGCTGCAGGGACCTTTAGCTCAGCGGCCTGCTCGAACTTGGTTTCCGCGTTGACCGGGTCGGCCAGCGCCTCGGCCCGCAGGATGGTGCCAAGATGGTCGTCGAGCCTGGCGTACTGCAGCCAGCTGTGCCGGGGCCACGAATCGAGCAGCTCGCGGGCTTCGGTGACGCGTGCCCGCGCTGCGGCGAAATCCTTGCGGAAGACGTCGACCCAGCTGCGCTGCAACAGAATCCGGTGGATGTGCAGCGGCTTCTCCACCTCACGCCAGTGGCGTTCGGCATGCCCGAAGCGTTCGTCGGCGTCGTCCAGCGCCTCGATGGACAGACTGAGCAGGCCGAAGTACAGCCAGCACCGGGACACGTCATGCGCGCGGTAGCCCTCGGCGATCGCAGGATAGGCCTCGTGCGCCAGGCGTTGGCACTCTGCGCGATCGCCCTCCGACCACCTCGCGGTGGCGCGCTCGAATTGTGTTCTGGCCGTCGCTAATTTCCAGTCATGCTTCTGGGCGCGCGCCCCGGCGCGCTGAAGCCACGGTTCGGCTTCGGTCAATCGCCCGGTCTCGACGCAGAACCGGCCGTAGCCGGTGGCACCGACGACAAGCAAAAAGTCGTCGAACTCGCCATCGCCACAGGGGTTTTCGATGGTGTCGATCACCTGCTCCCATAGTGGGACCGACTGCACGTGCAGGTCGTCGTCGCATAGCGCCGTCGCGCACAGGATCCGCGCATACATGACAAGGAACCTGTGTTCCTCCGCGAGGTCGGGGAACGCCGTCGAAGTGTCGTCTGTCAGCACCAGCAGCCCGGCCTCCGCGGCCTCGTGGTCACCGTGCGCCGCCGCGGTCAGTCCCGTCCGGAGGAACTGTGCGCGGCGCGAATACCGGCACATCATGCGGTCGACGTCGGCGTCGGCCATCGTCACCTGTGCGGCAGACTCGGGACTGGTGCCAGCCTGGATCGACTGGTAGATGCCCAGACAATCGGTGATCCGGCGGAGGCACTCCTCGACACCGTCGTAGGCGGTGCGGACAAGGTAGATCTCACCGAGTAGTGCGTAGACCTCGAGCATCAGATCGTCCCGATCGGCGGCCTCGATCGGGTCCCCCAGAGACAGCAGCAATTCCTTCGCCGCCAGCTCGTCGGCGGCGAATATCAGCCGACGCGCGCGCTCGAGGTCGCTGACGATTGTCATGGCTGAATGATAAGAAGCGGCGGGCGCAGGAGGCACGCCCGCCGCTCTGGGAGCGGGACCGATCAGCTGCACGTCACCTTCACGGTGAACGGCTTGGTGATCATCCCTGCCATCGGGTTCTTGATGTCGGCACCCGAAGCTTCGCCGGTGATGGTGTAGGTGCTTCCGTCGACCTTGACCTCGGCCGAGCCGACCTTCGCGCCCATGGTGTTGGTGACGGCGAGGGCATTGCCGTCGACCGTCATGCCCAGCGAGTCGACGGTGGGGGGGCTCGCGTCGCTCATCACGACGGCGAGGCCCGCCTGGCCGTTGACCGCAGCGCTGGCCACGTTGATCTTGCCGCCCTTCTTGACGCAGGTCACCGAGTTCAGATCGAGGCCGGAGAGGTCCTTGCCGTCGACCTTCACCTCGGTGCTGCCGCCCGTGCTGACCTGTGAGCCACCCGCGGCCGTGGCCGAAGCGGGCCCACTCTTATCGTCACTGCAGCCCACCAGCACAGTTGCGGCGGCGGCCAGTCCGACCACACCCACGACAACTCGATTCATCGATCTTTCCCTTCGTCGTACGTCGCCCCGATGGCGTCCGTCGTGAGGACAGTCAAGATCGGCCGGATGGCTACCGATCCCAAACTTTGTCGGTCGCCGCAGGTACGGTTCGCAGGCGATGCGGTCATTCACGGTCGAGGAACGACGGGCGCGGCTGGCGCGGAGGCATTTCCTGTCTGAGCCGGCGGATTCGATCGACACAGTGGTGGCGAATCTTGTCGGGCTGCACGCCACCGATCCGGCCACGCCGTATCTATCGCTGTGGGCGCGGCTGCCCGGCTTCACCGTCGCCGATCTGGACGCCGACGTCTATGACCGACGCACGCTGGTCAAGCACCTCGCGATGCGCCGCACGCTGTGGACAGTGCGTGCGGTTGATCTGCCGTGGGTGCAGTCGGGGGCGAGCGACCGGGTGGCCGACAACGAGCGCCGTCGACTGGTGGCGGACGCACAGAAGGCGGGTATTGCGGCGGACGGCGAGACGTGGCTGGATACCGCGTGCGCAGCGGTGTTGCGGCACCTCGCCGAACACGGGGCGGCGAGCGCGAAAGAGTTACGGGAGGCACTGCCCGAGCTGGCGGGCCGCTACGACTATGCGCCGGGTAAGCGCTGGGGCGGCGAGACACCCTTGGCGCCAAGGGTTTTGACGGTGCTATCGGTGCGCGGCGATATCGTCCGGGGACTCAACGACGGCGCGTGGACGATATCGCGGCCCCGCTGGACGCTGATGTCCGACTGGTTGGGTGTCACGGTCGACGCCACCGAACCGGACGTGTCCCGCACCGAACTCGTGCGCAGATGGCTGCGCGCCTTTGGGCCTGCCACCGTCACCGACGTCAAATGGTGGTTCGGCAACACGCTGACGTGGGCGCGACATGCACTGCGTGACATCGAGGCGGTCGAAGTCGACATCGACGGCGTCGCAGGTTTCGTGTTGCCCGACGATCTGGAGGTTGAGCCGGACGTCGAGCCGTGGTGTGCACTGTTGCCCGGGCTGGATATCACGACGATGGGCTGGTACGGCCGGGATTGGTATGTCGGCGACCACCGCGGCCAGGTGTTCGATAGCAACGGCAACGGCGGGACGACCGCATGGTGGAACGGCCGGATCGTCGGTGGCTGGGGTCAGGACGCGGACGGCCGGATCGAGGTGCGACTGCTCGACGATGTCGGCCGGGACGCGAAGCGGGCCTTAACCAGGTGGGCCGACGAGCTCACGGCGTGGCTGGACGGTGTACGGGTCAGCCCCCGCTTCCCGTCGCCGCTTTCGAAACTGCGGTGAGATCGCGAAATCCTGCCGGATCGCGATCTGGCTGGGCCCACGCGAAGCCGGGAACAGTTTCGGCGACAGGGCTAGGCGCTGACCTTGCGGCCGTTGCGACGCTTGGGCTTGGGCCGTGGCACGTCGAGTATCTCCGCGAGGAAGTGCCCCGTGTAGCTGTCCGGGTTCGCGGCGACGTCCTCCGGCGTTCCGTCCGCGACAACGGTGCCGCCGCCGCCCCCGCCCTCCGGACCCATGTCGACGATCCAGTCCGATGTCTTGATCACGTCCAGGTTGTGCTCGATGACGATGACCGTATTGCCCTTGTCCACAAGGCCGTTGATGACACCGAGCAACTTGCGAATGTCCTCGAAATGCAGCCCGGTGGTCGGCTCGTCGAGGATGTACACCGTGCGACCCGTCGACCGCTTCTGCAGTTCGGACGCCAGCTTCACGCGCTGCGCCTCGCCGCCGGAAAGTGTCGGCGCCGGTTGCCCCAGCCGCACGTAGCCCAGCCCGACGTCGACCAGCGTCTGCAAATACCGGTGAATCGAGGTGATCGGCTTGAAGAACTCCGCCGCGTCCTCGATCGACATGTCGAGCACCTCGGCGACGGTCTTGCCCTTGTAGTGCACCTCGAGCGTTTCGCGGTTGTACCGGGCGCCCTGGCAGACCTCGCATGGGACGTACACGTCGGGCAGGAAGTTCATCTCGATCTTGATGGTGCCGTCGCCGGAGCATGCCTCGCAGCGACCGCCCTTGACGTTGAACGAGAATCGGCCCGGCTGATAGCCGCGCACCTTCGCCTCGGTCGTTGCGGCGAACAGCGTGCGGATCTTGTCGAAGACGCCGGTATAGGTCGCCGGATTCGACCGCGGGGTGCGGCCGATCGGCGACTGGTCGACCCGAACCAGCTTGTCCACTTTGTCCAGCCCGGTCACGCGGGTGTGCCGGCCCGGCACCTGACGGGCGCCGTTGAGCTTGTTCGCCAGCACCGACGCCAGGATGTCGTTGACCAGTGTCGACTTGCCCGAACCCGAGACACCCGTCACCGACGTGAGCACGCCCAGCGGGAACGACACGTCGATCTCACGCAGGTTGTGTTCGCGCGCACCTACCACCGTGAGCTGACGCTTGCGGTCAGCCGGCCGCCGGATCGCGGGGACCTCGATCTGCTCCTTGCCCGAAAGATACGCCCCGGTAAGCGAATCCGGGTTGGTCAGTAGCTCGTCGTAGGGGCCGCTGTGCACGATGCGGCCGCCGTGCTCGCCCGCAAAGGGGCCGATGTCGACCACCCAGTCCGCGTGGGCGATGGTGTCAAGGTCGTGTTCGACGACGATCAGCGTGTTGCCCAAATCCCTGAGCCGGATCAGGGTTTCGATCAGTCTCCGGTTGTCGCGCTGATGCAGACCGATCGATGGCTCGTCGAGCACGTAGAGCACACCGACGAGTCCGGAGCCGATCTGGGTGGCCAACCGAATGCGTTGCGCCTCACCGCCGGACAGCGTGGCGGCCGCTCGCGACAGCGACAGGTACTCGAGCCCGACGTCGAGCAGGAACCCCAGCCGCGACTGAATCTCCTTGAGCACCTGCCCCGCGATCGCCTGCTCGCGCGTCCCGAGGGTCAGCCCGTTGAGGAACTCGGCGCATTCGGCGATCGACAGCTCAGCGACCTCCGCGATCGACTTGTGGTCCCGGTCGGCCGCCAGCGTGACGGCCAGGATCTCCGGCTTCAGCCTGGTGCCTTCGCATTCCGGACACGGCACATCGCGCATGAAGCCCTCGTAGCGTTCCTTCATCTGCTCGGAGTCCGTCTGCTCCATCTTGCGCTGCAGGAACGCCATCACGCCTTCGAAATCGGCGTAGTACGAACGGGTTCGGCCGTAGCGGTTGCGGTACCGCACGTGCACCTGCTCGTCACAGCCCTCGAGAATTGCCTTGCGCGCCTTGGCCGGAAGCTTCTTCCACGGGGTGTCCACATCGAACCCGAGCTGATCGCCGAGACCCGACAGCATCCGGGTGAAGTACTCGGCCGTCTGCCCCATCGACCACGGCGCAATGGCGCCCTCAGCGAGCGTCAGGTCGGGGTCGGGGACCACGAGGTCGGGGTCGACCTCCTTCTTGATGCCAAGACCCGTGCATTCCTGGCAGGCGCCGTACGGCGAGTTGAACGAGAACGACCGCGGCTCAAGGTCATCGACGGCCAGCGGGTGGCCGTTCGGGCAGGCCAGCTTCTCCGAGAACCGCTGCTCGCGGTGCGGGTGGTGGTCCTCGCGGTCGACGAACTCCAACACCACGATGCCGTCGGCAAGATTCAGCGCCGTCTCCACGGAGTCGGTCAACCGCTGCTTGGAGCTGGCCTTGACCGTCAACCGGTCGACGACGACCTCGATGTCGTGCTTTTCCTGCTTCTTCAGCGTTGGCGGGTCGGTCAGCGAGTGCACCACCCCGTCGACGCGCACCCGGCTGTAGCCCTGGGAGTTCAATTTGTCGAAGAGGTCGACGAACTCGCCCTTACGTGTACGCACCACCGGTGCCAGCACCTGGAACCGCAGGCCCTCCTCCATGGCGAGCACCTGGTCGACGATCTGCTGCGGGGTCTGGCGGGCGATCCGCTCTCCGCACACCGGGCAGTGCGGGGTGCCGGCCCGCGCATACAGCAGACGCAGGTAGTCGTACACCTCGGTGATGGTGCCGACGGTCGACCGCGGGTTGCGGTTGGTGGACTTCTGATCGATGGACACCGCGGGCGACAGGCCCTCGATGAAGTCGACGTCGGGCTTGTCCATCTGACCGAGGAACTGCCGGGCATACGCCGACAGCGATTCGACGTAGCGCCGCTGCCCCTCGGCGAAGATCGTGTCGAACGCCAGCGACGACTTACCCGAACCGGACAATCCGGTGAACACGATCAGCGCATCGCGCGGTAAGTCAAGGTCGATGCTTCGCAGGTTGTGCTCACGCGCACCCTTGATGATCAGGCGGTCAGCCAACTGTGTCTCTTCCTGTCCGTCCCGCAGCACAGAGTTCATGCCCATGCTATGTCCACCCACCGACAACTTCGCGGGCGCTGTGGAGCCGTTCGATAACGTGAGCACCATGACCGTCGTCGACGACAACTACACCGGCCACGTCGAACCCCGGACCGCGGCCCGGCGCACCCTCGCGGGCGCGTCGATCGTCAAGGTCTCGGTGGGCCCGATGGACAACAACGCCTACCTGGTCACGTGTTCCCAAACAGGCGAAACGCTACTCATCGACGCCGCCAACGACGCCGAGATCCTGCTCGAACTGATCGAGCGGTACGCCCCGAAGCTGTCGCTGATCGTCACCAGCCATCAGCACCAGGACCATTGGCTGGCGCTTGACCGGGTCGCCAAGGCCACCGGGGTGCCGACAGCCGCGCATCAGCTCGACTCCGGACCGCTGCCGGTCAAGCCAGACCGCACGCTGGCCCACGGCGACACCGTCAAGATCGGCGAGCTGTCCTTCGACGTCATCCATCTGCAGGGCCACACACCAGGATCCGTCGCGCTGGCACTGGATGGGGCCGACGAAGCAACCCACCTGTTCACCGGCGACTGCCTGTTCCCGGGCGGTCTTGGGCGGACAACAAAATCGGCGGACTTCGACTCGCTCTTCAACGACGTCACCACCCGGGTGTTCGACGTCTACTCCGACGCCACAGTGGTCTACCCCGGGCACGGTGACGACACGACGCTGGGTGCGGAGCGTCCCCACCTCGAAGAGTGGCGCGAACGACGGTGGTGAGCGACGCGGAGTGACCACCGCGCTGCTGCCCGGCGACCTCGCGGTCTTGGCGGCGACCTCGCGAAAGATCGTCGGCAACGGCACGATGATTGAGGCCAGGTATGCCGACATCGTGGATCGCTACCGAAGGATCGCCCCGGACCACTCGCTGCTCTCGTCAGGGGCCGCCCCGCTGAACAGGCGATCAAGGATCGAACGCTCCGGCGATCAAACCGCCCGTTCATCGGTCCGCTGAAAAGTATTGTGGCCCAGCCATTCCGACACATCGGACCAGCGGTAGAGCACCCGGCTGCCGTGCTTGATGAACTTCGGGTCAGTCCCCCGGTAACGATCCTGTGCGAGAGCAGCGGTCGTGGTACGCAGATATTCAGCCGCCTCTGCAGGTGGAGCCAGCGCCGGGAGTTGGTCGGACACGAGCGACGATCCTACGAATCCAGACGGAGGTTGGCGCTCAGCGTTGCCGATCTGGCTTCCTTGCGGCACACGGCGGCGTCCCTGGCTGCTATCTGTAGCTGCAGGCAGATTGTGGACACAGGGGCAGCTCCAACTTCTCGGGCTGATGGCGGGCAAACGCACCTCGCCAGCCTGTGCGGTGACGCCGGGATTCCGGTTCGCCAGGTTGTTGAATTCATGGGGCACGCGAAGCCGACGACAACTGAGCACATCTACACGCACGTCTATAAGAAGGCTGACCACGCAGACGAGATGTGCAAGCTCGGCGCAATGAGTCGGCCAGCCGCTCGGCTCGGCAACATCATTCCATTGCGGGGTTAAAACAGCGGGCGCTCAACGCCTCTGCTATCGCCAACGTCACGCACCGCGTGCTCCCGCCACCGGCCATATTTCAGGAAAAACGCCAACAGCGGATCTTCGATGTACGCAACCTCATCCCGGTAGCTAAACAAGGGGTCCGCGCCACCCTTGTTCTGCTCTGCGACGGCCGCCATGCCCCGGAGCGCAGCAACAACCCGTTCTTTCGCAATCGACTCTCGAGTAAGGTCACTGACGGCTTGGCGAATTGCCTTGAACCGCTGAATGATCGGAGGAATCAAGCCCCTAATAGCCAGGAGCGTGATTCCGTAACTATCGGTGATGCCGCCGTCCTTCAATTGAATGTCCTTACGGCCCTCGCCTTTAGTGTTGCGCCCGGCCAGAATGGCCTGGAAGGCGAACGGCTCGGATTCGGTAGCCGTGTCCTCCACGATCTGTTCGAAATTGCTTGGAATCCAAGCAATCTTGGATTTCACCGTTTCATGTACATCCAGCCCCTTTGAGAGGAGCGCATAGCACAGCTCCTGCATGATGTGAGGCGAACCAAAGCTGTAGTTTGCCAGAAGTTTTGACAACTCGTTCTTTGGATCGGTTACGTTTAGTTGGCGAAGTCCCCTTTCTCCGATGGCGGTTAGTTCGTCCACCGTCCAGTCGGGGATCTTGAACTGCGTCATTCTCCCGCCGATGTCTGCAACTGTTCTTGCCGGATCGAACGAGTGGGACGGGATCGCGACCAACACGATAAACGTCTTCCGCAGCAGCGGCTTGATCGCCTTCGCGATGGCAGCGCGAAGCGCCGGGTCGACGTGGTGGAAATCGTCAAGAACGATTGGCCTGTGATCTGCTGTCAGCGCGTCCTCGACCTGCGTCAACGGTGTCGCCGTCGACCACCTTCAACACGGTTGCCGTCGTGGCTACCGGATCGGCATGCGCTACGGAGCTGGCGATGACCGAACACGCGGGCATCACAGCGGCTGTCACCACCGCGGCGACAAATCGGGTCAGGGTTCGCATGCTTGGAATATGCGCTACGACAAAGCGGCGGATGGCACGTTCGCAGACCTGATAGCCAGTTCAACGACACACCCGGTCGGGTTTGCGCCGAGATAAACACGACTTCATGCAGGGATGCCGCGACGGTCCTGGTGGTCTGGCGCAGGTAGGCGTCCTCGCTCGTCGTGTGCGACTTGGTCGGCAACATATCCAACAGCGATATCGCCACCTGGCGCAGCGCGACGGGAACTTCGGTGAACGTCTAGACGACAACCGTTGCACCGCTGGGTGCCAGTGCCTTGACGCCGTGCTCGCCTCCGAGCATCTTGCTGGCCACATTGGCGGCCCATGCCTTTGAAGGAAAGTCGCCGGGACTTGTCCCCGGAATGCGATGAGGCCGAATCGTCTTCAGTGCGGGAATATCGCGGCCCACACTGGCCTTCTGGTCACCACTTTTCAGGTCGAAGTAGCTAGTAAATGAGGCAAGCCCACGCTCCATTAATGAAACGTCAGTAACGTGATGACGAGCATCGTCAAGAAAGTCACGGGCCAATACAAAACCCTGACCCACATATTGTCATGGTGGCGAAACAGTATGAAGTTCGGCCGCCCGACCAGCAGCACCGAGTTGATGGCGACGCCGAGAATGATGAAATACGTGACGACGTACAAGGTTTCGATATAGACTAAACCAGATGCTTTCACTTCGTCACGTAGCGAAATTTGCGCGATAAGGACGGCAAAGAAGAATGCCGCGCCAGTAAAAATGACCTCAGCCGGGCGTACGCCGAAATTCTCTCGTCGTTTGGTCCCTCTGCCGATCATCAAGACGACGAGGAACAGATTAATGAGGATCACGATAGGCACGATCGTTCGCGAAATCAGAGGGCTCAAAAGGTACCGTTTGACAGCGATGCTGTAGTACAGCTCGGGATGCAGTTGATCCGCGTCGTAGCCCGGAATGCCAAACTGCGTATTGTAGCGGTGGCTGCGATAGCTAAAAAAGCTCTGTTGAATATCCCAGTCTTCCAGAACGAGGTCCGTATCCACCCCGGGCAACGCAGCAGGCACAAGCGAGGTATACGCTCCTAAGTCCGGCGTAAGGTAAACATTGCGTTCATAGTCCGGGTGCCACATCCGGAGCCAAATCTGGTGGCGGCCTAGCGGATACTTCCTATAATCAAATTGCTCGCGCAGCGTCGTGTGAAACGACCAGCCGATGAGTTCGTCGTTGCCCCGCCGCACCCGGTACACCTCTGTGAGCGTTGGCTGTTCCTTGGCTTCGGGGAGGAGGACGCCTTTGGTAAGGTCTTGGGGCAATTGGTTCGCGTACCGCTGCCAGATATTCCCAGACACCTCCACGGTATAGGGTCCACTGAATTCGATGGACTCGATATACAACCCCGTGGGGATAAAAACCGGCGGCTCGGCACCACGCTGCGGGGGTGGAACATGCGCATCCAGGAAACGTGTCACCTCGTCGGGGGTGGTCACGACTGTATCGGCAGGATCTGGCGTTGTCGGCGCGGTATACACGCCAACCAATATGCTGCCCACTGCGATCAGGAACGCAAGTGAAATGAGTACAGACCCAATCCAAAGCTGTCGCTCTAGTCGGGAAACACCGTCAGGTTGTTTTTGATCGTCGGCCTCCTCAGCCGTTTCCGCCTCGGCAAGGTCTTTCAGGAGTTTTGCCGCCCCGATGACGCTGGTCCTCTCGATGGGTGTGAGCGCATGAAAGTCCTCCGGCAAGTTAGGATCTGCGTCCAAATCCCGCCCCTGTATGTCCTCGAAGACAGCGCGAGCGGCGGGGGTCATCCCCGCCACCGCATCCTCAAGCTCCGCCCGGAGCAACGCGCTGCGTTGCATCCCTCTCTCCTGTCTCTGCGGCTAGATTAGACAGCAAAGGGCTGGGGTATTACGTCCCAGCCCTCCTCTAGCCCGGGCTTTCACAGAAAGTCGTTGTGGCGGTGAGTCGTTCGTAAAGAAAGGTGCTCTCGCGCAGCGGAGTCCTCGAAGGTCATCTCCAGGGCCTCCTCGTCACGGTCATTACCGATCAGGCCCAGCAGGTCGTTCTCGAAGCTTCTCGAAGCGAGCCTGCATCTCGTCCTCGGTGAACAGTTTGTGGGTGTCGGGGTCGCGGTAGAAGGTCATGACTGTTGCTCCTTGTTTGCCTCCTCTGGGCGCGAGCCTTGGCGTTCTTGAAGAACCTTTAACAGCGCCGAGGTCGCAGACGCTGTAGCCCACTGAGACCACGGCCCGATACCCGTTCTAACGCGTCAAGCCGACGGCCACAAGGTCGTTCACGAACTGCTGCTCACCCTGAGCCAGCCCGGCATCGGGGTCAGCGTGCCCGACCGCGCCGCCGGATACCTTCGGTGCGGCTAGCCCTCCGCGGGCCAGTCGCCTTGCGGGTCTAGGCCGTCCCAGTCGTCCCAGGTGTCGTTGCGTCTGTCGTGGGGTGCGATGATGCGGCGTCGCCCGGCGGGGCGACCGATTCCATCCGCTGGGCCATGCCGACTTGCTCACCGACGGCGGTGTATCCGAACG
>DASRJA010000346.1:0-8137 GCA_035649695.1 Mycobacterium sp. | reverse complement strand
GCGCACCCGTTACCGGTGATGTTCTTCATCCACGGCGGCGGCTACTTCATGGGCAGTTCGGCAACCCCGATCTATGACGGCGCGGCGCTGGCGCGCGAAGGCTGCGTGTATGTCTCGGTGAATTACCGGCTGGGCGCGCTGGGCTGTCTCGACCTTTCGTCGTTGTCCACAAAGGACATCACGTTCGACGACAACCTGTTCCTGCGGGACCTGGTGATGGCGCTGCGCTGGGTGCGTGACAACATCGCGGTGTTCGGTGGTGATCCCGACAATGTGACGATCTTCGGCGAGAGCGCGGGCGCGCACGCCGTCGCCACGCTGCTCGCCGTTCCGGCCGCCAAAGGCCTGTTTGCTCAGGCGATTTCGGAGAGCACGGCCGCTGGAATGGTCCGCTCTCCCGAGATTGCCGCCGAATACGCCACCAAGTTCGCTGCGCTGCTCGGTGCCCGCAAGGAGGACGGCGCCGACGCCGTGCTGACAGCCCGGCCGGAGGACCTGGTCAACGCCTTCGACCGGCTGGTGCGGCAGGGTCAGCGCGAGATGCTCGGCGCGTTTGCGGCCGGCCCGACCCGTGGCACGGACTGCCTGCCGCTGGACCCGGTTGAGGCGATGCGGGTCGGCGCGGCGCACCGTTTGCCGCTCATCATTGGCACCAACGCCGAGGAGGCCAGGCTGTTCGGCCGCTTCCTGAAGCTTCTGCCGATGACCGAGCCGATGATTGAGCGGCTACTGGCTGCGGCGGAACCCGGTGAGCGCGAACGCATTACCGCCGCGTACCCGGGCTATCCCGATCCTGCGGCCTGCATTCAGTTCGGCGGCGACTTCGCGTTCGGATCGGCGGCTTGGCAGATCGCCGAGGCGCACAGCAGACACGCCCCGACATACCTGTACCGGTACGACTACGCGCCGCGCACGCTGCGCTGGTCGGGCCTGGGCGCCACGCATGCCACCGAGTTGTTGGCGGTGTTCGACGTCTACCGCACGAAGTTCGGCCGGCTGCTCACTGCCGCAGCTGACAGGCGTACTGCGCTGCGCGTCAGCGACGACATGCGGGCTCGCTGGCATGCCTTCAGCCGAACCGGCACGCCGGGCGAGGGCTGGCCTGCCTACACCGCTGCCGACCGCGCGGTGATGGTGTTCGACCGGCGTCCCCGCGTGGAATATGACCCGCACGCCGCGCGCAGACAGGCATGGGAAGGATTCTCCCTGGCCACCGGCTGACGCCGTCGCCGAATCGGCTGCGCGGCGCGGCGCGGATGTGATTGCGTAACCCCGTGGCTCACCCACTGGATCCGCTCGACGCCGACGAGTTCAGGGCGGTCGCGTCGATCCTGCAGCGTGAGCACGGCGTCGGGGATGGCTGGCGGTTCGCGTCGGTGGAGCTGGCTGAACCCGCTAAATCCGACCTGCGTGCGTTCGACGATGGCGGACCGCGGCCGCCGCGACGCGCTGAGGTGATTTGCCTGCACCGGTCGGACAACGCCACATACAAGAGCGTGGTGTCGTTGACCGACGACCGCGTCGAGTCGTTCGAGCACGTTCCGGGCGTGCAGGCGAACTTCACTGTCGACGAGTTCGTCGAGTGCGACCAATTGCTGCGCGCCAATCCTGATCTCATTGCCGCCCTGGCCAAACGCGGCATCACCGATATGGATCTGGTGTTCTTCGACACCTGGACCTACGGGGATGCGGTGGCGCCGCCGGAGTACCGCGACCGACGGCTCGGCTGGTCCGACACCTGGGTCAAGGCCGTGCCGGGCGCCAACCCCTACGCGAATCTCGTCAGCGGGCTGCATTGTGTGGTCGACGTCAACTCGATGGAGTTGCTACGGGTCGAAGACAACGGCGGCGTCGACACACCCGAGGTGATGGGCGAATACGTGCCGAGCCGCATCCCGGAGCGGATCCGCTCGGCGTCACGCCGTGAGCCGCTCAAGCCGCTGCACATCACCCAACCCGAGGGGCCGTCGTTCACGTTGGACGGCAATCTGCTGCAGTGGCAGAACTGGTCGCTGCGCATTGGCTTCAACCACCGCGAGGGGATGACCCTGCACACCGTGGGTTACCGCGACGGCGACCGGAATCGCTCTGTGGCACACCGGTTGTCGTTCGCGGAGATGATTGTCCCGTACCGCGACCCCTCCGACGACCACTACCGCCGCACGGCGTTCGACATCGGCGAGTGGGGCCTGGGCTTCATGACGACGTCGCTGGAACTCGGCTGCGATTGCCTGGGCGAGATCCGTTATCTGGACGCCGTTTTGCACAACAGCAAGGGCGAGCCATACACGATCACCAACGCGATCTGTATCCATGAGGAAGACAACGCCGTGCTGTGGAAGCACGTTGACCACGAAATCGGCGCCGAGGTGCGCCGGATGCGTCGGCTGACGATCTCGTTTCATGTGACCGTCGCCAATTATGAATACCTCGTGTACTGGCGGCTGTACCAGGACGGCAACATCGAATGCGAGGTGCGGGCCACCGGCATCATGGTGACCACACCGCTGGCGCCCGGCCAACCCCATCCGAACGGCACGCTTGTCGACGAACGCACGTATGCGCCGTTTCACCAACACTTTCTGGTCGCCCGGCTCGACATGGATATCGACGGAAGCGACAACACCGTCTACATGACGGAGTCGCATCCGGAACCGATTGGCCGGGACAATCCGCACGGGCTTTCGCTCGTCGTACGCAACGTGGCGCTGCGCACCGAGAGCCAGGCCAAGCAGGATGTGAACTTCGCGACGCAGCGCGCCTGGAAGGTGGTCAACACCAACGTGGTCAACGGGCTGGGCACCCACCCGGCCTACAAATTGGTTCCGACTGGGGCGATTCCGCCGATGTTCGACCCCGAATCGCCCGTCGTCGAGCGCGCCAGTGTCATCGGTCATACCTTGTGGGTGACGCCGAACCGGCCCGATGAGCGGTGGCCCGCAGGGGAATTCGTGAATCAATCGAAGCGGGACACAGGTTTGGGTCGTTGGACGCTGGCCAACAGGTCCATCGATAACACCGATGTGGTGATGTGGTACGTGTTCGGCATTCACCACATCACACGGCCGGAGGACTGGCCGGTGATGCCCGTCGACGTGGTGTCCTTCTGGCTCAAGCCGTTCGGCTTCTTCGACCGCAACCCGTCACTCGACGTGCCCGGCGCGCATACCCCGACGACCAGTGCGCACCACTGACGTCGTGGAGCGGCCGGCCGATCTGACGGCCGAATGGCTCACCGCCACGCTGGGTCAATCGGTCAGCGATTTCGCCGTCGAACGCATCGGCACGGGCCAGATGAGCGAGTGCTACCGCGTCGCGCTGACCTACGCTGAGGGCGCCGGCGGCCCGAACTCTGTGGTGCTCAAGGTCGCTGCCACCGACCCGGTGAGTCGTCAGACCGGTCTCGCGCTCGGTCTGTACGAACGTGAGGTGCGGTTCTACACCGACATTGCACCGGGCATCGACGGACCGATCGCGCCGTGCCACCACGCCGCCTTCGACACCGAGACGGGCGCCTTTCACCTGCTGCTGGGTGACGCAGGCCCGGCCGTCGTCGGTGACGAGATCCGCGGCGCGACAGTAGAACAGGCCATGCTGGCGCTGTCGGAACTGGGCCGGGTGCACGCCCCGCTGCTGGGCGACACCGCGATGGCGAACGCCGACTGGCTCAACCGGGAGTCGCCGATGAACCAGGCAGTGATCGGCCAGTTGTACGCCGGGTTCATTGACCGCTACGGCGATCAGATCGCTCCGGAGCATCGCGAGGTGTGCGAGCGGCTGGTCGCAACCTTCGATGCTTACGTCGCAAGCGAATCCGATCGGGTACCCGGGCTGGTGCACGGCGACTATCGCCTGGACAACATGCTATTCGGCGAGGCTGGCGCCGACCGCCCGCTCACGGTGGTGGACTGGCAGACCGTGACGTGGGGACCGGCGATGACCGACGTCGCATACTTCCTCGGCTGCGCGCTGCCCGACCGCCTGCGCCGCGATCACTATGACGCGCTGCTGCGGGCCTACCATCAGGCGCTCGGAGCCAAGCTCAGTCTCGACGAGGTGCGTGACGGGGTGCGTCGGCAGAGCTTCTTCGGGGTGTTGATGGCGATCATCTCGTCGATGCTCGTCGCGCAGACCAGCCGTGGTGACGAGATGTTCATGGTGATGCTGCGGCGGCATTGTCAGCATGTGCTCGACACGGATGCGCTGGCCGTGCTGCCCGAACCCGTTGCAGCCGTGCCGCTTACGCCCGTCGCCGACGACGAGGGTGCCCACGATCCGACCGACGAACCGTTGTGGAACGAGAGCTGGTACTTCGACTTCACCGACCCCGGGCAGGGTGTCGGCGGCTGGATACGATTGGGGCTGATGCCCAACGAGAAGACGGCGTGGATCACCGCGCTGCTATGCGGACCTGATATGCCGACCATCGCCGCGGTCGACTTCCATGACACCGGCGCGATCGAACTCAGCCTCGAGGCCACTGAACCGCTGCAAGCCTGTACGGTGTCGGTGCGAGGAACGGGACAGGCGTATGACGATCCGGCTGCACTGTTGCGCAGCGATTCCGGCAGACCCGTCGAGCTGACGATGGATCTGGTGTGGACGACGGCCGGCACGCCGTATCAGTACCGGATCACTCCGCGCTATGAGATCCCGTGCACGGTGAGCGGCACGATCACCGTCGATGGCCGGGAGATCCCGCTGCGGGCGGTCGCCGGTCAACGCGACCACTCGTGGGGTGTGCGCGACTGGTGGGCCATGGACTGGGTGTGGAGCGCACTGCATCTCGATGACGGCACGCACCTTCACGGCGTCGACATCCGCATCCCCGGCGCCCCGCCGATCGGGGTCGGATATCTGCAGCAAACGGGTCGGCCGCTGGTCGAACTGCAGGCAGTCACGGCACGGGAAACGTTCGGCGACAACGGCTTACCGCAGACGACGACGATCGACTTCGGCGCGCTGAAGGCCACTATCGACATCCGCGGGCACGCACCGGTGCTTCTGACGGCGCCCGACGGACGCATCAGCCACTTCCCGCGCGCATGGGCGACGGTCACCACCGACGACGGTCGCACGGGTGTCGGCTGGATCGAATGGAACCGCAACCAGCGTTAGCCCCATCTCCGCGTGGGCCCACGCGCAAGCTGGGGACGTGCGAGTCTGCACGCCGACACGCCGTATTCTGCGTACATTTCGCGCACGCTCGTCGCGCAGTGAGGGTCAGCGCGACCAGTCGCAACCGGTCAGTTCGACAGACAACTCCCACAACCGACGGGCCGCCACCGGATCGCGAGCCTTCTTGCGCAAACCGGTTACTCGTGGTTTGCCCCACTGGTTGAACCGCGGCGCCAGGTACGTCCCGCTGGGCAGATCGGTCGTCACCGCCTGAAGGCTCGCCCGCGCCCCCTGTGCCGGACTTTGCAGGATGTGCCACACCGGATTTCGCTCGCCGACGGGCAGCCCGACTGCGGCGCTTCTCGTGATACCGGTATCGGTCATGCCTGGATCCGCCGCATACGCCCGGACGCCACGGTTGGCCAGCTCGCGGACGAACAGCAGGTTGGCCAGCTTGGATTCCGCGTATGCCGTCATCGCGGAGTACCTGCGGCTCTGCCAATTGAGGTCGTCGAAATGGATGCGGGCAAAAAGGTACATCGCGCTCGCCACAGAGATGACCCGGTCTTTGATCCTGTCGCCGAGCAGACACGTCAAGGCGAAGTGGCCAAGGTGGTTGATACCCATGTGCGCCTCGAAACCGCCGGCCGTACGGGTCAGCGGCAGACCCATGACGCCTGCGTTGTTCACCAGCACGTCAACGGGTTCCACCGACTCTGCAAATGCACGCACACTGGCGAGATCGGCGAGATCGAGTTGTCCCACCTCGACATCGCCCGACATGTCGGCGGCCGCCTGCTCGGCCTTCTCGATGCTCCGGCAGGCGATCACCACGCTATGGCCGCTGTCGGCCAGCGCGGCTGCGGTTGCCTTCCCGACTCCGCTGTTGCCGCCCGTGACGATGATCCGCATCAGCGCGGAGCGTACATGAGCAATCCAGCGAGCACGTCCCGCAGCGTCCCGCGTGGGCCCACACGCAAGTAGGGGACGTGCGCAAAATGTCCGCAGAATACGGCGTGTCGGGGTGCAGACACGCACCTTCGCGGGCAGGTGGTCAAGCCAGATGGGCGCTGTCGTCATGCAGGTCGTCGCGGCCCAGTCCCATCGGGGTCGCGGCGGGCACATCGCCGGCGGCGACCACTTTACGTGTGATTGGCGTCAGCGCTTGAAACAGCCTCTCGACTTCGTCGTCATCCAGTGCCTCCAAAGCTGATAGCGCCAGCTGATCGGTGGCGTCCTCGATGCGCTGCTTGAGGTTTCGGCCAGCGTCGGTGAGCGCGCCGTCGCCGTCGAGTAGCCCGCGACGGGCCAGCCTCTCGCCGTAGTGCCGCCACTGCTCCTCGTCGTAGTCACGGCTGCGCATGATCATCTCTACCGGAACTCGGCCCGCCGCCGCGTGCAGCACGTTGGACTCTCGGCCCGAGATGCCGAACGCGGTTAGGACGGCCACATGTCCGTCGCCGCGCTGTTCGCGCAGCAGCGTGACCGCGTGCCATAGCCGGGCCACGGGGTCGTCCGGCCAGTCCAGCGCGACATTCGCCGCGAACAACGGCCGACCGTCGAGTGGCGCGCTGCGCGCGGCCTTCTCCGCCAGCTCGGCCGCCGCGGCCGCCTCGGTGTCGGTCACGCCGTAACGGCGAAGCGCCGCCACTGCCGAATCCCGGCGGAGACGCAGCACGTCCGATGGTGACGCGACATCCCATGCCGCGGGCAGTGCCTTGGCGACGCGCTCTGGCGCGAAGTTGTAGAACGCGGCGGTGACGACCTCCGTCGCCACCACCCCGAACGGGGCGGACCGAGCGGCAAAGTAGCCCATCCAGAATCCGCGAAATCCCAGCCCGTCGAGCGCGGTTCGCGCCTCGGGCGCGAAGTACGTAACGGCGTGCACCGGTTCGAAGCGATCAAAGAAGCGGCGCGCGAGCGAAGGTAGTCTGGCCACTTTCGCAGTTAACCATCACGTCATCAGCCAACTTGCTATGGTCCGTGCAAACGCCCGGGTGGCGGCGAGCCAGCAACGGTCCAGGAGGCGGCCCTTGCATGCGGAGATTACAGCCGTGGGCGCGTTGGCGACCATATGGGCGCTGGTCTCTGGCTGTGATGCGAGCGTCGGAATCGGTGGCCCGCCTACCGTCGACAAGAAGGCTCTGCAAACTGACATCGCCAATCGGCTGGCCAAGGCCGGCGAACAACCGGAATCGGTTAGGTGCGAACAGGATCTGGTCGGCGAGGTCGGCAAGACGGCGCGCTGTGAGGTCGTGATGAGCCCGACGAACAGCTTCGAGCCGGTCATCACGGTCACCAGTGTCGACGGCAGCACCATCAACTACGAGATGAGCCCAGCGCTGTCCAAAACTCAACTGGAGAAGGCGGTCTCACGGCTTATCGCTGACGCGGCCCACGCGCAGTTCGTGTCGGTGTCGTGCGAATCGGGCCTGGACGGCAAGGTCGGTGCGACCGCGCACTGTGACGTCGAGGCGGGCGGGGTGAGCCTGCGGCGCACGGTCGAAGTGAACAGCGTCGAGGGTCTGATGATGAACTTCGACGTGGTGCCGCTGCTCACCAAGGAGGAAGTCGCGAGTTCGCTCCTTGGCGAGGTCGAGAGACAACTTGGGCGACGGCCCGACTCCGCACAGTGCGCAGGCAACCTCGAGGGCAAGGTGGGCAACACCGTCGACTGCACGATCGTCACCGGTTCAGACAGGACATCGTTCACCCTGACGGTCACCACGGTCAGCGGCGGCAGTATCAGGTACAGCTACGCGCCCCGACCCTAGGACGGCTCTGAAAACTCTTCGGCCACCGCCGATGTCGCCTCATCGATGATCGCGCGCATGGCGCGCTCGGCGGCTTCCTCGTCCCGCATCCGGATCGCGCGGGCGACCTCGTCGTGCAGTTCGATGGCCGCCGGGTTCGGCAGGTCGGGCATCATGCCGTGATGGGTGCGCCCGGCGAGGAGCTCGGCGACGACGCCGTTCAGCGCCCGAAACATCTCGTTGCCACTGGCTTCGAGCATCGTCTG
>DASRJA010000345.1:0-19460 GCA_035649695.1 Mycobacterium sp. | reverse complement strand
CTGCACGGCGAGCAGTACCGCCGTTACTGCAGCGAGGCTGAGAACCGGGCCGGATGGTCCGCCGACGCTCAGGCATACCGCGATGACCACCGCCCAGATGACCTCGACGATGTTGAGGGCCCGGAACACGATACGCCCGATGGCCAGGCCCACCCGTAACTCGAGGCCCTCGGCGCGAAACTTCAGTGGTGCCTCCAGGAAAGAGATCGCCAACACCATGCCCAGCCAGATCAGCGTCGCCGCGGCAGCCACCCGGATAGCGAGCTCGGTCACGATGCCCGATCACGGGACGGTGCGGGCGCCAGGTGCGCCACGCACAGGTCGGGCTCGACGAACGGCTCGAGACGATCCACGGTGACCGGTGCCCGCATCGCGCTCAACGCGCCCTGCATCAGGCCCAGGTGCACAGAACAGATCACCTCGCCATGTTGTTCGGCCAAGTTCTGGAAAGGACAGTGCCGCAACCGGATCTCGCGCGTGCGCGGACCCTCGGCGGGCTCGGGCTCAAAACCCAACTCCGCCAACAACTCCACCAGTTCGGTGACTGCGCGGGTTTTCGAGGGCGCCCGGCGCTGGCCGGAGGACGCCACCAGCGCCGGACTCGTCGAACGGCCCAACTGGGCGGCGATGCCGGCGGCATCGGGTTCCCGGGCCACATAGCCAGTCAGAATGGCGGCGAGCAGCCGATAGTTCGTCGGCCCTGTCGGGTCCATCCGGCGGCTGGCGCGAAACAGGATCGGGGGACGGCCGCGGCCGGCGGAGTCACCGAGGACTTGTTCAACGCGGCCGGTGCGCAGCAGCGCGTCGATGTGAAAGCGAACCGTGTTCGGGTGCACGCCGAGTTCGTCGGCAACGCTGGCGATGCTGCGCGGCTGGGCCGAGGCCCGCAGCAGCGCCAGGATGACGTCGCGGCGGCCCGGGGGACCCATCCCCGGTGCGGGCGCGGTTGCGTCGGTGGGCATCAGTCGCCCTGCGGCGGCAGAGCCGCCACCATCGGGGTATCGGCATCGACGGCACCGAGTTTCGCGGCTCCCCCCGGTGATCCCAGGGGATCGGTCTGGCCCGGCAGAGTGTCGGTGAAGAACTTGACGTTCTCATCGATGTAGGGCCGCAGCGGCTCAGGCAGGTCGTCTTCGTAGTAGATCGCCTCCACCGGGCATACCGGTTCGCACGCGCCGCAGTCGACACACTCGTCGGGGTGGATGTAAAGCATCCGTGCGCCCTCATAGATGCAGTCCACCGGGCACTCATCCACGCAGGCACGGTCCTTGATGTCCACGCACGGCGCTCCGATCACGTATGTCATGCCCACGACATTACTCCAATTACCACTTGTAGGAATAGTATGTGCTCATGACTCTCTACGATCCGCATACAGCCGATGACGCCGACGAGCTCGACGTGCGCCAGATTCCCAAATCCCAACGGCACCCGTTGATCTTCGCCCGCTTCGACGCACTGGCTGCCGGCGAGTCGTTCGTACTCGTCAACAGCCACGACCCGATACACCTGCGCGAGGAGTTCGCCCGCGACCGCCCCGGCGCGTATGACTGGCGCTATCTGGAGGGCAGCCAATCCGACAGACTGTGGCGGATCCGGATCGTCCGAATCACCGAACCCGACCTCGCCGGCCTGCTCTGACACCACGTCATCGACGTTGGAGAAACCCTGTGACGACGTTGCCGACGGAGTGTTCGCGTTCGAACGGCCTTGACGCGCCGATTGTTAACGCGCCGATGGGTGAAGCAGTGCGCTAGGCGGCAGCGGCCTCGCATGCCGCGGGGCGCTAGTGCCTGCGCCCTTACCCCGATCCTATTTAACGGGCTATAGTCAGTTAAATAGGATTTGGGTAAGGGGAAGTGGTGATGCACATGGCGCACGAGATAGCCCATCCCCGCGCCGATCTGGGCACACCGTGAGTGCTGTCGTCGAACTGACACCGACCCGGCCGTTCCCGCCGCGGCGCGGAGTCAAGGGATCGTTTGTGTACCGGGTGCTCACGACCACCGACCCCAAACTGCTGGGCATCATGTACACGGTCACTTCTGTCGGCTTCTTCATGGCCGGCGGGTTGATGGCTCTGCTGATGCGCTCGGAGCTGGGCGCGCCGGGGTTGCAGTTCTTGTCCAATGAGCAGTACAACCAGCTGTTCACCATGCACGGCACGATCATGCTGTTGCTGTATGCCACCCCGATTGTGTTTGGTTTCGCCAATTGCATTCTGCCGCTTCAGATCGGCGCGCCAGACGTGGCGTTCCCGCGGCTCAACGCGCTCAGTTATTGGCTGTACCTGTTTGGCGCGCTGGTCACCGTCGGTGGTTTCCTCACCCCGGGGGGCGCGGCCGACTTCGGGTGGACCGCCTACACTCCGCTCAGCGACGCGCTGCATTCGCCCGGCGCTGGCGCCGATCTGTGGATCATGGGGCTGGCCATCGCCGGTCTGGGCACCATCCTGGGCGCGGTCAACATGATCACCACCGTGGTCTGTATGCGTGCGCCGGGGATGACGATGTTTCGGATGCCGATCTTCACCTGGAACATCCTGGTCACCAGCGTCATGATGCTGATCGCGTTCCCGCTGCTGACGGCCGCGCTGCTGGGGTTGGCGTTCGACCGGCACCTGGGCGGTCACATCTATGACCCCGCCAACGGCGGAGTGATCCTGTGGCAGCACCTGTTCTGGTTCTTCGGCCACCCCGAGGTGTACATCGTCGCGATCCCGTTCTTCGGCATCATCACCGAGATCGTTCCGGTGTTCAGCCGCAAACCGGTCTTCGGTTACACCACCATGGTGTACGCGACCGTGAGCATCGCCGCGCTGTCGACCGCGGTGTGGGCGCACCACATGTTCGCCCCCGGCGCCGTCCTTCTGCCGTTCTTCTCATTCATGTCGTATCTGATCGCCATCCCGACCGGGATCAAGTTCTTCAACTGGATCGGCACAATGTGGCACGGGCAGTTGACATTTGAGACACCGATGCTGTTCTCGGTGGGCTTCATGGTCACCTTCCTGCTGGGCGGTCTGTCGGGGGTGCTGCTGGCCAGCCCGCCGATCGACTTCCACGTCACCGACACCTATTTCCTGGTCGCACACTTCCATTACGTGCTGTTCGGCACCATCGTGTTCGCCACCTATGCCGGCATCTACTTCTGGTTCCCGAAGATGACCGGCCGGCTGCTCGACGAGCGGCTGGGCAAGCTGCACTTCTGGCTGACGTTCATCGGTTTCCACACCACCTTTTTGGTGCAGCACTGGCTGGGCAACGAAGGCATGCCGCGCCGCTACGCCGACTACCTACCCGCCGACGGATTCACCACGTTGAACATCGTGTCGACGATCGGGGCGTTCACCCTTGGGGCGTCCATGCTGCCGTTCGTGTGGAACATCTTTAAGAGCTACCGCTACGGCGAGGTCGTCATCGTCGATGACCCGTGGGGATATGGCAACTCCCTGGAATGGGCCACCACCTGCCCGCCGCCACGGCACAACTTCACCGAACTGCCCCGGATCCGCTCGGAGCGGCCCGCTTTCGAACTGCACTACCCGCACATGGCCGACCGGATGCGCGCCGAAGCCCACGTCGGCCGCCACCAACACTCCAACCCGGCCGCAGAACGCGCAACGCCGGCCGCACCCACGAGCAACCCCTCCGGCGGATGAGCACGGCCAGCACGTCACGCTTTTTTTGCGACGGGAGATTTCATTTGACGAAGACATTGCGGACCCCACCGCGCGCCGTCGGCCGCCGGGGCGGAGCAGAGGCACCGTGCACTTCCGCCGGGATCGACGAAACGTCAGGGGGGCAATATCGGTGTCGAGTCGAATTGCCGCTGTCCGCAAGGAATTAACCACTCGTAAGTTGTCGTCGCTGATGGACCGAAGGTCGCGGTTGTCACGTCAACTCAGTCGTTCCGGCTGAACGCGTGCAGTGCTATTATAGAGGAGCATTTTACTCTAAATAGATTGGGGCGGAGGCCATGACGCAGGCGACTGAACCAGCCCCGATCGGTGGCGTCACAACGACGGTCGCGTCGACAGTGATACGGGTAGCTGACTTGGACCGATCGGTGAGCTTCTATCGCGATGTGTTCTGCTGCCGGGTCGCCCTGCGCGAACCCGACACAGCGCTGCTGTTGACCCCGGACGGGTTTCAGATCTATTTGCATTCGACGGGCCCGTCTCGGCGGCCGCGGCTGGCGCCTATCGGGATCGAATACCTGATGTGGGCCACCGATAGCCAAGCCGAGTTGGAGCGGGTGACCAATCGTCTGCGAGCTCACGATCCGGCCACCTACACATACACCGAGAACGGGTTGACGTTCGTGGAGGGCTGCGACCCCGACCACGGCCGGGTCATCGTCGCCTATCCCAGCCCGAGCCGGCTCCCACGCGAGCTGATCGCGTCGCGGCTGCGCGGAGTGGTACGTGCTGCGACGTGAGCAAGCGCCACACGCGACGTGAATGCCTCACCGGTGCATAGTCATTGAGGCGGCCGGGTCCTCGATGTCACACATCCACGGGGCTGAACCGCCGGTGGGATGTGGGGTTTCAGCCGACGGGCCGGCGTTGGCCCGAACCGACCAGATCGGCGAGGACCGCGGCCTCGCTCAGGTCGGGGTTCTTGGTGGCGGTGAGCAGGGTTAGCGTCCCTGCCTTCGCCAAATCGCGCAGATGCGCGAATGCGGCCGCGTGGGCGGGCTCGCTCAGCTCGTCGCGGTAGCGGTGAGCGAACTCCTCGAACAGCGCGGGGTCGTGGCTGTACCACTTGCGTAGTTCGGTGGACGGAGCGATGTCCTTGCACCATTCGTCGAGCTGTGCGCGGGCTTTACTCACACCGCGGGGCCAGATGCGATCGACGAGGACCCGGGTGCCATCCTGCGGCAGGGCCGGGTCATAGATCCGGCGCGCCTTGACTTTTCGTCGCTGAGTCATGACATCTCCCTGGGTTGGTGTTCGTTGTTGGTCAGGTGTTGGCGCCGGTGAGTGCGAAGAACTCCTGGCGTGATCGCGGGTCTTCGCGCAGCGCGCCCAAAAGGGTGGAGGTGATGGTCGCCGACCTGGCGGCCTGCACGCCTCGCAGGGTCATGCAGGTGTGCTCGGCCTCGATGACCACGCCGACACCGCGGGGCTGCAGCTGTGCGTCGAGCCAATCGGCGATCTGTTTGGTGAGTCGTTCCTGGCGTTGAGGCCGGCAGGCGAAATGCTCGGCGACACGGGCGAGTTTGGATAGCCCGATGATGCGCTCGCCGGGCAGATAGCCGATGTGGGCGATCCCGACAAAGGGCAACATGTGGTGCTCGCACACCGATCGCAGCGGCAGGTTGCGCGAGATCACGAGTTCGTCGTAGCCCTCGTCGTTGGGGAAGGTGGTCAGATCGAAGGTCCGCGGTGTGAACAGCTCGGCGTAGCCGCGCGCCATCCGCGCGGGTGTGCCGGCAAGGCTCTGCGAATCCAGTGAAACCCCCAGGGCACGAAGGAAGGCGGCGGCGGCGACTTCCGCGGCGGCAAGATCGCGATGGGGTGATTCGTGCACGAGCCGCAGAGCGGCGGTGGAATGCATGGCGGGTTCCTTCCGGAGACGAGAGGATCCCTCCGTTCACCCGTCGCAGGCGTAGGTGGCGCCGGATGAACGGAGGGCAGCACGTGAGGTCGACTACGCGGCAGGGGAATCGGTGCCCGCTGTGGTGCGCCGGTGCCAGGCCGGGTCGTACACAAAGGCCAGCCGAGCGAGGGTGAGCGCGGCTAGCAGCAAGCCGACGTCGCGCAGCGCCACGTCGTAGAAGCCGGGGTAGCTCAGCAGGTTGACGATGATGCCGGCCAGCCAGGCCGCGACGATGTAGGCGGCGTATCGCGGCTTGATCGCCACGGCCACGCCGGCCACGATCTCGATTACCCCGACCACCAGCATCACCTGGTGCGCGCTGATCGGGCTCATGTCCACGATCCACGGAGCCAGGTAGACCTCCCACTTGGTGAGCACGTTCGTGAATTTGTCGAGGCCAAACACGATCGGCAACACCGTGAATCCGATCCGGAGCAACAGGAACGCTGCGTAGGCCGGATCGGAGCGGGCGCGCTGTAACACCCCGGAGGAGGCGTGGGCGGCTGAGGCGGGTAGCGCTGAAGCGGTCATCGCAATCTCCTTTGTAAGACCAATCAGAACTAGTTTTAGAATCTGCCGCTGACGCCTATTTGTCAATACTTTTTGGTGTTAGAGTTGGCGTATGTCCATCAGCCGCCCCGCCGACCTGGCCGCACTGAACGGTCTGAGTCACCTGGACGACCCGCTGCGGCGGCAGTTGTACGAGTACGTGATCGAGAGCGACGGACCGGTTTCGCGTGAGCAGGCCGCCGCCGCCGCGTCGATCGGACGCACGCTGGCGGCCTACCACCTGGACAAGTTGGCCGAGGCGGGACTGCTGACCGTCAGCTACCAACGGCCCGCTGGGCGTGGGGGACCGGGGGCCGGGCGCCCGGCCAAGCTCTACACCCGCGCCGCCCAGGAGATCACCGTCAGCGTGCCGCCCCGGGATTACGAACTCCTCGCTCGCCTACTCGTCGCATCCGTTGAGCAGGACGCCAGCGGAGCGGTGCAGCAGGCCGTGAACAGCGCAGCGCATGAGGCCGGCCGGCGTGCCGGTGCGGAAACCGGGGGAAGCGTGGTGGGCGCGCTTCGCAACTGCGGCTACCTGCCCCACGCCGATGACGATGGCCGCATCGATCTACGGAATTGCCCGTTTCATTTGGTCGCTGCCGACCACCGAGACGTGGTGTGCGGGCTGAACTTACGCCTCGTCGAGGGGGTCATCGCAGGGTGTGGTCACCCGCATGCGCACGCCGAGCTCGATCCGGCGCCTGACCGGTGCTGTGTGGTGGTGCACGACGCGCAGCCGTCGGCGCGCACGCGTCGGCGACGCCGACCTCATCCAGCCGTCCCCGCCGACAGCGAAACCCCTGACCGGCCAGCACCATGACTGCGTTGATCATGTCGCCGGCCCTCGCACACGACACGATGACCGCGTCACCCGACCGGGGTGGGTGTGCGTGATGATCAAGCTCGAGCGGCTCTACACCGAGCAGCGGCAAAGCGCGTGGCTGGACAACCTCACCCGCCTATACCTACGCGACGGCACACTGGCCGCCTACGTGGCCGACGGGATACGCGGGGTGACAGCCAATCCCACGATCTTGGCCAAGGCCATCGGGGCCTCCGATCTCTATGACGCACAGTTTTTCGCCCTCACCGCCGCGGGCTATTCGATCGAGGATGCCTATTGGGAATTGGCCGTGCACGACGTCACCGACGCCCTGGCGGTGCTGCGTCCGACCTACGACAACTCCCACGGCAGCGATGGTTTCGTATCCATCGAAGTCGCCCCCGAGCTGGCGCGAGACACCACGGCCACGATCGCCGCGGCCACCCGATTACACGAGCGCATCGCCCGCCCCAACTTGCTGGTGAAGATCCCTGCCACCGCCGAGGGCATCCCGGCGATCGCAGCGACGATCGGCAGCGGGTTGAGCATCAACGTCACCCTGATCTTCTCCCTGTCCCGCTACGAGCAGGTCATCGAGGCCTACCTAGCCGGCCTGGAAACCCTTGCCGCACGCGGGGGTGTTCTCCCGGCGGTCCGCAGTGTGGCGTCGTTCTTCGTCAGCCGCGTCGACACCCAGGTCGACAACCGGTTGGAGCAGATCGGCGGCGCGGACGCGGCGGCGCTGCGCGGACGCGCCGGCATCGCGCAGGCACGCCTGGCCTACCAATTGTTCCGGGACCGATTCTCCGGTCCGCGGTGGGAGAAACTGGCCGCCCTCGGCGCCCACCCGCAATCGCCGTTGTGGGCATCGACGTCGACCAAGAACCCCGACTACCCCGACACCCTCTACGTCGACAGCCTCATCGGCCCCGACACCATCAACACGATGGCCGAGGCCACCATCGCCGCGTTCGAGGACCACGGCACCGTCGCGCGCACCATCGACACCGGGATGGGGGAGGCGACCGACGTCATGCAAAACCTGCGCTCGGTGGGGATCGACATGGACGATGTCGGGCGCAGCCTCGAAGACCAAGGCGTCGCCGGCTTTCACCAGTCGTTCGCCGATCTGCTGATCGCATTGCGCGACAAAGCCCACCAGCTAGCGCAGCAATGATCACCTATGCGGCGACCCCCGCCAAACGCGTCCAGACGATCTGCGCACCACTCGGCCAGTCGACCAGATGCGCTACGACGAGGCTGCGAGAGGCAAGCGCCGCAACAGGATTCGGCCGGGTCGCAACGTGAACACGATGCCGCCCACACAACGAGGAGGAGACGCACGTGAGTGCACAGCAGACATTTGTCATCGTGGGAGCCGGACTGGCCGGCGCCAAGGCCGCTGAGGCGCTGCGCACCAACGGTTTCGACGGCAAGGTCATCCTCATCGGCGACGAGGCCAACCGTCCCTATGACCGCCCGCCCCTGTCGAAGGGCTACCTGCTGGGCAGCACCGAGCGGGAAAAGATCTACATCCATCCCGCGCAGTGGTACACCGAACACGACATCGACCTGCGTTTGGGCACACGGGTGACCGAAATCGACCGCGCTGCACACGAAGTGCGCACAGCGCAGGGAGAAACGCTCGGCTACGACAAGCTGCTGCTGGCGACGGGTTCTTCGCCCCGGCGCCTCGAGGTACCCGGTGCCGACCTGCCCGGTTTGCATTACCTGCGCACGGTGGCCGACAGCGACGCATTGCAGGCCGCGTTCGCATCTGCGCAGCGGGTGGCCATCATCGGGGCCGGGTGGATCGGCTTGGAGACCGCAGTCGCCGCCCGCGCCGCCGGCTGTCACGTAACTCTCCTTGAGAGGGGCAAGCTGCCCCTACTGGGTGTCCTCGGCGCGGAGGTGGCCGAGACTTACGCGGCCCTGCATCGCGCCCACGGTGTCGAGCTGCGGCCCGGCAGCGGGGTGGCCGAGATCCTCGGCGTCGCCGACAAGGTGACCGGCGTGCGCCTGGCCGACGGAGACGTCGTGGCGGCCGACACGATCTTGATCGGCGTCGGCATCCTGCCCAATATCGAGTTGGCCGCGGCCGCAGGTCTGCCGATCGACAACGGCGTCGTCGTCGACGAGCACCTGGCCACCATCGACCCGGATATATTCGCCGCCGGCGATGTCGCCAACGCCTACTACCCGCTGCTGGGCACTCACCTGCGTCTCGAGCACTGGTCGGCCGCCCTCAACCAAGGGCCGGTCGCAGCGGCGAACATGATGGGCGCGCCCACCGCCTACGACAAGGTGCCCTACTTCTTCTCCGACCAATACGACAGTGGCATGGAGTATTCCGGCTACGTACCGCGTGGCGGCTACGACGAGGTCGTCTTCCGCGGCGACGTCGCCAGCGGCAAGTACATCGCCTTCTGGATGAAGGGCGGAACGGTGCTGGCCGGCATGAACGTCAACACATGGGATGTCACCGACGCCATCGAGGCGCTGGTGCGCTCCGCCGCGCAACCCGACCCATCGAAACTGGCCGACCCCGACGTGCCGTTGACAGAACTGACCGGCTAGCCCGTCTACCACAGCGACCTACACCTTGCACGCGGGTCCCGCGACACCGCCGGTTACGCAGTCCCCGGCCGCGTTGGTCTGGGGCCACTGTGGGCGGATGCGTTACAGCGCAATCGCTGGACGGCGCAAGTCCGTCATCGCCTGTCGTGAGCGGGTTCTCACATGCCATGCCTCAATCACGCGTGGATTTTCGCGAGGCGTGCAACCTGGCTATGCACAATTCTGGCTCGACGAACGGGTCGAGTCTGGCCGACAGTCCTTGCGTTCGCGTGTCGGGCTTTCCACCGGCCGCCGCGGCATGGTCGAGTAAGCCTTGCAGCAATCCCAGGTGTATGCCGCAACCCACCTCGGGGTGCGCTCGGGCCAAATCCCGTACCGGACAGCCGCGCAGCCGAATGACCCGTTCGCGTCCGACGATCTGCTTGCTGTCAGCCGACAGCGATGCCATTGGTTCGGATTCAGCAGCCAGTTCGGGGTCGAACCCCATCCGGTCGAAGACCTCGGTGGCCAACACCGCTCCTCGATCCAGCGGGTCTAGCGCCTGCTCGGTATCCGCAACACGTTGGCCCGCAACAGGTTCGGCCTGCGAACCTGCGATCCGGCCGGCCCACTGCACTCCTACGCGCTGGGCACGACGAGCGCGTGTTTCCACTGTCTCTCCGAGCTCCATCGCGAGAATCTCGGCGAGTATCCGATAGTCCAGACGCTCCTCGACGGCGCGGTATCCGGTGCGTGGACGACCCACGCCGTCCCGGTTCATTCGGGTGCGCTCGATCGTTCCCTCGTCGCACAACGCGTCCAGATGGAAGCGCACGGTGGTGACGTGCAACCCCATCCGCGAGGCGAGCTCGACAGCGTCAATCGCGTCGCCGTGCGCACGCACCATCTGAAGCACTCGTTCACGTTGCCGGTTGCGCGGCAGGCGATCTCGCCGGCTGCGCCCGGCCTTGGAATCTGCTTCTTCGCCCACCAGCCCTTACCCTTCTTATATTTAACGGATATACTTCCTTTATATTAGCAGTGTTGCGAGAAGAAGAGGCGAAGATGATCGTCGATGGTGCCCACAGCGTGGTCGGCGACCTATCGCAGACCGAGTTCACGCCTGCGCACACCGACTTCGCCCGGTTCCTGCTGCCGTATCAGTGCGCTACCTCCGCACTGACATCCAAGGTCAACATTCTCAAGCGCGAGCTCACTCACGCCGATCACTACTGTCCGATCCGCGCCGTCACCTCCCGGGTGAAATCGCCCAACAGCATCCTGGGTAAGGCCGCCCGCATCGGCTGCCCGCTCACCGCCGACGACATCGGCACCAACGTCCTCGATATCGCCGGGGTCCGCGTCACCTGCGGCCTCATTTCAGAGACCTACCGGGTCGCCACCTTGCTCAGCCAGCAGGCCGACCTCACCGTGATCGAGGTTGAGGATTACATCGCCCACCCGAAGCCCAACGGCTACAAAAGCTTTCACATGGTCCTTGAGATCCCCGTCTACCTGGGCGACCGCGTCGAGCGCGTGCCGGTCGAACTACAGATCAGAACGATCGCGATGGACTTGTGGGCCAACCTGGAGCACAAGATCCACCACAAGCACGAGCACACCGTGCCACCCCGACTGCTCAACGACCTGATCGACGCCGCCGACGCCGCACATCGACTAGACGTGACGATGCAGCGGCTTTACGACGAAGTTGACTCCACCCTGGTGCTTCCCTTCCCCGTGGAGCTGCAGCGGTTCTTGGAAAAAGCCACGCCACAACCATCCGGGGCCCCAGAAACAGCAGGCAGGACGCCCGCCGAACCCGCCGCGCAGCCCAACGGCGAGACGCCGCATGTCGACGCCCCGCCGATCCCCGACGACCCTCGCAGTCTGCCCTTGGAAACCGTTGCGGGCCAGCCCTTCCGGCTCAATCAATAGTTTCCGAAATCATCACCACCCCCACGGGTTGGAACGCGAAAGGAGACCACATGGCGGCCAGCGATTCCTGCAGCGGCAATGACGACACCACATTCCCGATGATGCGGGTAGAAGACAGTACCGCGAAGGTAGGCATACCGACTGCGCGGCAGTCGAATTCGCACCGGCGCCCGAGTTTCACGCATGGCGGATACTTGAACACCGTTCCCGCGCAAAGGTGAAGCATCCAACTATGAACACTCCAACCATGTCGTCCGGCTCGCATGGAGAGCAAGCGAAGCGGACGTTCACTGCCGCCCTCCGCTTCGCCGGCGTCATCGTGGCTGTCGCAATGCTGGTCCTGGCGTTGGGACTGCTGTGGGTGAGCGGCTGCAAGTCAGGGACCGGTGACGAGGCGCTAGCGCAATGCGGTGGCGTTCAACGCAACCTACTGGGGATCGGCTCCCCGCTGATCCTGCTGCTCGGTGGCCTCGCGGCGTTCGTCCGTACCTATCAGATCTGGCGGGCATGCGGTCGCTGGTGGATCTGGCAGGGCGCCGGCTGGTTCCTACTAGTGCTGATGCTGGTCGTGCTGACGATGACCGTGCCCGTCGCGCTCCACTAAAACCCTCGCCGCACCCAGCGAAACGATCGAAGTCGCGACCATGGACATGACAAAGCAGACCCCATCACAGTCGGTGGTCGTTGGCATCGACGGCTCCCAAGCCGCACTCGACGCCGCCACCTGGGCGGTAGCCGAGGCCGTCAACCTCGGTGTGCCGCTGCGCCTCGTATACGTCAGCGTCGCGAAACATACGTGCCGCTCGCGAGTTGATGCCGTTTCCTCCGGCGCCGAACACGCCGAATCGGCTCTATACCGCGCAGAGATGACCGTCCACGACATGGGAAAGCCGATCCAAATCGAAACCGCCATCGTGCGCGGGCGCCCCGATTGCGTGCTCACCGATGAATCCCGCAGGGCTGCGCTGGTGTGCGTCGGATCAGAGGGAAAGGGACCGTGTGCGCGCATGCCACTCGGCGCGACCGCGGCCGCCCTTGTCAAGCATGCGCACTGCCCCGTAGCGATCGTCCGGTCCGGCGGCGCACCCCAGACGGGCCCCGGTTGGATCGCCGCCGTAAGAAACGACGAGCCTGATAACGACGCCGTCGTGCACCGAGCGATGGAGGAAGGCCGGCTACGCAAGGCGCCGGTCCTCCTGATCGACACGCGACTCGATAGCTGGATACGACGCTATCCGGACGTTCACGTGCAAACCGTCGCCGCGCGGCGGGGAGGGACGCGGCCCATCGAGAACCACAGCGACTCAATCCAATTAGCCGTGGTTGGCAGTGCCGACGCCGAACACGTCGCCCGACTCAGCTGGCCGGACTACCATCCATTGCTTGGCGACTCCAACCGATCAGTGCTGCTGGTTCGTCATTTCGCGTGAGATTTCGCCACGAACTTTGAGACCCGACAGCACTAACCGCATATTGGGCCTCCGCGAGACTGCAGTTGTTGCGGGAAAGTGCGAAGTGAGTCGCGCGACAAGTGCAGTTTCGCGAAAACGAGGGGCACAGACCGCCTAGTGCCGGAGCCCCGAAACTCAGGCGAACAGCGTCGAACCCCAGTAGGCCGACTTGTCGCCCTCGCGAATCCCCGGCGGGCATGCGAAAACGGCTGTGCCGGTGTGGAAGATGTACTCGTTGAGCGCGTCGCCGGACATCTGCGCCAGCACCGGGATGAAGTTCGTCGCAGGGCTCCGCACGAACGCAATGAAGAACAGCCCGGCATCGAGGTGCCCGAACCCGTCGGAGCCGTCGGTGAAGTTGTACCCGCGCCGCAACATCTTGATCCCGTTGAGGTGATCGGGCGACACCAGCCGGATATGGGCGTCGACATCGACGAGTGGGATTCCGTCGGCGTCCTTGATGTTGAAGTCCACCGGCGCGAACTCGTCGTCGTAGCCGTTGGGTGCACCGCTGCCCTTCTGGCGGCCGATGACCCGCTCCTGCTCCTTCAGAGTGGTACGGTCCCACGCCTCGATGCGATTGCGGATGCGCCGCGTCACTAGATAGGTGCCGCCCGTCAGCCACTCGGGACCGTCGCCGGCAGCCACCCAGACGTTCTTGTCCAGCGCGTCGTGGTCCTCGGCCTTGATGTTGTTGGTTCCGTCCTTGAACCCGAGCATGTTTCGCGGCGTCAGCTGTTCGCGCGTGGTCGACGACGTGCGTCCGAAGCCCAGTTGCGAATATTTCACCGCGACGGTGCCGAACCCGACGCGGGCCAGGTTGCGGACAGCGTGCACGGCCACCTGCGGGTCATGCGCGCACGCCTGGATGCAGATGTCGCCGCCACACTTGGCCGGGTCCATGATCTCGTTGGTGAACTTCGGCAGGTCGGCCAACGCGGCAGGCCGCTTGTTCGCGATACCGAACCGGTCCTTACCGTCCTTCTCGAAGAACGACGGCCCGAACCCGATGGTCAGCGTCAGCCCGGACGCCGGTAGTCCCAGCGCCTCACCTGTATCGTCCGGCGGCGCATAGGGATTGCCCCCGATCGCACCGTTCGGCACCGCATCCTCGCCCTGCGTCATCCGCTCGGCCATCTCGGTCCACTGCTTCAGCAGGGCGATGACGTCGTCACGGCTGTCCGTCGTAACGTCGAACGCGCAGAAGTGCATGCGGTCCTGCTGCGGCGTGATGATGCCCGCCTGACGCTCGCCCCGGAACGGGATCGGTTTGTCCAGCCCGCCGAAGTCAGTGCTGGCCGCCGACGCCCGGCCGGCGAGGGTACCAGCGCTCGCGGCGCCGACGACCGCCGCCGTCACCCCAGCCGCGCCGAAGAGTTTCCGTCGTGAAAGTCCCGGCCGCTCGTCCGGCGGCGTCGGGTCATTGGGGAGCGATGACACCTTGCACCTGGCTTACCTCCTTGGACAACGCATCGATGGCCCGCGACAGCTCTTGGCGCTGCGGCTCGGTCACCTTGTCGTAGGAAATGAAACCGTCGCCCTGACGGTACTTTTCGAGCAGCGCCTCAACCTCGGCGAACCGCTGATCCACCTTCTTGCCGAGCTCGGCGTTGCGCTCGTCGAGGATCGGCCGCACCGACGCGACCGCCGTCTGCGACCCCTCGACGTTGGCCTTGAAATCCCACAGGTCGGTGTGGCTGAAGATGTCCTCTTCACCGGTGATCTTGCTGGAGGAGACCTCGTCGAGCAGACCCTGTGCGCCACCGGCGATCTGGGTCGAGTCGATCTTGTACTCGGGCGCCTTCACGCCGTTGTCGAGCTCCTTCACGTCGGCCATCAGCTGGTCGGCCATCGCATTGCTGTCGGGCTGCAGGCCGGTGACCCACAGGTCCTTCTCCAACCGGTGGAAGCCCGTCCACTTCTGGCCCGGCTCCAAGTCCGCCTCGCGCAGGTCGATGCGGGGATCGAGATCGTTGGGGAACGACTCGGCCACCGGCTCGATGCGCTCGTAGTAGGTGCGCGCGATCGGGTACTGCGCCTTGGCCGCGTTGACGTCGCCCTTCTTGACCGCATCGACGAACACCGCAGTGGCGGCGATCAGCGCGTCGGTCTGGCTGTTCACGTAGCGCTTGTAGCTGTCCGACGCTTCTTTGAACTTGCCCTCGGTATCGACCTTTACGGCGTCACCGGTGACCTTGAAGTCGCCGCGGATGCCGTCGCCGACCATGCCCGGCTTGCACGCGGTCTGGTAGGTGCCGGGCTCGGCAAGCTGCACGATGAGCTTGCGCTGCAGTCCGGGGGAGATGTTCTCGACCTCGCCCATCACCCGTTCGCCCTCGCCGTACACATAGAACTCGGTGACCTTGTCGCCGTTGTTGGTGATGACGAATATGCTTGGCCCCGTTGATGCTTCAGTGCCCGAGAGTTCGCACGTCGAGTCGGATGCGGTGACCGTGATTTCGGAGGGGGCGCTCTTGCCCGGATCGGCGGGCTTTGCCTCCTCCTTGGCCTGGCAGCTCGTTAGTGCAAGCCCCGCCAGCGCAGCCGTCGCAACGGCGAGGGACGAATAAAGCTTCACGTGGTCGACCTTTCGGATTCGGGAAGGGGTTGTGGTGAAGGATCGGGTTTCGCAGGGGCTTTCGTCGGCCGCAGGAAGATCGTCAGCACGATGACGAGATAGGCCAGCCAGGCGGCGAGTTGCAGCACGGTCGGGGTGGGCGTGACGTTGAAGACGCCCTGGACGACCTCGCCGTACCAGGACGACCAGTTGAACCATGTACTGATGTCGAATGCCTTGGCGCTCAGGCCAGGTAGCCAGCCGACCGTCTGCAGGGCGCCCACACCGTACGACAGGATTCCCGCGGCGACGACGATCAAGAACACGCCGGTGTATTTGAAGAACTTGGCGAGATTGATGCGGACGGCGCCGGCGTACATGCCGTAGGCGATCGTGGCGGCGGCCAAGACTCCGATCACGAGGCCGATGAGTGGCCATGACGTCTGGGCCTCTGCGTAGCCGACCATGAACAAGGCGGTCTCGACGCCTTCACGGCCGACCGCGAAGAACGCCAGTGCCAGCACGGCCAGCGAGCCGGTTTCCAGGGCGCGGGCCATCTCGCTGCGCAGCTCACCCGACATCGACGCGGCGGCCTTCTTCATCCAGATGACCATCGTTGTGACGATGGCGACCGCCACGAGCGAGGCGATGCCGGCGATGGCCTCCGCCGCCAGGCCCGAAATCGTGTTTTCGCCGAATTGGATCACCAGAAAAACCGCGACCGTCATCAGGATTGCTGCGGCGACTCCCAGCCACACCCACTTGAGCGCATCGCGGTGCTCGGATTTGACGAGAAATGCCACCAGGATCGTGACGACGATGGCGGCCTCGAGACCCTCGCGCAGGCCGATCAACCCGCTGCCGAACAGCTGAGACGTGATGTTGGGTGCGGCGGCCTGAATACTGACACCAACGCCCGTACCAGCAGTCATCGAATTGTCCTCGCTACGCCGTATCCCGCGCACTTTGCTTTGGCTGCCCAAAGCAAGGTGTGCCTCACCTTAGCAGGGGGCAACTCGGGAAGGTACACGTCCGGCGACGATTGCCGATCTGGTCTGAACGCGTGGGACGATTGGGCAACGACCAGAGTGGGTTTGAGGGAGTCCGGTGTCGCCAGTGCGTTGGCTGCGGGCTGTCGCGGTAGTAGGCGCGACAGCGCTGCTGATGGCTTCCAGCTGCTCGTGGCAACTGGGCACGCCGATTCCCGAGGGGGTGCCGCCGCCCGCAGGGGACCCGGTCCCCAAGATCGATACCCACGCCAAGGGCAGGCCCGCCGATCAGCTGCACGAATGGGCGGCCCAGCGGGCTCCTGCTCTGGGCATGCCAGTCGCCGCGCTGGAGGCCTACGCCTACGCCGCCCGCGTCGCGGAGGTGGAGAACCCCGACTGCCACATCGCGTGGACGACGCTGGCGGGCATCGGGCAGGTGGAGAGCCACCACGGCACTTACCGCGGCGCGGTGATCGGGCCTAAGGGCGACGTCACGCCGCCCATCCGCGGCGTCCGACTGGACGGCACCAACGGCAACCTGGAGATCATCGACAACGACGGCGACGCAGACGGTGATCCGCAGTACGCCAGGGCCATGGGTCCGATGCAGTTCATCCCTGAGACGTGGAAGCTCTATGGCGTCGACGCCAACAACGACGGCATCATCAGCCCGGACAATTTCGACGACGCAGCGCTGTCGGCGGCGGGCTACCTGTGCTGGCGCGGCAAGGACCTGGCCAAGCCCCGCGGCTGGATGGACGCGCTGCACGCCTACAACCACTCCGACCAGTACGCCCGCACCGTGCGGGACTGGGCGACGGCGTATGCGAACGGACACCCCCTCTAACCACGACGCGGGCGGGTCCACGCTCTAAAGCGTGTCGAACACTCTGGCGAGTGTCGGCACCGCCCTTCTCGGGCGTCATCGGTTCAGGCCGCTGGTGCGGTGTGAACGTCAGTTCCCGCTTCAACCGGGCTGGTTTCACCGGCACGCGTGGGGTGCTGGTCAGCGCCGTCCCGTCGGCGGGCGTTGGTGGCCCGGCCCCGTTGCTTCGGGGTCCGCGGATCGAGGTGATGCTGTTGGCCCCAGCGCGCGAGGTTCACCGCGGCGTTCAGATCGCGGTCAGCGGAACGTCCGCAGCCACAGGTGAACACACGGTCGGCGAGCATCAGATTGACATGGATGGCACCGCAGGCGGGACAAAGCTTGCTCGACGGGTACCACCGATCCGCAATCACGACTTCGCCGCCGCGCCAGGCCTGCTTGTAGCTTAGTTGGCGGGCGAATTCGGCCCAGCCGGCATCGGAGATGGCACGGGCCAGGCGATGGTTGGCCAGCATCCCGGACACGTTCAGGTTTTCGATCACGAGCCGGTCGTGGGTCTTGACCAACTCGTTGGACACCTGGTGCAAGAAATGGCGGCGCACATTGGCAACGTGATTGTGATGGCGCCCGAGCTTGGCTGCGGCGCCACGGCGGTTACGGGATCCTTTCTGTTTGCGCGACAACGATTTCGCCAGCCGCCGCTGCCGTTTCATCCCGGCATTCAGCGCCTTGGGGGCATAGGTGATGCGAGCGACCTCCTCGCCGTCTCTGGTGGCGGCGACCGCAAACGCTGACAATCCACGGTCGATACCGACCCACCCGCCAGCGTCTCCAGGATCGCGGACTGGATGGAGGTGTGCGGCGTGCAGCTCAGCGGCCGCTACATTCAGCGATATCCACCAGCGCCCGCCGTGGTGGGTCACGGTGGCGAACAGGATCTTGGCCCTGCCGTTGGAAATCATGCGCCGCAATCGGCGGGTGTCGTTATGCACCCCGATCTGTCCGATGCCAGGAAGGGTGATCGAGCGCGAGCGGTCGTTGTCGCCGACTCGAATCGCCGGCCGGCGACTCTTTCTGAATTTATTGCGCAGCCTAAACGACGGTGTCGCGCTGGTTTTCTTCTTGAAGCGCGGGAAGCCGACCCTGTTGCCCTTGCCTTCGGATCGCGAGTCCGACCAGGCGGCCAAAGCGCGACCACAATCCACAGCGGCTTCCTCGAACACCTGCTGACACACCTCAGAGCACCAGCGCAGGTCGGTGACCACGATCTCAGCTTCGCCACGGGTGTTGACGGTGAACACTCGGCCCGCGTCCTCGGTTTTCTTCCACGCGTTGAACGCGTTGATCAGATCAAATCCTGTCCACAGCACCTGTATATCGGGGTCATTCTTGCGTTGGGTGAGAGCGGTTTTCACCATGTGCAGGCACTGATTGAATGCGAACCTTGACGCCCCGGCGTACCGGGCGAGCACCTCGCGCTGCTCGACCGTCGGGTCGAGGCAGAACCTGAACGTGGTGTGCCGGCTCATCTCACCCGCGAGCATCCCACCGCCGACCGACAATCAGTTTGGCCTCGCCTGAGTGTCCACCCGCGTGATCACCGTCGGCCCTCACGTGTGCCGGCCGTTGTACAGCGACAACCGCGCTGCGGCCCTGATTCCTCAGACCCCTCCTGGGCGCCTGTCGCGCGAGCATCTCGGCGCATCCTGTGGGTGGTCCCCCTACGAAGGATTTCTCACCCTCACCCAAATCGCCCCAACTACTCCGCCGACTCCACCCCAACAAGTTGCTCGACACCCTCTAGGCTCAATTCAGTCCAGCCCCATGATCAAGGAGAAGCCAGTGCCCATCATCGAGCAGGTCGGAGCCCGCGAGATCCTCGACTCCCGCGGCAACCCGACGGTCGAGGTCGAAGTGGCCCTGCTGGACGGTACGTTCGCCCGTGCCGCGGTGCCGTCGGGCGCGTCGACCGGCGAGCACGAGGCGGTGGAGCTGCGCGACGGCGGCAGCCGCTACGGGGGCAAGGGCGTCGAGAAGGCGGTGCAGGCCGTGCTCGACGAGATCGCGCCCGCGGTCATCGGGCTGAGCGCGGACGATCAGCGGCTGGTCGATCAGGCGCTCGTCGATCTCGACGGCACCCCGGACAAGTCGCGGCTGGGCGCCAA
>DASRJA010000344.1:0-3369 GCA_035649695.1 Mycobacterium sp. | reverse complement strand
AGGATCCGTTCGGCGGCAGTGCGAATCAGCGCCGAGTAGCGATCCGCACCGAAGCGCTCCTCCCACTGCTCCCCCGTAATCGACCGGGGCGAACGCCAGCGATCCAGGAACTCCGCCGTGAACGACGTCGTCGTCACGATGTCGGCGATCGCCGGACCGTCACCGAACAGCAGCGCCGCCGCGCCGTCCCCGCCGAGTCGTTCGTCGGCGGAACCGGGCCTGCCAACGCGCACGTCAGCGGTCACCGCGAGGCCGCCCGTCGCGGCGGCGGAGCGCCATGCGGCGAATCCGCTGCGGCCGGTGCCACCCAAATCGGTCGCGAACGCGGCGAACGGCAGACCCAATGCCGCGTGGATGGCGGCCGCGTTGGTCTTGTCGGCGTAGGCAGGGCTGCTGGTCGCGAAGTAGAGGTTGGTCGGCAGCGGGTGCCCCTTGACTGCACGCGTGGCCGCGGCAACTGCCATCGTGGTGCTGTCCTCGTCATAGGACGCGACGACGCGGTCTCCGCGCCGCAGCCCGACATCCGCACCCGCCAGGCGGTACCGCGGCAGATACGTGGCGTAGGCGATCAGCGAGGTCATCGTGCGACTCCCCGGAACAGCGCGGCGATGCCCTGCCCGCCGCCGATGCACATGGTCTCCAAGGCCAATCCGCCGCCTCTGCGCTGTAATTCGTGCAGCATCGTGGTGAGAATGCGCACCCCGGTGGCGCCGATCGGATGCCCGAGGGAGATGCCGGATCCGTTGACGTTGAGCCTGTCGTCGACGTCGGCGAGCTTGACGCCCCACCCGGACAGGACGGCGAGCACCTGGACCGCGAATGCCTCGTTGATCTCGATGAGGGTCAGCTCATCGAATCCGAAACCCGTTCTGCTGAAGAGTTTTTCGACGGCGCCCACGGGGCCGATCCCCATGTGTGACGGCTCGCATCCGACCGCGGCCCAGCCCTCGAGGTAGCCGATCGGCTCCAGTCCCAATTCCTCGAGCTTGTCCTCTGCGACGAGGAGGCACGCTGCCGCGGCGTCGTTCTGCTGCGCTGCGTTGCCAGCGGTCACCGTGCCGTTGGGCATCACGGTGCGGAGCTTGGCCAGGGAGTCGACCGTGGTGTTGGGTCGGATGCCTTCGTCATGCTCGACGAGCACTGGGTCACTCCGGCGTTGCGGCACCTCGACGGGAACGATCTCGTCGTCGAACGCGCCGCGCTGGGCGGCTGCAGCCGCGCGTTCGTGGCTGCGGGCCGCGAATGCGTCGGCGGCGTCTCGGTTGATGCCGTAGTCCGACGCCAGGTTCTCCGCCGTTTCGATCATTCCGCTGATCTCGCCGAAACGCCATGCGGGCTGTGATCTTTCGCGGCCGCGGTCCAGCCGGTCGTAGAGCAGTTGGTTACCGGTTCTGGCACCCCAACGCGCCGTGGTCGTGTAGTGCTCGATGTTGCTCATCGATTCAACGCCGCCGGCGATGACGACGTCGGCAGCGCCGGTCTGCACCGTCATCGCGGCGGTGATGACGGCCTGCAGCCCGCCGCCGCAGCGACGGTCGATCTGTAGACCCGGCACCGCGACCGGAAGGTTCGCGTGCATGGCGACCCAGCGGCCGATGCACGGCGCCTCCGAGTTGGCGTAGGACTGCGCGAAGACGACATCCTCGATCAGCGAGGGGTCGACACCGCTACGTGTCACGGTTGCCTCGACGACCTTGGCGGCGAGGTCCTCGGCGCGCAGGGGGCGCATGCTTCCGCCGAACGTGCCCACCGCGGTGCGGACCGGCGCGACGATGGCGGCGCGCCTCATTCGTCCCCCCGCCAGCGGTCAGCGGACGGATCCAGCAGCTGTGCCAGCATGCCTTCTGGCAACCACACGATCGTCTCCAGCTCCAGGGCGTCGAGATAACGGACCCGGCCGGTGCGGAGGTCCTCCACGCGCAGCCTTGGCGAGTTCCCCTGATCGTCGACGTTGACCGATACGCGGGCGAACTCGCTTTCGACCACCGGACCGATTCCTGGTACGTCGACGGGTCCGCTTCCGCTGAATTCGATGCTCATCAGATCAGGAATCCCAGCGTCGGTATGGGCTTGTCCTTGTCGACGAGCACCACCTTCTTGTAGGACATCCGCAGCGCCCCCTCAACGCGGCGGAGACGGTACGTCACGCGGCCGCCCCAGAGGTGGTTGCCGCGGGGGCGAGACTCGAGGACGAGGAAGTTCGCCCCCACTTCGAGATCGGGTTCGGCGATCGACTCCGCGGCGCGGCCGCCGAGCAGCTCGACGTTGTTGATCATCCGACGCAGGTTCGACGGAGGCGCCTGGGCATAGCGCTTCCCGGTCCGAAGTTGTTTGAGCCGGGTGGAGATTCGGTTCCGATTGTCGTAGATCACCGACATCTGTTCCAGGGGATGCGCATCGTCGTTGCCCGCCGGAACCCAGTACAGCGCGTCGTCGGTCCACAACGCCTCCCAGGAATCGTAGTCGCTCTCGTCGGCGAAACGTGCCTCGCGATAGAGGAACTGCTCGACCTCGCGGAGGTCGTACCCGCCCGGTATGTCCACCAGGGCGTCGGTGGCGTTGGCGTCGGTATCCATGGCGTTGGTCACGGCGCCTCCATCATCGATGCGTAGTGCGACCAGAAGCCCCGCATGCCGGTTTCGTCGGTGGCCGAGCCGATGGTGAAGCCGTTGTCGTCGACCCGCTCCCGGTGCAGTCCGCGCCGCACGTCGAGCCATTCCGGCTGCAGCGCCTCGATCCCGAGTTGATTGCGTTCGTACATCTCGGTGTCATCGGCCAGCAGCATGCCCGCCGGCCCCACCGATCCGACGCACTGCGACACCATCCGCTGGTTCAGTTCCGGTGCTCCGGCGAGCTGCACGGCAGTGGAGTACTGGACGCACTGATTGACTGAGACCGGCTGGATGTTGAAGACCTGGATCTCCGCGATGAAGAGATTGGGGAAGATCATCACGTGGGGGGCGCCCTCGATCAGGATCTGCTCGGCGGCCTCACCGTGAAGTTCGCGCATCGCGGTGACGTAGTTGGGCACCCTCTGCTCAGTGGTGCCGAACCACCGCATCGGTTCGGCGAACTTGCGGAATTCGGGGCGAAGGTCGTTCTCACTGTGCCCGTTGCCCAAATTGCGCGTCACGGCCGTGGAGGCGTCACTGTACAACGGGCCAATGGTGCTGCCCGTGACACCGAAGATGGAGCCGTGCACGAACTGGGGGTGATAACCGTCGGTCTCGTTCTCCGCCAAGAGTTTCCAGTTGGCGCCCGTCTCGTGTTGCAGCCAGCCCGCGGTGAGCTCGGCCTTGCCCTGCGGAGAAAGTCGCACCAGTCGATCTATCTCGCCCGCGGCCGCCCCGAGGTGTTCGGTCAGCGTGG
>DASRJA010000343.1:0-11255 GCA_035649695.1 Mycobacterium sp. | reverse complement strand
ATCGCGCAGAAGGTGGCCAGCTACTCGCTCGCCCGAGCAGACATTCTACGAAAAGCCATGGGCAAGAAGAAGCGTGAGGTACTCGACAAGGAGTACGAGGGCTTCTCCGATGGCATGAAGGCCAACGGCTTCTCGGCCGCGGCCATCAAGGCGCTGTGGGACACGGTGCTGCCGTTCGCCGACTATGCGTTCAACAAATCACACGCCGCGGGCTACGGCCTCGTGTCGTATTGGACGGCGTACCTGAAGGCCAACTACCCGGCGGAGTACATGGCTGGATTGCTCACCTCGGTGGGCGACGACAAAGACAAGGCCGCGGTGTACCTGGCCGACTGCCGCAAGCTGGGTATCACCGTGCTGCCGCCGGACGTCAACGAGTCGGGCCTGAACTTCGCGTCGGTCGGCGAGGACATCCGCTATGGACTTGGCGCGGTGCGCAACGTCGGCGCGAATGTCGTTGCGTCGCTGATCAGTACGCGCACCGACAAAGGCAAGTACATTGACTTCTCCGACTACCTGAACAAGATCGAGATCGGCCCCTGCAACAAGAAGGTCACCGAGTCGCTGATCAAGTCGGGCGCATTCGATTCACTGGACCATCCGCGCAAGGGTCTGTTCCTGATTCACACCGACGCCGTCGACTCGGTGCTTGGAACCAAGAAAGCCGAGGCGATGGGCCAGTTCGACCTGTTCGGCGGCGCCGATACCGCGACCGACGCGGTGTTCACGATCAAGGTGCCCGATGAGGAGTGGGAAGACAAGCACAAGCTGGCGCTCGAGCGCGAGATGCTGGGCCTCTACGTGTCCGGGCATCCCCTGAACGGCATCGCGCACCTGCTGACCGCGCAGGTCGATACACAAATCCCGGCGATCCTCGACGGAGACGTCGCCAACGACACGCAGGTGCGGGTGGGCGGCATCCTGGCGTCGGTGAACCGGCGGGTGAACAAGAACGGGTTGCCTTGGGCATCAGCGCAATTGGAGGATCTCACTGGCGGCATCGAGGTGCTGTTCTTCCCGCAGACCTATTCGACGTTCGGCGCCGAGATCGCTGATGATGCCGTGGTGCTGGTTGGGGCAAAGGTGGCAATCCGCGATGACCGGATCTCGCTGATCGCCAACGAGCTTGTGGTGCCCGACTTCTCGAGTGCCCAGGTCAACCGGCCGTTGGCGGTGAGCCTGCCGACGCGGCAGTGCACCGTCGACAAGGTCACGGCGCTCAAGCAGGTGTTGGCGCGCCATCCGGGCACGTCGCAGGTTCACTTGCGGCTGATCAGCGGTGAGCGGATCACGACGCTCGAGCTCGATGCGTCGCTGCGGGTGACGCCGTCGTCGGCGTTGATGGGTGACCTCAAGGCGCTGCTAGGCCCGGGCTGTCTGGGCGGCTAGACGAAGCCATCGTCTCGGCTGCTGTCTGTCGCACTTCGCGCAATTCCGCCCAATAGGCACGACTCGTAAGAACAATGCTTACTGGGGACGGCTCTGGCAGAAGCGCGGGAGGGGACATGGCCGACGAATTGAAAGTGGTGAGCGACACCAAGAGCAACGCGGGTGGCCACCTAGTCACCGAGGACTATGACAAACATCCGCGCGCATGTCGCCACGGTGTGTGGATCGGGTGGAAAGAAACGTTCAGCCAAACAGTGACATTGGCTTTCGAACACACTGGACATCCCTACGTCGGCTGGTTGATAAACGGCATCAGAGTCATCGATCCCGGTTATGGGCCGTTCACCCAGCTTCCCGGCGATCCGTGTCCTGGTGCGCCGTCGGTGTTGTATTCCTGCCCGGTGGGCGGCTTATTCCACCAGATTTCCTTCACGAGCGTCGCCGGCGCACCTCAAGCGTGTTTCTCGGTTCAGGCCATTTACCGGGAACACGGTCAACAGTATTTGCCCCCGCGTGATGGGCCGACGACGTCGTTATGTCTGTCTGGGTCGGATATCGAATGGCCGGCGTTCCTGATTCTGCAGGAGCAGGCCTGCCTGAGGCGGTGGAAAGACATCCTGCGGCGGTATGTAGAAGTCGCAGACGTTGGTCCGCTCGATCCGGTGGCGCTCCTCAGCAGCTTGCCGGACGAAGAACGTACGATCCTGCAGGCGGCCGCGGAGGCGCTGGAAGAAATCAAGCCTGATCAGCAGCCCAAGCTGTCGAACGCTCTGCGCGACACCGTCGTTGGCATTCTGCGCTCCCGTATGCCCGTACCGGAAGATCGCGCCCGGGCTGACGGTTAGCCCAAAACATTGACCGCCCTTGCGATTACGAGCGCGACGGTGGTAACCGCGACGAGGCTTTGCACCGCCATCATTCCCTTCGCCCATCGGGCCAGCGGCATGGTGTCGGTGGGAGAGAAGGCCATCGCGTTGGTCAGGCTGACATACAGGTAGTCCACGAATGTCGGCCGCCATCCAGGTTTGACGAGCTTGGCGGTGTCGGGATCCATCTGGGGGAACATGAAGTCCGGGTAGGGCTTTTCGCCGGCGCGCCGCGCGAACGGTCCGCCGCGGTCCAGTTCCCAGTACCAGATGCCGAACACGATGATATTGGTGACGAAGATCGCCCCGCCGCTGCCCAGCAACACGGCGGCCTTGTTGCTGACCTCGCCGGTGAGGATGCGAACGTCCAGCAGCACCGCCGACAGCGTGTTGTCGAGGGTGATGGCGGCGAGCAGCACCCAGGTGGCGTATCGGCCCAGTCGAGTGGCGTTGGTGAGCTTCAGCGGGTTGAGCCAGGTCAGCACCGCGAGCAGCAACAACTCGAGCCCGATCAGTGGCCAGCGGGGCACTAAGGTGTAGCTCTTTGGGATTGCCAGCTGCAGCCCGATCACGGCAACGAGTGCGAACAGCACGGGCAATCGGCTTTCGGGATCGCCGGGCCGCAGCCACGACGGCATGTGCCGCTCGGCGCCGGTGGCCAGCCGCTCGGCGCGTTTGACGAACTCCTCGACCGCCTTCGAGGGCTCGGGTGTGGTGTCCATCAGGCCAGTGTGTGCGCCACGATGGAGAGATGGAGTCACGACACGTCAGCATCTGGATCGAGACCGACCCCGAAGCCGTCTATGAGTTCGCCGCCGACCCGCAGGCGTGGCCTAAGTGGGCTGCCGGACTTGCCGAGGGCGGGCTGCGGCGGACCGCGGACGGTTGGGTAGCCGATTCGCCGATGGGGCAGGTGACGGTCGAGTTCGCGCCGCCGAACGAGTTCGGCGTGCTCGATCATGTGGTTCGGCTGCCGTCGGGCGAAGCGGTCTACAACCCGCTGCGGGTGATCCCCGGCGGGGTCGGAGAGGCCTGCTGCGAAGTTGTGTTCAGCGTGCGACGACGGGCAGGCATGACGGACGAGGAGTTCGACGCCGACGGGGCGGCGGTGGCCGCCGACCTGGAAACGCTGCGGACGCTGCTGGAGAACTAGCGGTCCGACGGGTGGAACGGGCTCAACGCCAGCCATACCACCGCGCCTGCGGCCGCGGCCGCCAGCACCGACGGCGCCGCGCTCGTGGTCGCGACCGCGACGATCACCAGGACCAAGAACCCGATCGCGAGCGCGAGCAGCTTATATACCGGCCAGGCAACGCCGGCAATGCTGACTTCGTCGCGCGCGGTCATATGTTGACGATAGCTCGCAAGTGAGTTTTCGGGCAACCGAAACACCGGATCAGGATGGTCACTTTCCTAGCGCGTCTAAGCTGGTCGCATGCCACTTTCCGGAGAGTACGAACCAAGCCCGTGGGACTGGGTCCGCAAGGACGCCGACAGAATCACCGAGTCCGGCAGCACCGAGGGCATCGAGATGAAGGGCAAGCCCCTCATCCTGCTGACGACCATCGGCGCCAAGACGGGCAAGGTCCGCAAGACCCCGCTGATGCGGGTCGAGCATGACGGCCAATACGCGGTCGTGGCGTCTCTGGGCGGGGCTCCGAAGAACCCGGTCTGGTACTACAACATCAAGGCGCACCCGCGGGTGGAGCTGCAGGACGGCGACCTAAACAAGGACTACGAGGCGCGCGAGGTGTTCGACGACGAGAAGGCTGTCTGGTGGGAGCGTGCGGTCGCGGCGTGGCCGGACTACGCGGAGTACCAAACGAAGACCGACCGGCAGATTCCGGTGTTCGTCCTCACCCCGATTAACTGAAAACCGCTGGTTAGTGGCACTATTGTTCGGTGTCCGCTGAACTGAGCCAGAGCCCACGCACGTCGCCGCTGTCCGCGGCCGACATTGACGAGGCCGCTCAGCGAATTTCCGGCGTGGTTCTCCGCAGCCCGCTGCAGTTCAGCGAACGGCTCTCGGAGGCCACCGGCGCGACGGTGTATCTGAAGCGTGAAGACCAGCAGGCGGTCCGCTCGTACAAATTGCGCGGCGCGCACAACCTGCTGATGCAGCTGTCCGACGAGGAGATCGCCGCAGGCGTGGTGTGCTCGTCGGCCGGCAACCACGCGCAGGGCTTCGCGATGGCGTGCCGCTCAATGGGCATCCACGGCCGGGTATATGTGCCCGCCAAGACGCCGAAGCAGAAGCGCGATCGCATCCGCTATCACGGCCGCGAGTTCATCGAGCTGATCGCGATCGGCAAGACCTACGACGAGGCCGCCGCGGCGGCGCTCGACGACGTGGCACTGACGGGTGCGACGCTGGTGCCGCCGTACGACGATCCGCGGACGATGGCCGGGCAGGGCACCATCGCGGCCGAGATTCTCGACCAACTCGAGGGCGAGCCGGACCTGGTGATCGTCCCGGTCGGTGGCGGCGGTTGTATCGCAGGCATCACGACGTATCTGGCCGAGCGGACGACGAACACATCGGTGTTGGGCGTCGAACCGGCCGGAGCCGCAGCGATGATCGCGGCGCTGGCCGCTGGGGAACCGGTCACGCTCGAACACGTCGACCAGTTCGTCGACGGCGCCGCGGTGAACCGGGCCGGCACGCTGACGTACGGGGCGCTGGCCGCGGCGGGCGACATGGTGTCGATCACCACGGTCGACGAGGGTGCTGTCTGCACTGCGATGCTCGACCTGTACCAGAACGAGGGCATCATCGCCGAGCCGGCGGGGGCGCTGTCGGTGGCTGCGCTGATGGAGGCCGACATCGACCCGGAATCCACTGTGGTGTGCCTGATTTCGGGTGGCAACAACGACGTCTCCCGCTACAACGAGGTGTTGGAGCGTTCGCTCGTGCACCTGGGTCTGAAGCACTACTTCCTGGTGGACTTCCCGCAGGAGCCGGGAGCGCTGCGGCGATTCCTCGACACGGTGCTCGGGCCCAACGACGACATCACGTTGTTCGAGTACGTCAAGCGCAACAACCGCGACACCGGCGAGGCCTTGGTCGGCATCGAGTTGGGTTCGGCCGCCGATCTCGAGGGTCTGCTGGAGCGAATGAAGGCATCCGACATCCACGTCGAGACCCTGGAGCCGGGTTCGCCGGCGTATCGCTACCTGCTCTGAGACTCGAGTGTTGGGTTGTGACACGAAATCGGACTGAAAGCGTGCATCACCCCGACACTCGTCGGAGCACTGCGAACGAATGCCCCTCCAGTCGCGTGGTCTCAGTGTCGACTTTCGGCTCGCCCCAGGTCAACACGAGCTCACCGGTGACCGGAACGTCGACGACGTCCGTGCCGAGGTTGCATGCGATCGCCAAGGACCCGCGGTACATTACGATCCACCGTCCGTCTTCGTCATAGTCGACACGCATGTGATCCAGCCACGGGTCTGCCAGGTCAGGTTCGTTGTGCCGCAATGCGATCAGTTGTCGGTAGACCCGCCGCAGCTGGCCATGCTCGCCGTCGTCGATCTCGTCCCAATTCAGCTTGGATCGTTCGAACGTCGCGGGGTCCTGCGGGTCGGGTATCTCGTCGGCGTCCCACCCATGTTCGGCGAACTCACGCTTGCGACCCTCGGCGGTCGCCCTTGCCAGCTCCGGTTCCGGATGCGAGCTGAAGAACTGGAACGGCGACGACGACCCCCACTCCTCACCCATGAAAAGCATTCCCGTATAGGGCGATCCGAGTGCCAGCGCGGCCTTGATCGCAAGCTGGCCGAACGTCAGATTCTGCGACGGCCGGTCGCCGACCGCCCGGTTGCCGACCTGATCGTGCGTCATGGTGTACGCCAGCAGCCGCGTCGCCGGGATGCTCGCTGTGTCCAGTGGACGGCCGTGGCGGCGATGCCGGAACGACGAGTACCTCCCTGCGTGAAAGTAGCCGTGCTTCAATGTTTGCGCCAGCGTTTCCAGCGACCCGAAATCGGCGTAATAGCCCTGACGTTCACCCGACACCGCCGAGTGGATCGCATGGTGGATGTCATCGTCCCACTGCGCGGTCATCCCGTATCCACCGCGGTCGCGCGGCGTGATCAGCCGCGGGTCGTTGAGGTCGCTCTCGGCGATCAACGACAACGGCCGGCCCAACTCCTCTGCGAGCGAATCGGTTTCGGCGGCCAGTTCTTCAAGAATGTGAATGGCGGTGGTGTCGACGAGCGCGTGCACAGCGTCCAGTCGCAGCCCGTCGGCATGGAACTCGCGCATCCACCGCAGCGCGCAGTCGATGATGTAGCGACGCACCGCGTCGGCGTCGGCGTCGCAGAGGTTGATCGATTCGCCCCACGGATTGCTACCCGACGACAGGTACGGCCCAAAATGCGGCAGGTAATTGCCCGACGGGCCAAGGTGATTGAACACCGCGTCGATCAACACGCCGAGCCCACGCCGGTGGCAGGCGTTGATCAGGCGCACGAGTCCGTCGGGCCCGCCATACGGTTCGTGCACCGCATACCAGAGCACGCCGTCGTAGCCCCAGCCATGTGTCCCGCCGAACGCATTGACCGGCATCAGCTCGACGAAGTCGATGCCCAAATCGACCAGGTAATCCAGCTTCTCGACCGCCGCGTCGAACGTGCCACCCGGCGTGAACGTGCCGACATGCAACTCATAGATGACCCGGCCCTCGATCGATCGGCCTTCCCAATCGGCATCGGTCCAAGTGTCGGCGGCGGGCTGCCACCGCTGTGCGCGCTCGTGCACGCCGTCGGGCTGGCGGGGAGAGCGGGGATCCGGCAGCACCTTTGGGTCGTCATCGAGCACGAAGCCGTAGCGTGCATCGGGTTGGGCGCCGACGTCGGTTCGCCACCAGCCGTCGTCGGACCGGTCCATCGGATACAGCGTGCCGTCGACGTCGAGACGAACCCGCTCCGGTCGCGGCGCCCACACCGCGAACTCAACCATCGATACGCTCCAACAGCGCAACTGGCAGCTCCGCGGACAACTCGGCGGCCAAGACCCTGCCGCTGTATTGTCTGCCACCGATCCGGTCAACCCACGTGCCGCTTGGAAGATCCAGAGCGGTGTCGCCCCAGCCAATTTCAGACAGCCGCACCGGGTGCCGGGTGACCGTAGTCAACACATCGGCACCGCGCAGAAACGCCACCAGGTGCTCAGCGGCGGGGCCCTCGGCAAGGATCGGTGTGTAACCAGCGTCGGTGAAGCTGGCCGAGCTTTGCCTGCGCAGCCGCAGGGCCGCCGCCACCACCCGAACCTTGGGGTGGGTCATGATCTTCAGTGCCTCGCGCCTGACGCCGTAGTCGACCGGTCGTCGGTTGTCCGGGTCGACCAGACTGTCCTCCCACAGTTCGGTACCCTGGTAGACGTCCGGAACACCTGGCACGGTGAGCGCCAACAACTTCTGGCTCAGGCTGTCGCTGCGAGCATATACGTCCAACCGCGTCACCAGGGAGGTCAACTGTGCCGCGACCGGTCCGTCCATGACAGCGTCCAGCCACGCGTGTACCGCAGCCTCGAAAGCGGGGTCAGGGTCGTGCCATGACGTGTGGACGGCCGCCTCCCGGATTGCTTTTTCGGCGTAGGTATGCACCCGCCCGCGTAGTTCATCGGTCACCACACCGTCTGCGGGCCATACACCGAAGATGTTCTGCAGCAAGAAGAGTCCGGTCGCGGGATCGGGCGGCGGCGCCTCTAGAGCCCACTTGCCCACGAGTTCCGCCCACAGCGATGGCACCTGCGACAGCACGCCGATCCGAGCGCGCACGTCCTCGCCGCGCTTGGTGTCGTGGGTGGTCAACGCGATCATCGTATGCGGCCACAAGGAAGACCGGGTAGCTGCGCGCTCGTGAAACTCTGCGACGCTCACTCCGAACCGGGCGGGCTCTCCGCCCACCTCGTTCAGCGACACCAGCCGGGCGTCGCGGTAAAAGAGGCAGTCCTCCATGGACTTGGCGGTCGCGGCGCCACACAGCTGCTGCAGCCGCACCGCCGACTCACGACTGGACGTCACCGCGGTGGCAATAATCGCCAACGGCTCCGCCAGTTCCGGTAAGGCAGAGACGGTTTCGGCAACGGCCTCCGGGAGCACCAGGGACAATGACAGGTAGTCGGATCGGTACACATGCACCCTGCTCAGCAACTCGGCCACGGCCCGGGGCAGGTCGGGGTGGTCGGCCCCGGCTTCGGCGACGATGGTCCGGTGCAACCGGGCCAGCTCGCTGCCCAACGTGTCCGTTACGGCCGCGGCCTTGAGGCCACGGGCCAATTGCGGCATTTCGTCGTAGGCGACACCGCTCGATTCGAATAATGCTGTCAGTGCACCTGCGCCGGCGGGATCGACGAGTACCCCGCCGATTTCGCGCAGTGCGTCGTACCCGGTCGTGCCGGCGACGGGCAGCGTCACCTCCAGCGGCTCGTCGACGGCGAGGATCTTTTCGATGACGATCCACGCGTCAGGTCCGACCAGCTCGCGCAGCCAAGCCAAATACTGTGCGGGATTGGACAATCCGTCCGGATGGTCGATACGAAGCCCGTCGACCAAGCCCTCGGCGATCCAGCGCTTGACCTCCACATGAGTGGCGTCGAACACCGCTCGGTCCTCTTGGCGCAGCCCAGCCAGCGATGTGATCGAAAAGAACCGCCGGTAGCCGCAGATGCCGTTGCGCCAGCCGATCGGCCGGTAGTGCGACTGATCGACTGGGTAACCTGGCGGGGGACGGTCGCCGTCTGAGCCCAACACCGGCAAGATAATTCGGCTCTCGGGGTCGAGGTCCCAATCGATATCGAAGTACGCCGCGTACGGCGATGAGCGCCCGTGCGCGAGCACGTCGAGCCACCACGCGTTCTGTTCGGGGTTGTCGACGCCGACGTGATTCGGCACGATGTCGACGATCAGCCCCATGCCGCGGGCCTTGGCCGCAGCAGACAGCCGCGCTAGCCCGTCGGGTCCGCCCAGCGCAGCCGAAACGGTGGTGGGGTCGGTGACGTCGTAGCCATGAGTGGACCCCTGCGCGGCGGTCAGGATCGGCGACAAGTACAGATGCGACACCCCGAGGTTGTCGAGGTAGTCCAGCTCCTCCACCGCGTCGTCGAACGTGAAACAGTCGCCGCGCATCTGCAGTCGGTACGTCGACAGCACCGGAAAGACCATGAGTCAGGCGGTCTTACGCAGCACCAGCAGCGACCGCGCCTGCAGTGAAATCTTCTTGCCTGCAGTGACAACCAACTCGGTCGACCCCGTGGCGTCGGCCGTGTCCAGCGTCGCCGTCCACTCCTTGGCGTAATCACCCTTCGGGGTGACGAAGTCCTGCGGCTTGTCGTTTGCGTTGAAGCACAACAGGAATGAATCGTCGACAACCCGTTCGCCGCGCGCATTGGATGTCGGGATCGCCTCGCCGTTGAGGAATACCGCAACGCACTTGCCCAGCCCGGTGCCCCAATCCTCGCGGGCCATCTCCTTGCCGGCTGGCGTCAACCAGGCGATGTCGCGGACCTGATCGCCCGTGCGGATCGGCTCGCCCTCGAAGAAGCGACGCCTGCGGAAGACCGGGTGGTTCCGCCGCAGCTTGGTGACTCGGCGGGTGAACTCGAGCAGGTCGGGGTTCTTCTCACACAACGACCAATCCATCCAGGAGATTTCGGAATCCTGGCAGTAGACGTTGTTGTTGCCCCGCTGAGTGCGTCCGATTTCGTCGCCGTGCGAGATCATCGGAGTGCCCTGGGAGACCATCAACGTCCCCATGATGTTGCGTATCTGCTTGGCGCGCAGGGCGAGGATGTCCGGGTCGTCGGTTGGGCCCTCCACCCCGCAGTTCCACGACCTGTTGTGGCTTTCGCCGTCGCGGTTGTCTTCGCCGTTGGCCTCGTTGTGCTTCTCGTTGTACGAGACCAGGTCGGCCAGCGGGAAGCCGTCGTGACAGGTGACGAAGTTGATGCTCGCGCCGGGCCGCCGGCCGGTGGCCTCGTAGAGGTCCGAGGATCCGGTCAGCCGCGAGGCGAACTCGCCGAGTGTTGCGGGCTCACCCCGCCAGTAATCGCGCACAGTGTCGCGATACTTCCCGTTCCACTCGGTCCACAAACCAGGAAAGTTGCCGACCTGATAGCCGCCCTCGCCGACGTCCCACGGCTCGGCGATCAGCTTGACCTGGCTGACCACCGGATCCTGCTGCACCAGATCGAAGAACGCGCTCAGTCGGTCGACGTCGTAGAACTCGCGGGCCAGCGCGGCCGCCAGGTCGAAGCGGAAGCCGTCGACGTGCATCTCTAGCACCCAGTACCGCAGCGAGTCCATGATCAGCTGAAGGGTGTGCGGATGACGCGGGTTGAGGCTGTTGCCGGTGCCGGTGAAGTCCTTGTAGACCCTGAGATCGCCGTCCTGCAGACGGTAGTAGGCGGCGTTGTCGATGCCGCGGAAGTTGATCGTGGGGCCGAGGTGGTTGCCCTCGGCGGTGTGGTTGTAGACCACGTCGAGAATGACCTCGATGCCTGCTTCATGGAAGGACCGCACCATCGTCTTGAACTCGGCGACCGCGCCGCCCGCGTGTTTGTTGGCTGCGTACTGGTAGTGCGGCGCGAGGAAGCCGAAAGTGTTGTAGCCCCAGTAGTTTCGCAGTCCGAGGTCGAGCAGCCGGTGGTCGTGCAGGAACTGGTGCACGGGCATCAGCTCGATCGCGGTCACGTTCAGAGACTTGAGGTGGTCGATAACGACCGGATGGCCGAGACCGGCGTAGGTGCCGCGCTGTTCCTCGGGAATACCCGGGTGGGTCTGCGTCATGCCCTTGACGTGGGCCTCGTAGATGATGGTCTCGTGGTAGGGCGTGCGCGGCGCGCGGTCCGACGCCCACTGGAAAAACGGATTGATGACCACGCTGGTCATGGTGTGGCCCAGCGAATCGATGCCCGGCGGGGTGCCTCCCGACGCCAGGTCGTCGGCGTTGAGGTCATAGGAGAACAACGCCTGGCTGAAATCGAAGTCACCGTGGAAC
>DASRJA010000342.1:0-12617 GCA_035649695.1 Mycobacterium sp. | reverse complement strand
CGAGCGTTCCTTTTGGCGTTGACGACGTTGCAGCTGACCCAGCCACAATTGTGTGCGAGCACGTTCGAACGGCATCCGCAGTCGATCGTGTTCTGACATCGCCTCTTGCGCTTTGCGGACGGCGGCGTCGACGTCACCCTGCCCGGCCAGCCAAATGCTGCGGCAGCGGGCACCGATGGCCAGCATCCATGGGCGGTCCAGCTGGCGGCCGTTGCCCTCCAGCGCCGCGATCAATGGCTCGGCCTCGCCGCTGCGGCCCAAGCGGATCATGGCCTCGACGGCGTCAGGGATGAACGACGCGGTCATAATCTCAGTGCCGGGTATCGTCTCGAATGTGCGCTGCATCGGCTGTACCGCTGACAGCGCGGCGGCATGGTTTCCGACCGAGACCTCGAGAAATCCGATGGTCATTACGGGCCACTCAGCCAGCCGCGGTGAAACAGTCCGGTTCGCGATTTCCACTGCGGCCTTGGCGTCGGCGCGCGAATCGTGTTCTCGCCCAAGGTAAGCAGCCACCAACGCCCGCATGGATAGGGCGATCGCCAACGAACCGCCACCCTGCTCGGCGCGCTCCACGGCTTCATCGGCCTGTTCTGCTGCTGCGACGAAGTTGCCTCGCCAGATCTCGATCAACGCGTCGCAGCTGGCTACGGCGGTGAGATCGTTCTCGGCGCCGCGCTCAGTGCATCGGCGGTGGAGCACCTCCATTCTGGCGTGGGCGGCATCTAACTGTCCTGTCCATGCCAGCACCAAACCCTCGATCATGCTGGCGCTAAAGGGGGTTAGCACCTCACTGGCGGGATCTTCCAACTCCACCGCTCGTCGCAGGCTGACGTCGTCCACCCCGTGTCCGTACATGAAGTTCAACTGCACCGACATCGCGAGCGCCCTGCTGATCAAGGCCGCATCGCCGAGATGCTCTGCATAGGCCACCGCCTTGCGTGCACTGACCAAGGACTCCTCGTGTTTCGAGATCATGCGTTGGCCGAAGGCCAGCACGATCAGGGTCTGCACGAGCAAGGCCGGGCTGTCCTCGGCATCGTCCAGCGCGCGCTCCAGAACAGCGACGGCTTCGGTCCAGTTGTCGTCGTAGAGGTGGACTGCGGCAAGCAAGTTGAGCGCGGATCCGCGCAGCGTCCCAGATGCCAGCTTGCCCAGGGTTTCGTCGAGTAACGCACGGGCTCGTTCGGGGTCGCCGGCATTGAAATGGTGTTCGGCCGCTTGGATTTGCCGTTCCGGTAGGCCGCCACCCAGGCCGATGGCGAGTTCCACCAATTCGGCTGCTGCCGCGGGCGCGCCGCGGGCCGCCGCCTCCTGGGCCGCGGTGTCCAGGGCACGCAAGGTTTCGGCGTCCGCACTGGAGGCGGCAAGCGCCATGTGTCTGGCCCGCAGTTCAGGCAGTGTGACGGTCTGTGCCAGCGCCCGGTGCATGGCGCGGCGCTCGGCCGGGCTGGCATCGGTGTAGACACTTTGCGCCAGCAGGGGATGCGTGAATCGCACGGAGTCGCCGTCAATCGCGATGATGCCCTTGGCTTCTGCGTCACTGAGCAACTCGGCGGGGGCACCGGAGACCTGAGCGACGAGTTCCACGGTGGGGTTGGCGGCAGATGCGGTCGCCAACAACAGTTTTCGGGCTTCGCGGTCGAGCTGTCCGATCCGCAGTCTCATCAATTCCGATAGCGACTTCGGAAGACGGGACCGCGCATTCGAAGGCTGCGCATCGATAGAGTGTGCCAACTCGAGTGCGAAGAACGGGTTCCCGCCTGAGATCTCGGCGATTCGCACCATCGTCGGCCGCGGAAACGATCGCCCTAGCCGCGTGGAGATGAGCACGTGCAGGCCGCCCAGGCTCAGCGGGCCGACACGCACGCGCGCAATGCCATCGGATTCGGACAGCTGAAGCCACGTCGATGCGTCCGTGTCTTCTGCATCCGACCGCTCGGTGGCGAGCAGCCCCACCCGGCCGCTGAACTGTCGGGCGGCGAACGCCACCACGTCTCTGCTGGACCGGTCTAGCCACTGCAGATCGTCGATGGCGATCAGGACGGGCGACTCTGCGGCGAGGCGCTCGAATGCAGACGTGAAGGCTGCCGCCACAGCGCGTTGATCCGTAGCGTGGTCCTCACTACTGGCTCGCAGCAGCACTCGGTCGACAGCCACGCGCTGTACCTCGGGCAGGTCGGCGAGGACGCTTGCGTCAATGTTGCGGAGGAGGTCTGCCACCGCCGCATAGGCGAGCGCCGATTCCGCCTGCCCCACTCGAGCGGAGTACACCCGGTACCCGCTGTCGCGTGCTTGCTCCGCAGCGGACAGCCACAGTGTGGTCTTGCCGATGCCGGGCTCGCCCTCGATGATCAGCCCGGACGGCTGCTGTGCTGCTGACCGCAAGAACTCGGTAATCGCCCGCAATTCGAGCGGGCGGTTCACCACGGATGGCATTCATAACCCCCACCGATCTCAGACAGCAAACCGAGACTACATCGGACGGCATCTGGTCGCGCGGATTCCGGGACGGTGCTGGGCAGCTAAACCGTTGTTTTAAACACAGTGCAGCGAGCTAACGCGCGCTCTGGCTGGCAACCTCAGGTTCGGGGAATCGCCGAATTCGTGTGCCGACATCGCCGGAAAGCCGCTGGTGCGGCACACCCGCCTGCAGACATGTTTTCGACACTATGTCCGAAGAACCGGCGCCGAAGACTCCGTACAACACCTCGTCAGTCGGGACGGCAAGGGTGATGACGAGGCGCACCGGTGCGCCCTCGCTGCTGACGAGAATGGCGGCGGCGTCGAGCTTGGCCACCATCTCGTCGACCGATGTCTCGGTCAGCTCGGGCAGATACCATTCGGCGAGGTAGTACGCCACGTCCTCATCGGCGTCCATGACGTCGAAGGTAGCCTTAAGCCGCTGCGGTGGAATCGGGTGTTTCCCTACAGCTTGGCATCGTGACTTAGCGGTACCGGACACACTCCTCGACGCGCCGCCGCAGGAACTCGCGTGCCGGGCCCGAGCCATTGCGGTCCAGCGCGATGCGATACCAGCGGAGGGCCTCGTCACGCCTGCCCGCGCGCCGTAGCAGATCCGCGCGGATCGAGGCCACCGCGTTCGACCGGGCCAGTCGGGGGTCTTCGGCCACCTCGTCGAGCGCCTTCAGGCCGGCCGCAAACCCGTCTCGGAAGCCGATCGCCAGCGCCTGGTTGGCCCGAGCGATGGGGGAGCCAGTCTGCTCGATCAGCCGGTCGTAGGCCGCGCAGATCGTTGCCCAGTCGGTCTCCTGCCAGCTCGGCGCCGTCGCGTGTAGCGCCGCGATCACCGCTTGTGGCAAATAGGGACCCCGCGCCCCCGCGGCCCGCTGGAGCCGATCCAGACCTCGCGTGATGCGGCCGCGATCCCATCGGCTGCGATCCTGTTCGTCGAGCGGGACCAGCGTCCCGTCGGCGTCCACTCGGGTCTGCCGTCGCGAATCATGAAGCAGGACAAGGGCGGCCAGCGCCTGTGCATCGCGTTCGTCCGGCATCAACGAGCACAGTTCGGTGGCCAGGCGCACGCCCTCATCGCAGAGCTCGTCGCGGATGGCCGACGGCCCTGCCGTCGACCAGTAGCCCTCGGTGAACACCGAATAGATACAGGCCAGCACGTGTGGTTTGCGTTCCGGCAGCAATTCGGCGGGCGGTACCCGGAGTGGGATGTTGGCGTGCCGGATCTTGTTCTTGGCCCTAGTGATTCGTTGACCGACGGCCGCTTCGGACTGCAACAGTGCCCGGGCGATCTCGGCGACGGTGAGGCCCGAGATCAGCCGCAGGGTCAGCGCCAGCTGTGAGGTCGGGTCGAGCGCGGGGTGCGCGCAGGTGAACATCATCCGTAGCTCGTCATCGCGAACGGGATGCACGTCCACGCGCTCAGTGCGGGCTCGGATGTCGTCCACGACGGCTGCGAGTTCCTTTCCCGGGCGGACGGATTCGCGTCGCAGCCGATCAAGCGCCCGGTTGCGGGCGACCGTCACGATCCATCCGGCCGCGTTGTCGGGCACGCCGTCGCGCGGCCACGCACGCAGCGCTTCGGAGAAGGCCTCCTGGACGGCGTCTTCGGCGACGGTGAAGTCACCCGACCAGCGGGCGAGCGCCGCGACAGCCGGACCCCATTCGCGCCGAAAGACGCCGTCCAGGTTGGCCATTGAAGCGGTTACAACCCCGAGACGCCCATAAGTTGCCGCAGCTCCACCGCCGTCGCCGGAATCATCGACGCGATCTTGATCGCCTCGTCGCGGTCGTCCGCGTCGATGATGTAGTAGCCGTTGGCCACCTCGGCGCCTTCGATGAACGGACCGTCGGTCAGCAGCACCTCGCCGTCACGCACCCGCACCGTCGTCGCCGTCGTAGGCGGATGCAGGGGTGCACCGCCGTTGGTGCGCTCTCCCGCGGCGGCACCGAACTTTTGGTGCTCGGCGATGCCCTTGTCCCATTCCGGCGTTCCTGGTGCGTGCGCATTCGCCGCCGGCTCGAGCAGCAGGGCCAGCCAGCTGGTGCCGACGGGCTTGCTCGGCGGGAAGTACTCGACGATCGGCCACACCTCGACGGCGCCGTGCTGCGCCGCGGGGACGTCGCGCGCCAACGCCAGTGCTTCGTCGAGGTTCTCGGCCTCGAACACGTAGTAGCCACAGGCCACCTCGGCGCTCTCTGCGAACGGGCCGTCGGTCACCGTCGACGCGTCGGGGCCACCGGTGATCCGCACGCCGGTCGCCGACGGAGTGAGCGCGTCGCCGGCACGGATGGCCGACGCGGCCTTGGCGTGGAAGGCCTGATATGCGGCCATGCCTGCGGCCTGTTCCTCGGGGTTCAGCGGCGAGGTGGGCTCGCCGAGCAGCAGCGCGAAGTAGTGCATAGGGGTCACCTTCCGGTCGCGAGCGGAACCTTGTGTTCCACTCTCTACTCCTCCGACGAACGGCGTCGCGCGAATCCGACACACTTCAGCGAACTTTGCGGAAGCGACTTCCGTGTTCCACGACCGGCGCGTCGGCATTGTGTGATCGTTCATCCATGCGTAAGTCGGCGCGCACTCTGGCTGTTGTCCTTGCAGTGCTTTCGTCGGCCGTCCTCGGCATCGTGTCGGCGTTCATGGCCGCATTCGCGGTGGGGGCCGCCACGGCGCTGATCGTGCCCGGCACCGGGACGCCAAACGCCAACATCGTCCAGAACTACATGCCACACGCGGCCGACCGCTATATCGCGCCGTTCGAGCCGTGCTCGACCGCCGACGACTGCAATCTGAAAGGGATCGACTACCCCGCGTCGTTCTGGCCTCTGGGCCTTATCGGTAATTGGTGTCCCGGATACCAGTGCGACAAGTGGGACGTCTCGGTGGGCAAGGGCGTCGAGAACCTCGACACAGCGCTGAGGACCGAGCTCGCTAAACCATGCCCTCTGACTGGTTGTGAGCCCATCGTGATCTTCGGCTACTCCCAGGGCGGCGCCGTCGTATCCAACGGGTTGCGAAACATCGGCGACGTCACTCCGGACCAGCTGGGCCGATTGTCGGTGGTGATGATCGGAAACGCGTTCAACCCGGATGGCGGGTTCTTCACCAGGCTTGGATTCTTAGGCCACGTCCCGCTGATCGACATCACGTTCGGGTTGGCTACACCTGTCGATACCGGCATACCGATGACCGCGATCGGCTTCCAGTACGACCCCGTCATGTACGCCCCGCTGTATTGGGGAAACCCGTTCTCATTAGTAAATGCGCTTGCCGCGTTGGAGACGGTCCACGGTTACTACCTGACGCCGAATGGCAACGGTCCCACAGATCCGATCGCGTACGGATACACCGAGGCGGAACTTGCCGAACAGCTGGACCCGACTTTGCACCCGGAGAACTTTCGCGAGGATTCCGAAGGCAACGTCTACGTCATGATCCCGGCCAAGAGTCTGCCGATCATGGACTTAATCACGTCGGTACTGCCTGGCCCGCTCCAGCCGGTGGCCAAGCCGGTCGTCGACCTGGTTTCACCGGTATTGAAGGTGCTTATCGATCTCGGCTATGACTGGAGCGGCGACCCCGGTGTGGAGAGGTGGCTGTCTCCGTTGCCCTTCAACCCGATCCAGAACTGGCCCGCAGTGGGCGTCAACCTCGTCGCGGCGACCGTACAGGGCATCCAGGCCTTCATCGGTGACCTCGGCGGGCTGACGACGACGATCCTACCGTCGACTCCGCCGCCGCTCTCCGACGTGACGACAGTGTCCACATTGGCCGCGCCGGCGCCATCGACACCGGTCGACTCACCGCCAGCGGGCACCCTGAAGTTGGTGCGGGACAACACCACCGCCGGGCCCAACGTCGACGTCGTCAAGGACAAGCTGTCAACCGGCGATACCACGACCGAAGCTACAAACGAGACGCCGCCGTCGACGCCGAACGAACCGCCTGTGGCCAAGCCCGCGGAATCGAAGCCGGACGAGACGACCAAGGTCGACGACAAGAAGGATGCGGCCGAGAAGAAGGCCGGTGACACCCAGGAACCCGATGCCAAAACGGATGAAGAGAAGAAGCCAGACATCGGCAAGAAGCCGAACAGCGACACGAGTGCCTCAGATCAGAAGGCAGCGGCCTGAACCAAGACGAGCCTCGGTGCGTTAGCGGGCGACAATGCGACAGACGGTAATTGGGCCGTTCCGCCTACTGAGGTAACCGTGTCGTGTGATCGTTGACACATGCGCAAAATAGCCCGGTCGATTCTTCTTGTGGTGCTGGCCCTGTTCAGCGCCGTCGTCCTTGGTGTGGCGGCGATGCTCACGTCGGCGGGCTTATCGCTCGCCATTGTGAAGCCGGTGACGGCGCTGATCATGGGCGGCTCCGGCACGCCAGATCCTGACCTAGAGCCGGGCTACGTGCCGAACGTCTCGAGCTACTACATCTTTCCCAATACGGAATGCGATTCAGACGACAACTGCACGCTCCAGGCGGTCGTTACCCCCGAAGAGGCCTGGCCGCTTTACGGCGGGCTGACCGCTCTCACGTGGCAAGATTCGGTAAACGCGGGAGTCGAGGATCTCGACGCCGTGGTGCAGCCGCGACTAGCGACATTAAGCGACACCAACCGCCTAGTGATATTCGGCTACTCACAGAGCGGCGCGATCGCCTCCATCGAGAAGCAACGCCTCGCCGACCAGCTGTCGGAGGAGGACCAGCAGTGGGTCGAATGGGTCGTCACGGGCAACGTCTCGCGGCCCAACGGTGGGCTCAACGTCCGGCTGCCGATCACACTGCCGATCGTCGAGTTTCCCTACGGCCCACCCACACCAACCGACACCGACATGCTCACCACCGACATCGCCTTGAAGTGGGACATCATCGCGGACGCCCCGCTGTATCCGCTCAACCTATTGGCGATGTTCAACGCTCTTGTCGGCGGTCCTGGGTTCGGGATCAACCACGGCACGTATCCCAATCCGGCAGGTGACCCGCCGACAGGGTTGGTGGGCGGATACACCCAGGAGGAGTGGCAGGCGATCATGGACAACCCGCAGGGGTACGCCGACGCAAACCCTGACGTTGTCAATGTGCAGACATTCGGCGATACGACATACATCACCGTCGCCCCGAGGGTGCTGCCACTCTTGGTGCCGTTGCATACCATCGGTCTGGGTTTTGTCGCAGACCTGATAGAACCCGCGCTGCGCGTCATCGTTGAAGAGACCGGTTACAACCGAAGCATTCCCTACGGCCAGCCGACCCCGTTCCAACTGATTCCGATCTTCAACCCGATCCAGCTGGCCATTGATCTCATCGCGGCGATTCCTGAGGGAATCAATCAAGCGCTGAACGGCGGACGCCCGCCGCTTACACCGCCTGAGACGGACACGATGTTGACAACGTCAACGACGTTGTCCGACTCGGTGGATTCGCTGGCAACGGTTGATGTGTCGAAGGACGGCACGACGGCTCCGGAGTCTGGATCGACGACCTCGAACGGGGGCGGGACCACCCTGCAGAAGACCGTGGTCGAGACATCTTCCGGCGCCAATGCGACGGAATCCAATGGGACGGAGGTCAAGCAGGTCGATCCGACCAAGCAGGACGTGACGAAGGGTTCCGACGAGATCAAGACGGACTCCCAGGGGACCAAGGCGGACCCCGAGGGGACCAAGAATGATTCTGAGGGGACCAAGAAAGACCGCGGCGAGACGAAGCAGAACGGGTCCGGCGTCAGCGTTTCGCTGAACTTTTCGCCGAAGAAGCCAAAGGATGGGGACACGGGCGGCACCACGGCTCGCCACGACGCCGCGGGCACCACGTCACCGGAGGGAGCGGAATCCGAACAGGCTGCGGCCTGACCGGAAAAGCAAAATCCCCCGTCACATTAGACAGTGGCGGGGGATTTCCGTTTGGCGCTGGGCCCACGCGCAAGCTGGGGACTATGCGGCAGCACCTGGCTTCAAATACGTGACCAGGCTGACGTCGATGCTCTCGTCGATGAAGTAGTACTGGCAGCCCTTCAAATACCGCATGTAGCGGTGGTAGTTCTCCTCATCGGTGGCCGCGATCGCCGCGTCCTTGTTCTGCTCGAGACGGTCGGCCCAGATGCCGAGTGTCTTGATGTAGTGGTTGCGCAGCGACTTGGCCTCGGGTACGACGAAGCCGGCCTTCTCGCCGTGCTCGATCATCATCTGGGTGGTCGGCAGCCGGCCGCCCGGGAAGATCTCCGTGATCATGAACTTGATGAACCGGGCCAGCTCGAAGGTCAGCTTCTTGCCGCGCTCGGCCAGATCGTACGGGTGGTAGCCGACGCTGCTCTGGATGGTCATCCGGCCGTCGTCGGGCAGGATGTCGAAGCAGGTCTTGAAGTAGTCGTCGTAGCGCTCGAAGCCGAAGTGCTCGAACGCCTCGATCGACACGATGCGGTCGACCGGGCTGTGGAACTGCTCCCAGCCCTCCAGCCGCACATCGAATGTGCGGTTGCTGTTTGAGTTGGCCAGCAGCCGATCGCAGTAGACCTTCTGGTTCTTCGACAGCGTCAGCCCGATGACATTGACGTCGTACTTCTCCATCGCCCGCTGCAGGGTCAGGCCCCAGCCGCAGCCGACCTCCAGCAGCGTCATCCCGGGTTTGAGGTCAAGCTTGTCGAGGTTGAGGTCCACATCGGCGATCTGGGCCTCCGACAGCGTGACATTGGGCCCGGTGAAGTACGCGCAGCTGTACTTGCGCGTGGGATCCTGGAACACGCCGAAGAAGTCGTCCGACAGGTCGTAATGGGCCTGAATATCTTCGAAGTGCGGCCGCATATCCTTCGTGCCGGTTGAGTTGTCAGACATAGTTCCCCTGCTTGGCCTTCTTCTGGTGTGGACCGCACTCTACGTGCCATGACGGCCGCGACGTGCGCGACTAGCCGTACACCCTAGCGTTTAGCGGCGGCTGTACTCCAATTGGTGCTACTTGGCCAGCGTGAACTGGTTGACGTCGATGTATCCCTTGCGGAACATGTCCGCGCATCCGGTCAGGTACTTCATGTACCTGACGTAGACCTCCTCCGATTGGACGGCGACGGCCTCGTCCCGCCTGGCATCCAGCGCCTGCGCCCAGGTGTCCAGCGTCCGCGCGTAGTGCGCCTGCAGCGACTGTGTGCGGGCGACAGTGAAGCCGGCTGCGGTGGCGTGCTCCTCGACCGCCCCAATGGTCGGCAGTTGCCCACCGGGAAAGATCTCCCTCGCGATGAACATCGCGAACCGTGCTGCGTCCATCGAGATCGGTATGCCGCGCTTCTTGACCTCATCCAGCGTCAGTCGGGTAATCGTGTGCAGCAGCATGACGCCGTCACGGGGCAGCGCGTCATACGTCGTCCTGAAGAAGGGTTCCCACCGGTCGTGGCCGAAGTGCTCGAACGCACCGATCGAGACGATCCGGTCGACTGGCTCTGCGAACTGCTCCCACCCCTCGAGCAGCACCCGCTTGGACCGCGGACTGTCCAGGGTCGCGAACGCCTTTTCGGCGTGGTCATGCTGATTCTGCGACAGAGTCAGGCCGATGACATTGACGTCATAGCGTTCGACGGCCCGGCGCAGGGTGGCGCCCCAGCCGCATCCGATGTCAAGCAAGGTCATTCCCGGTTGGAGGCCGAGCTTGCCGAGCGACAGGTCGATCTTGGCGAGCTGAGCCTCTTCGAGCGTCATGTCGTCGCGTTCGAAGTAGGCGCAGCTGTAGGTCTGCGTCGGATCGAGAAACAGCCGGTAGAAGTCGTCCGACAAGTCGTAGTGCGACTGCACATCGTCGAAATGCGGAGTGAGCTCGGCCATCCCGGGCATGCTACGCGCCCGAACTGGCTACTTTCCCCAACGTGAATTGGTTGACGTCGATGTAGCCGATGCGGAAGCCCTTCGCGCAGCCGGTGAGGTAGTGCATGTAGCGGTCGTAGACCTCTTCGCTCTGGACGGCGGTGGCCTCGTCCTTGTGCGCCTGCAGCGCCTCGGCCCAGCAGTCCAGGGTCCTGGCGTAGTGCAGTTGCAGCGACTGGCGGCGGGTGAGCTCGAAGCCGGCCGTGGCCGAATGCTCCCCGACCTTCTCGATCGACGGCAGCCGGCCGCCGGGGAAGATCTCGGTGAGAATGAACTTCACGAACCGTGCGACCTCGAAGGTGAGCGGAATCTTGCGGTCGGCCATCTGCGGCAGCGTCAGCGCGGTGATCGTGTGCAGCAACATCACGCCGTCGTCAGGCAGCAGCGTGTGGGCCAGCTTGAAGAAGTCGTCGTAGCGGTCGAATCCGAAGTGCTCGAACGCGCCGATCGACACGATCCGGTCCACCGGCTCGTCGAATTGCTCCCAGCCCTCGAGCAGCACCCGCTTGCTGCGGGGGCTGTCGGATTGCGCGAAGACCTTTTCCACGTGGGCCTTTTGGTTCTCGCTCAGGGTCAGCCCGATGACATTGACGTCATAGCGCTCGATTGCCCGCATCATCGTCGAGCCCCAGCCGCAACCGACGTCGAGCAGCGTCATCCCCGGTTGGAGTCCGAGCTTGCCCAGCGCCAGGTCGATCTTGGCGAGCTGGGCCTCTTCCAGGGTCATGTCGTCGCGTTCGAAGTACGCGCAGCTGTAGGTCTGGGTGGGATCCAGCCACAGCCGGAAGAACTCGTCGGACAGGTCGTAGTGCGCCTGGACGTCTTCGAAATGCGGCTGCAATTTTTTGGCTTGGGCCATGAGTCTGGTGCCTTTCTGGCTATTCAGCAGCGATGCCAGCGTCCACGATGACGGCTTACACGCCCTGAAGCACTCCTGCAGAGGCTACGCGCCTTCCGCCCTGGGCAACGAATCGAGAAATGTGCGGGATGTTACCGAGCTTCGGCGAAGGTGGTCTTCAGCTCGCCCACAATGTCGTCCCACAACTCGCGGGGCAGGTCATGTCCCATGCCGTCGAACAGCACCAGCCGGGCGCCCTTGATGGCGCGGGCGATGGCGCGGCCGCCGAAGGGCCGCATCAGCTTGTCGGCCTTGCCGTGGATCACCACGGTAGGGACGCTGATCTGCCGGTCGTAGCGAAGCAGGCTGCCGCTGCCGAGGACCGCGGCGAAATGGCGGCCCACGCCGGCGGGGTAGTAGGACCGGTCGTAGCCCTCGAGCGCCTCGGCCCGGATGCGCTCCTCGGGAGCCGGATAACCGGGGCTGCCGGTGATTCTCGTGACCCGGATCGCGTTCTCGACGATGCCTTCGCGCGTCGCGTCCTTGGGCTTCTGCAGGATGGCAAGCAGCTGTTTGGCCCCCGGTGGCGGCAGCAGCGGCCGATTGTTGCTGGAGAAGATGATCGCCAGCGTCTTGGTGCGGACCTTATGGCGGGCCGCGAAGACCTGCGCGATCATGCCGCCCATCGAGGCGCCGACAATGTGCGCGGTGTCGATCTTCAGGTGGTCCAGCAGCGCGGCGGCGTCATCGGCGACGTCCTCCAGCGTGTAGACGGCGGGACTGGGCAGGCCGAGAAATGAGCGGACCATCCTCGTGGGCAGCGGCATGCCGGAGTGTCGGTGCGTGATCTTCGACGACAGACCGACGTCGCGGTTGTCGTAGCGGATGACGCGCAGGCCCTGGTCGACGAGCTTCTCGCAGAACTCCGTGCGCCACAACAGAAGTTGCGCACCAAGCCCCATGACGAGCAGGACCGCCGGGTTGTTGGGATCACCCATGTCCTGGTAATAGATGTCCAGATCGCCCGACTTGGCGGTGCCGGTACGGACCTCCATCTAGGCCTCGACTTCTTCGGTGTGCTCGCGGCTGACCTCGACCATGAAGTTGGCGAAGTATCCGGTCAGCTGCGGGTCGGACATCATCTGCCACTTGGGCGCCAACAGCTTCATGTAGCGCTCGACGTAGAGGAACTGCTTGCCTATCAGCACCAGCTCCCGCGGCAGCTTCACGTCGTAGGCGTCGGCCAGCGTCGAGAGCTGGCGGCCGATGTCGGCATAGCTCATGTCGCCCAGCGTCGACATGGTCAGCGGGGTGGCGAACTTCTCCAGATCCTTCGCGGCCTGTGCCTCGGGTTTGACCGTCCCGACCGCGCCCATCAGCACGACGATCTTGCCCGCCGCGGCGTGATCCTTGGTGACCAGCAGCGCGTACACCAGCTCTCGTAAGAGCCACCGGG
>DASRJA010000341.1:0-2020 GCA_035649695.1 Mycobacterium sp. | reverse complement strand
CCTATTTTGATGGCGGCCTCAGCGGGGCCGGCTACGGCATCACGCTCGATCCGAAAGGCAACGTCTGGATCGGCAATTTCGGTTTCCAGGATTCGCCTTGCGAACACTTGCCCATCGCGGTGAAGAGCAACAGCGTGTCGGTGTTTCGTCCGGACGGCAGCCCGGTATCAGGCCCGGGAGGTTTTACACAGGGCGGCATATTCTGGCCGATGGCGACGGTATCGGATCGCGACGGCAATATCTGGGTCGCCAACTGCGGCACCGACTCGGTGACCAAGATTCCGAAGGGCAATCCGGACCACGCACTCAACATTCCGCTCGGGCCACCGCCGCCCGCAGGTGATCCGCAGATCAAGCCCTTCGGTGTCGTCGTCGACGGCAAGGGCAACGTCTGGGTCACGGGCAATCGCGGCAACAGCGTCTACGTCGTCTCGAACGATGGCGAGACGGTGACGACGTTGTCGGGCACCGATCAGGGCAAGACGGTGCTCACGCACCCGATCGGCAACGCGTTGGACAGCAAAGGCAACGTCTGGGTCTCGAATTCCGACTGGCTCGATGCGCCCTGCCCGACGAAGAACTCGCTCGGCACGGCCACCAATCCTTCGGTGACCATGTTTCAAGGCAAGGATCGCACGCCGTTTCCGGGATCTCCGTTCACCGGCGGCGGCATCACGCTGCCATGGGGCATCGCCGTCGACGGCGATGACACCGTGTGGGTGTTCAACTTCGGCAACACCCCGCCGGTCAGCGGCCCCAACGCCATCCCGACGGCCGTCAGCCGATTCTGCGGGGTCGACACGAGGAAGTGTCCGCCCGGTTTGCGGACCGGCGACCCGATCTCGCCATCGACCGGTTACCAGAGCGATTCGCTGCAAAGAATCACCGGTGGCCAGATCGATCCCTCGGGCAACGTCTGGCTGACCAACAACTGGGAGATCCACGGCGACCCGGTTCAGAATCCCGGCGCCAATGCGGTCGTGATCGCGATTGGCGCGGCGGCGCCGCTCAAGACGCCGCTGATCGGTCCCCCGCTCCCGTTCAAATAATTCTGCGGGTCGCCCGTTCTTCGGGTGGGTCGGCATCGGGTCGCGCCGAACGGCGCTGGACCAACGCGATCCCGGCCAACACCACCAATGCGCCCAGGACCTGCGCAAGTGCGAGTCGTTCTCCGAGCACCTCGATGGCCAGCAAGGTGCCGAACACCGGCATTAAGTGAACGTACTGTCCGGCGCGCTCCGGGCCGATCGTGCTCACGCCGTAGGACCAAAGGAGGAAGGCAAACAACGAGGCGAAGATCGCGACGTAGATCAGCGCCCCGACCAAGGGCGGCGTCGGCAGCACAGGCGCGTGGCTCACGATCGCTCTGAGCGCCAGCAGCAGCGCAACCGCGGGCACGATGCTGGCCGCGAGCGCGACATCCTGCGGCAGATCCGCCGGCCGCCGGCGCAGCAGCAACGAGTAGGCGGCCCACAACACCACCGCGACGATCATCCACAGATCGCCCCGCGCGGGGGACAGGTTGAGCAGCAGCGCCGGGTTGCCGCGAGCGACCAGGATGCATGCGCCCGCCAGCGACACCAGCGTGCCCGCCCATTGCATCCGCGACGGACGACGGCGGCCGGTCAGCGACGCGCCGATCAGGATCGCCGCGGGTGCCAACGACAGGATCAGCAATGCGTTGATCGCCGTCGTGCTCGCGAGTGCCAGGTACACAAGCGTCTGGAATGCGGCGATGCCGGTGATGCCGAGTCCGAGCAACAGGCGCCACTCGCGCACGACGATGCTTCGGCAGCGCCAGGCCTTGGGGCCGACCCATGGCAGAAAGATCGCCAGGCACAGCGCCCAACGCAGCAGGTTCAGCGTGATCGGATCGATGTCATTGCGCAGCGCGCGGCCGGCGATGAAGTTGCCCGACCAAAACAGCGCGGCACCGGCCAGCGCGAACGAAGCGCGGGCTTCTCTCGAAACGTGACGTGCGGATCGGCGTTCGGACGAAGGGAGAACTGGGGTCCGGGCC
>DASRJA010000340.1:0-18678 GCA_035649695.1 Mycobacterium sp. | reverse complement strand
ATCTGCGCTGCACATACTGCATGCCCGCCGAAGGGCTGGACTGGCTGCCCGGCGAGCAGCTGCTGCGCACCGACGAGCTCACCCGGCTGCTGCGCATCGCGGTCATCCGGCTCGGCATCACCAGCGTCCGGTTCACCGGCGGCGAGCCGCTGGTGGCCAAGCACCTCGAGGACGTCGTCGCCGCCACGGCCGGGTTACGACCCCGTCCCGAAATCACGTTGACCACCAACGGGATTGGGCTCGACAAGCGTGCCGCCAGACTCAAGCAGGCAGGGCTGGACCGCATCAACGTCTCACTCGACACCGTCGACGCAGCGCGCTTTGCGCACATCACCCGCCGCGATCGACTGCACGACGTACTAAGAGGACTCGAGGCCGCGAAGGCGGCTGGGTTGGCCCCGGTGAAGGTGAACGCCGTGCTGGATCCGGTCACCGGGCTGGACGATGCGGTCGCGCTGCTCCGGTTCTGCCTGGACCAGGGATACCAGCTGCGCATCATCGAACAGATGCCGCTGGACGCCGGCCACGAGTGGAAACGCGGCCGCGCGATCAAAGCCGACGATGTCTTGGACGCCTTGCAACGGCACTTCACGCTGACACCCGACCGCGCGCCCCGCGGTTCGGCGCCGGCGGAGCTGTGGGACGTCAACGGCGGTCTCGGTAAGGTCGGCATCATCGCCTCGGTCTCACACGCGTTCTGCGCGGCATGCGACCGCACCCGGCTCACAGCCGACGGCCAGATCCGCAACTGCCTGTTCGCCCAGCACGAGACCGACCTGCGGCGGCTGATGCGCGCGGGCGCCGACGACGACGCACTGGCGGCCGCCTGGCGCGCCACCATGTGGGTGAAGGCCGCTGGCCACGGCATCAACGATCCGGGCTTCGTGCAGCCGGACCGCCCGATGAGTGCGATCGGCGGCTGACGTGGCGGTAAAGGTGACTGTCCGCTACTTCGCGGCCGCTCGGGCGGCGGCGGGCTTCGATGACGAGATCATCGGCGTCGCGCCCGGCACGACCGTCGGCGCGCTGGTGCAAGGCCTGGGTGAACGGGACACCGAACTGGCGAAAGTCCTGAGCCGATGCTCATATCTCTGTGACGGAATTGCGGTGCGGGACTTGGGGATGACGTTGAGCGACGCTCAAACCGTCGATGTTCTTCCCCCGTTCGCCGGTGGATAACCGTGATTTACGTCACATAACGAAACGGTCACAAGATGACCACGAACCGTTACCTCCAAAATCGCACCTGCGGAAACACGTTGGCGTCCTGCGGATTTAGACCCTTTTTAAGATTTGCTGCCTTCGGAAACGCCGCGAGCGTCAAAAGATGACGTGACCACGGCGACCCGTTAGCGTTCACTCCCAAGCCATCGACCCAAATCGAATGGCCCGCCGTGCCTAACTGCGCCGAGCTCCATCCGTTGGTGCACGGGACAACGACGAACAACTTGGATGGAGGCGGGGGACCCACCGGTCCACCGAATACACAGGACTTGGAACCGCTTGCGGTTCCTTGGGGTGAAGCCGTGCCCAACACGGCCGGGCGACCTCTCCAGCCCGAACCCGACAGCTGACCTCGCGGGCGCTTAAGAGAGGACCTAGCGCACCTATGAGTGGACGGCATCGCAAGCCCACTACATCGGCCGTAAACGTCGCAAAAATCGCCTTCACCGGCGCTGTCATCGGAAGCGGAAGCCTCGCCCTCGCCGGGCAAGCTGGCGCCGCCACTGACGGCGAATGGGATCAGGTCGCCAAATGCGAATCAGGCAATAACTGGGCCATCAACACCGGCAACGGCTATCAGGGCGGGCTGCAGTTCTCGCCGAGTACGTGGTCTTCGCACGGCGGCGGCGAGTACGCGCCGTCCGCGCACATGGCCACCAAAGAAGAGCAGATCGCGGTCGCCGAGCGGGTTCTTGCCACCCAGGGCAAGGGCGCCTGGCCGGTATGCGGCAGGGGCCTGTCCGGTGCGACGCCGCGCAATGTCATCGAGGAGCCGCAGGCCCTCGACGCCCCCGCTGTCAACGGCGAACTGCCACCCCCGCCGCCGTTAGATCCGTTCGCTCCCCCGGCGCCGCCCGAGGCCGCACCGATCGACGAGCTGTCGGCCCCGCTGCCCGACGCGCCGCCGCCCCCTCCCGCTCCACTGGATGCACCGCTGCCCCCGCCGCCTGCGCCGGTCGAGGGACAGATCGTCGACGCCTCGCTGGACGCGCCGCTGCCGCCTCCGCCGCCCCCTGTCGATGCTCCGCCGATCGAAGACACGATCGTCGCGGCCGCCGACAACTGGGACGTCGCACCGGCACCCGTCGATCAGCCGGAAGTGTGGGCGCTGCACGCGCCTGCACCGCTCGACCCCGTACTGCCGCCGCTCCCGCCCGCCCCACCGGCTCCCCCGGCGCCGCCCGCGCCGGGGGCCGTAGCGGCGCCCGCGCCGGATCCGCTGGCCCCGCTCAACGCCGTCAACGTTCCCGCGCCGGCGTTTGACGCCGCCAACCAGGCGATGACCGATCCCGCCGCCGCACTGCCGACACTGCCGGACGGCGTCCCGCACCTGGCGAGCCCGGATGCCCTGCCGCCGGGCTCCACGATGGATCCGGCCGCGAACGGCGCCGACGGCCCCAACGTCAGCTACCTCAAGGACCTGTGGCAAGCGGTCCAGAACCACGACATCAGCGGCAAGGAAGCGTTGATCATGGGGCTGGCCCAACGCGGGATGAACACGCCGTACCCGGAGCAGGGCCCCGGCCCGAACGTGCCGGTCACCCCGGCACCTCCCGCCGATCCGGCCGCGCCACCGGCGCCCGACGCGCCGCCGATCCTGCCGCCCGCCTAACGCGTCAGGCCGAATTCACCCATTCGTCGGAGCCGTCGGCGAAGAACTGGTGCTTCCACACCGGTAGCCGCGCCTTGACGGTGTCGACGAGCCGCGCGCACGTCTCGAATGCGGCCGATCGATGGTCCGCGGCGACCGCGGCCACCAAGGCTGCGTCACCGATCTGCAGTGTGCCGATGCGGTGGCTGACCGCGATGGCCCGCACACCGGGACTGTCCGCCGCGATCTCGGCGGCCACGTCCGCGAGAGTCTGCTGCGCCTTGGGGTGCGCGGAATACTCTAGCCGGGTCACTCCGCGGCCATCGTCGTGATCGCGAACGACACCGGCGAATCCGACGATGGCTCCGGCCGACTCGTGGGCCACCAGTGCCTCGTACTCGGACAGCTCGATCGGCTGCTCGGTGAGCTCGACGCGTAGCACGACGGCATTCATCGGGTGTGGTCCTTGCCGCTGAGTTGATCGAGCGCATGCTCGAGCACGTCGTCGAGCACGCCGAGGCCGTCTTTGACGCCTCCAGTGGAGCCCGGAAGATTCACGATCAGCGTGCGGCCCCTGACACCGCACACGCCGCGCGACAGCACCGACGTCGGCACATGCGGCAGACCCGAGCGCCGGATCGCATCGGCGAGGCCGGGAATCTGGTAGTCGACGATCTCCGCAGTGGCGTCGGCCGTGCCGTCCGTCGGCGAGATGCCGGTGCCGCCGGAAGTGATTATCACGTCGACGTTTTCGCCGATCGCGGTGAACAGCGCCTTGACTACACCCGAGCCGTCCGGGACGACCACGGGAGCCGGCGTCGTGATGCCCTGCCCGTTGAGCCAGTCGACGATGATCGGGCCGGTGCGGTCTTCGTAGACGCCCGCCGCCGCCCTCGTGGAAGCGATGACCACCCGGCCTGACCGCGTCATCGTGTCCACGTGCCGGTCTTGCCGCCCTCTTTGCGCAGCACCCGGATGTCGTCGATGTGGGCGGCGGGGTCGACGGCCTTGATCATGTCGTAGAGCGTCAGCGCGGCCACACTGACGGCGGTCAGCGCCTCCATCTCGACGCCGGTGCGGTCGGTGGTGCGCACGGTGGCGGTAATGCCGATGCTGTCATCGCCGATCTCGAAGTCGACGTCGACGCCGGTGAGCGCCAGCGGATGGCAGAGCGGAACGAGGTCGCTGGTCCGCTTGGCCGCGAGGATGCCCGCCACCCGGGCGGTTGCCACGGCGTCACCCTTGGGCAGCCCACCGGATGCGATCAGGGCGACAACATCGGCGGTCGTGTGGAAGGTTCCAGCGGCGACGGCGGTGCGCTTGGTGGCGTCCTTACCGGTGACGTCGACCATATGCGCCGCGCCCGACTCGTCGAGGTGCGAAAGGCGACGCGCGGGGTCGGTCACCGCTACTTGTTGACCACCGTGATCGGGTGGATATAGGGCAGCTCGTCGGCCGGCTGCGGAAACACCAGCTCACCGAAGGGCGACAGCGCGCCGGTGCGGTCGGTAGCCGCCTCACTGACCGCGTGATCGTCGTCGCCGTCGAGCTCGGGCCAGCCCGGGTCGACGTATCGGTTTTTCTGTTTCTTGTCAGCCACGCATCCATTCTGGCAGGCGCCGCGACCAGTGGCGACACCGGCGGGCTGCTTTACGCTGGTCAGCAATGACCGAAACTACTCCGGGCGTTCCCCTCGGCGCCTGGCTGGCCGAGCTTGACGACGAGCGGCTGATCCGGCTGCTGGAGCTGCGGCCCGACCTGACCCAACCGCCGCCGGGCACGATCGCGGCGTTGGCGGCCCGCGCGCAGGCCCGACAATCGGTCAAGGCCGCCACCGACGGACTCGACTTTCTGCGGCTGGCGGTGGTCGACGCGCTGCTCGTGCTGCATGCGGACACCGCGGCCGTGCCGCTGACCAAGCTGCTGGCGCTGATCGGCGACAAGGCGAGCGAGGACACCGTCACCGCCGCCGTCGACGACCTGCGGGAGCGCGCGCTGGTCTGGGGCGACGCGACTGTGCGGGTCGCCGCCGAGGCCACGGCGGGCTTGCCCTGGTATCCCGGTCAGGCCACCGTCGAGGACAGCGAGCAGACGGACATCGCCGCCCGGCTCGAGGCGCTCGACGCGCCGCAACTCGAGCTGCTGCAGCGGCTGCTGGAGGGCTCACCGATGGGCCGGACCCGCGACGCCGCACCGGGTACTCCGCCGGACCGACCGGTACAGCGGCTGTTGGCAGCGGGCTTGTTGCGTCAGGTCGACAGCGAAACCGTGATCCTGCCGCGGCTGGTCGGTCAGGTGCTGCGCGGCGAGCTGCCCGGGCCAGTGCAACTCAGGCAACCCGATCCGACGGAATCGACCACGGCGGTCCGCGACGTCGACGCGGTGGCTGCCGGCGCGGCGATCGACCTGCTACGTGAGGTCGAGCTGGTGCTTGAAACCCTCGGCGCCACACCGGTTCCCGAGCTTCGCAGCGGCGGGCTGGGGGTGCGCGACGTCAAGAGGTTGGCCAAGACCACCGGCGTCGAAGAGGCCCGGCTCGGCCTGCTCCTCGAAGTGTCCGCGGCGGCGGGACTGATCGCGGCCGGGATGCCGGAACCCGACCCGCACGACGGCGTCGGCCCGTACTGGGCGCCGACAGTGGCTGCGGATCGGTTCGTCGAATCGCCGACCGCGTCCAAATGGCACCTGCTGGCGTCGACGTGGCTGGACCTGCCGGGCAGGCCGAGCCTGGTCGGCAATCGTGGCCCGGATGGCAAACTCTATGCGGCGCTGTCGGATTCGCTGTTCTCGACGGCGGCCCCACTGGACCGGCGGTTGCTGCTCGACGTGCTGGCCGATCTGCCACCGGGTGCGGGTGTCGACGCCACCTCCGCGTCACGCGCGATGATCTGGCGGCGGCCCCGCTGGGCGGTGCGCCTGCAGCCCGAACCCGTCGGCAACCTGCTGACAGAGGCCCACGCGCTGGGCATGGTGGGCCGCGGCGCGATAGCGTCGCCTGCGCGGAACATGCTCGCCGGTGACCCGCCCGATGATGTCGTCGCCGCGATGGAGAAGGTGCTGCCCGCGCCCATCGACCACTTCCTGCTGCAGGCCGACCTGACGGTCATCGTGCCGGGACCGCTGCAACGCGATCTCGCCGAGAAGCTGGCGTCGGTGGCGACGGTCGAATCCGCGGGCGCGGCGATGGTGTACCGGGTGACCGAGGCGTCGATCCGGCGCGCCCTCGACACCGGGCGCACCGCGAGTGAGCTGCACACGCTGTTCAGCACGCACTCGAAAACGCCTGTACCGCAAGGTCTCACGTATCTGATCGATGATGTCGCGCGCCGGCATGGGCAGCTGCGGGTCGGCATGGCGCAGTCGTTCGTGCGGTGCGAGGATCCGGCGTTGCTGGCGCAGGCCGTCGCGGCGCCCGCCGTCGAGCTGCTGGAGATTCGGCTACTCGCCCCGACCGTCGCGGTGTCGCAGGCACCGATCTCCGAAGTGCTGGCCGCGCTGCGCGGCGCCGGTTTCGCGCCCGCGGCCGAGGATTCCACCGGCACGATCGTCGATATCCGCGCCCGCGGCGCCCGGGTGCCCGCGCCATCGGGACGGCGCCGCGTGCACTGGCCGCAGACCCCGACCACCCAGACGCTCGCCGCGATCGTCGCGGTGCTGCGCAAGGTGGCGTCCGCGTCGTTCGGCAACATGCGCCTCGATCCAGCCGTTGCGATCTCGCAGCTGCAAGAGGCCGCGCATATGCAGTCGTCGGTGGTGATCGGTTACGTCGACCCTGCCGGCGTGGCCACCCAGCGAGTCGTGGCGCCCATCAATATCCGCGGCGGCCAGCTGACCGCCTACGATCCGGCGTCCGGCCGGGTCCGCGAGTTCGCTATCCACCGGGTCACCTCCGTGGTGTCGGCGGACTCCGCCTAGGCCGTCCAGCCGCAGGGCAGGAAGTTCACAGGACTGTTGGTGAATATGTCTGTGTGACAACGCTGTTAAGCGAGGCCGCGCAGGCCCCCGGCGGATACCGGCACGGGCTGTCGCTGTTGCACGGGTGGTTGCCACCGACGATATGGACCGTCGCCGCGGTGGTGCTGGTCGTGGCGATCGAGTGGCGGTCGCGACGGTGGCGGCTGGTGTGGCTGCCGGTGGCGCTCGTGGTCGGCTTGATCCTGGCGGCATGGGCGCATTGGTATGTCGATTCGGAAGGCCTGGCGGGCGACCCACCGCCGTCGTCGCTATTGGTTTGGGTTGGCCTCACCGGTGTCGCGTTGGCCGTCGCGGTGCTCGGTTGGCGCAGCAGCCGGTGGCGGCGCCGGATCGTATCGCTGGTGGCAGTGCCGCTCTGCGTGCTCAGCGCAGGGGTTGCGCTGAACCTGTGGGTCGGCTACTTCCCGACGGTTCAGGCCGCGTGGAACGAGTTGACCGCGGGCCCACTTCCCGACGAGACCGACCTGAACACCGTAATGGCCATGCGGGGCAAGGGGATTCCCGCGCACGGAGCGTTGGTGCCCGTGACGATTCCCGCCGACGCGTCAGGCTTCAAACACCGCACCGAGTTCGTGTATCTGCCACCGGCGTGGTTCGCCGCGAATGCGCCCGAGCTGCCGCTCGTCATGATGATCGCCGGCGAGTTCAACACGCCGTCGGACTGGCCGCGCACCGGCAACGCGATCGCCACCATCGACACCTTCGCCGCGGCGCACGGCGGCAACGCGCCGGTGCTCGTCTTCGTCGACGTCGGCGGGTCGTTCAACAACGACACCGAATGCGTCGACGGTCCCCGCGGCAACGTGGCCGACCACCTCACCAAGGACGTGCCGCCGTACGTCTCAAGCACCTTCGGCGTGCAGAACGCCAACTGGGGTGTGGTGGGCTGGTCGATGGGCGGCACGTGCGCGGTGGACCTGACCGTCATGCACCCGCAGCTGTTCAGCACATTCGTCGACATCGCCGGCGACATGGGGCCCAATGCCGGCACCAAGGAGCAGACGATCGCCCGCATCTACGGCGGCGACGCCGCCAAGTGGGCGATCTACGACCCCACCACGGTGATCACCAAACACGGTCCGTACCAAGGTGCCTCGGGGTGGTTCGCGATCTCCTCCGACGCCCCGACACCCCGCAAGGGTGGCTACGCTAACCCCAATGCGACCGGGCTCGGCGGCCAGGACGCCGCGGGCAACCCCGGCGACCAGAACGATGCCGCCAACTCGCTGTGCTCGCTTGGTCGGGCCAACGGCATTGCCTGCGCGGTCGTGGCCTCCCCGGGTAAACACGATTGGCCGTTTGCGATGGACGTCTTCAAGGACTCGCTTCCGTGGCTGGCCGGCCAGATCGGCACACCCGAAGTACCCAAGATCCCGCTGCCCGGCGCAGGTGGACGCCCGTCAGCTGCGCCAATGCCCACCGCCGCGCACTGAAACGGCCGCTGTCCGCCGACCCTGGATAATGGACAAAATGACCGACGGCCCCCTGATCGTGCAGTCCGACAAGACGGTGCTGCTCGAAGTCGACCATGAGCTAGCGGGCGCGGCGCGTGCCGCGATCGCCCCGTTCGCTGAGCTGGAGCGCGCGCCCGAACACATCCACACCTACCGCATCACTCCCCTGGCGCTGTGGAACGCGCGGGCCGCGGGCCACGACGCCGAACAGGTTGTCGACGCGCTGGTGTCCTTCTCCCGCTACGCGGTGCCGCAGCCACTGCTTGTCGACATCGTCGACGTGATGGCCCGCTACGGACGACTACAACTGGTGAAGCACCCGGCACACGGTCTGACCCTGGTAAGCCTGGACCGGGCCGTGCTGGAGGAGGTGCTGCGCAACAAGAAGATCGCCCCGATGCTCGGTGCGCGCATCGACGACGACACCGTGATGGTGCACAACAGCGAGCGCGGTCGCGTCAAGCAGATGCTGCTCAAAATCGGTTGGCCCGCAGAGGATCTCGCGGGCTACGTCGACGGAGAGAAGCATCCGATCGCGCTGGATCAAGCGGACTGGCACTTGCGCGACTATCAAGAGATGGCCGCGGAGTCGTTCTGGGAAGGCGGCTCGGGCGTGGTGGTGTTGCCGTGCGGCGCAGGCAAGACGTTGGTCGGCGCGGCCGCGATGGCCAAGGCCGGTGCGACCACGCTGATCCTCGTCACCAATACCGTCGCGGGCCGGCAGTGGAAGCGCGAACTCATCAACCGGACATCGCTGACCGAAGACGAAATCGGCGAGTACTCAGGCGAGAAGAAGGAGATCCGGCCCGTCACGATCGCCACCTACCAGGTGATCACCCGTCGCACCAAAGGCGAATACCGCCACCTCGAACTGTTCGACAGCCGCGACTGGGGCTTGATCATCTACGACGAGGTGCATCTGCTGCCCGCGCCGGTGTTCCGGATGACCGCGGACCTGCAGTCGCGCCGGCGGCTCGGGCTGACCGCGACGCTCATCCGCGAGGACGGCCGCGAAGGCGATGTGTTTAGCCTCATCGGGCCGAAGCGGTACGACGCGCCATGGAAGGACATCGAAGCCCAGGGCTGGATCGCGCCTGCCGAATGCATCGAGGTGCGGGTGACGATGACGGACAACGAGCGGATGCTCTACGCCGTCGCCGAACCCGACGAGCGCTACAAACTCTGCTCTACGGTCCACACCAAGATCGCGGTGGTGAAGTCGATCCTGGAAAAGCATCAGGGTGACCAAACACTGGTGATCGGCGCGTACCTCGACCAGCTCGACGAGCTCGGCCAGGAGCTGAACGCCCCGGTGATCCAGGGCTCGACGAAAACCGCCGAACGCGAGGCGCTGTTTGACGCGTTCCGCCGCGGCGAGGTGTCCACATTGGTGGTGTCGAAGGTCGCGAACTTCTCCATAGACCTGCCGGAAGCCAATGTGGCGGTACAGGTTTCGGGCACGTTCGGGTCGCGGCAGGAGGAGGCGCAGCGGCTGGGCCGGCTGCTGCGGCCGAAGCACGACGGCGGAGGGGCGATGTTCTATTCGGTGGTGTCGCGCGACAGCCTGGACGCCGAATACGCCGCGCACCGGCAGCGGTTCCTGGCCGAGCAGGGCTACGGCTACGTCATCAAGGACGCCGACGATCTGCTGGGGCCGGCGATATGACCGTCCTGCGGGTGATGCCGATCTTCACGGTCTCCGACGTGGACGCGGCACGTGAGGCATACATCCGGGTACTGGGCCTACGCGAGGTGATGAACCTCGGCTGGGTCGTCACGTTGGCCGGTGACGAGCTCCGCCACCAAATCAGCCTGATGACCAAGGACGCGACAGCGCCGGTCAATCCGAACGTTTCCATCGAGGTCGACGACGTCGACGCCGCCTACCAGGCCGCGGTCGACGCCGGATTGCAGATCGTCCATCCGCTGAGCGACGAGGAGTGGGGCGTTCGGCGGTTCTTCTTCGCCGACCCGGCCGGCAATGTCGTCAACGTGCTGAGTCACCGGCACGACGTCTAGTGAGGTTCACGGGGCTCCTATCCCTGGGTCCAACCTGGGCGGCGGCGCATCCACATATCCGGGGCAGCTGGTCTGGATTTTGAAGGTGTGCCACTGCGATTCCCCCGGATTCGGCGGCATGCGCCCGCTGAAGGTAAAGGTGTCGTCGACCTTGGTCGCGGTGACCTCCCGAGGGTCGGCCACGAAACCGACCATGTCGTCATAGCGCAGCCCTGCCTTGTGAACAACAAGACGCGCCTGCTGCGAGAGCTGGAGCCGAACCATATGCCTTCGCTTGTCCTGCACCAGGATCACCAGGCCGCCGTCGGGCTGCTTCGTACAGCTGACATCCGTGGTCGTCATGCTGCGAGTTTCACCGTCGAACACGATCGACGTCACGACCTCCGGTCCCCGCTGGCAACCGACTAGCCCACCCGAGAGCGACATGGTGACGACGGTCGACACAGAGCAGGCCGTCGACGCGCGACTACACGTGCGGGCCAACGGCTTTCGCGACGGTCAGTAGCACCACCGAATCCTCCAATGCGTGTAGGCCATGGCGGGTGCGGGGAAGGACGATGTGGTCACCAGGCGAGCCGTCCCAGCCGGATTGAGAGTTGGTGACACGGACGCGGCCATGTAACACCTGAAGCGTCGCTTCGCCTGGGCTTTCGTGGTCGTCCATCGTGCTACCCGCTGTCATCGCCATCAGCGTCTGACGCAGGCTGTGTTCATGGCCGCCGTAGACCGTGTGTGCGCTGCGCCCACTGCTGGCCGTCCGCGCCGACTCTAGGTGCTGGCGCGCGAGCGCCGTGAGTGAGATCTTTTCCATGCCGATCCCCTTCCAGACGATTGGACATGCCATCGAGCGTTTGGGCCATGGCTCGTCTCGAATCCGGGCCGTTGAATTCAAGACATGACCACCAACACCATTCTCGTCATCGGCAGCACCGGCAAGACCGGAAAGCGCGTAGTCAATCAACTCGAAAAGCGCGGCATAGCTGTGCGGCACGGATCGCGCTCGGCGGATATCCCGTTTGACTGGGACAACCCGCAGACCTGGGCGGCCGCGCTGGCCGGCGTCGACAAGGTCTACCTCACGTACTACCCCGACCTAGCCGCCCCCGGCTCAGTCGACGGCGTCAGCACGCTCATGCAAATGGCCAAGGACGCCGGAGTCAGCCGGATGGTGCTGCTGTCCGGACGCAACGAAGCAGAAGCCGAGAAGGCGGAGTGCGTCGTGATGGCGTCCGGACTGGAGTGGACGATCGTGCGGTGTGCGTTCTTCGCGCAGAACTTCAACGAGGGCGCATGGCTCGATGAGGTGCTGGCCGGCACCATCTCGTTGCCGGTCGATCGGGTGCAGGAACCGTTCGTGGACGCCGATGACATCGCCGACGTCGTCGTGGCCGCGCTGACCGACGACCGGCATGTGGGCCAGCTCTACGAGCTGACCGGTCCGCGGCTACTCACCTTCCGCGACGCGGTCGCGGAGATCGGCGCGGCCGCAGGCCGGGACATCAGCTTCATATCGGTTCCGATCGACGACTACACCACGATGCTCACGGAATACGGTCTGCCGCAAGACTTCATCTGGTTGTTGAACCACTTGTTCACCGAAGTGCTCGGCAGCAAGGCGGAGCTGGCCGACGGAGTCCAGCGTGCACTCGACGCGCGCCCAAGGACTTCGCTGACTACGCCCGCGAGGCCGCCGCGACCGGTGTCTGGACCCCGTCAGTTTGAATCTCGGTGAGCGGATCTCCGTCATAGGGCGGGGATTCGCTCACTTCGAGGGGAACCGCTCCCGAAGTGCATCGAGGAGCTGCTGGGCTTCGGACACGCGGCCTCGCATCCGCACCAAGTTCTCCGGCGGCCGGTTCTCATCATCGATGCCACGCTCACACCGCCGCAGCCAACGCTTTTCCATCGAGGCGACAAGCGCCTCCAGTTCGGCGATCTCGCCTAACAGAGCGGCGTCGAACAACCGCGCCTGCGCGATATCGGCAGGATGCGCCGGCCGCGCCCAGCCGTCAGCGCGTTGAGAAACGAGGCGCGGTCGCGGCACCCACACCGGGCGGTGAGGTTCGAGGTCGACCTCGCGTGAAATCGATAGCACGGAGAGATACTCCACGAGGTTTGATACATCAGCGACCCCACAGGTTCACGTGGCCGTTAAGTTTCGATGGCTAGGCGTTACCGTTCATTCACTTTGCCCGATGGCCCGTTGTGAGGTAGCAGCTCCCAGCTGAGAGCAATTCGGTCGTGGCATCCGTGCGTCTGCCCAGCGCAGGCTTGGGCGATGCACACGCACTGGGCACACGTCGGCCGCGGAGCCGCGGGATTGGGTGCCGCCATGGGCATCGGTCGCTTCGCCTACACCCCGATCCTGCCGCTGATGACGACGCAGGCCGTGCTCACCCCACAAGCCGCGGGGACGCTGGCCACCGCGAACTACGTCGGATACCTCGCGGGCGCGCTGGCCGGCACCGCCTCGCCACGGCTGGCCCGATCGACCGTCGCGTGGCGGGCATCGTTGGCCGTGTTGGTAATCAGTCTCGCGGCAATGCCGTTGGCGCCCAACATAATTGGATGGCTGTTGTTGCGGACGGTCGCGGGATTCGCGAGTGCGGTGGCGTTCGTCATCGCCGTCAACTCGATGCTCGATCATCTGCCACCACATCTTCCGGGCTGGGGCTTCGGCGGAATCGGCATGGGCATCGCGCTCTCGGGTGCGTTGGTGCTGACGCTGCCGACAGAGGCGGGTTGGCAGGGCGCGTGGTGGACGGCGGCGGCAGTAGCCGCGGTGCTGGGCGCGGGCGCTTGGGCGATGCGCGGGACCTCCCGTCCCGCGGCCGCCCCACCGTCATCACCACGACGCGCCAACCGCTGGTTCGCGGTGCTGTTCGTCAGCTACACGCTGGAGGGAATCGGGTACATCGTCGCGGGCACATTCCTGGTCGCGGCGATCAAACAGAATTCGTCGGGCTGGCTCGGCAGCGGCGCATGGCTCGTCGTTGGGTTGGCCGCGGTCCCATCGGCGGCACTGTGGGCGTGGCTGTGCGCGCGGTGGTCGCATCCGACTCTGCTGGCGGGAGCGCTGCTCCTCCAGGCATTCGGCATCGCGCTGCCCGCACTGGCGCCAGGCCCGGTCGCGGCTCTCACCGGGGCGGTCCTCTTCGGGGCGACATTCATCGGCGTCAGCACGATGGCGCTGGCGGCCGGGCGACTGCTCGGCTTCCCCGGCGCCGTGGCCTTGCTGACTAGCGGATACTCCGTCGGTCAGATCCTGGGGCCGGTGGCGGTGACACCGCTTCTCCGCCACGGCTTTTCACTCGCTCTCCTGGTGGCGGCGGCTGTTGTCCTGCTGTCGGCGATGGTCGCCGGTCTGCTTCGGTTCGGGTTCCCGTCGGCCGGTGCGGATCCGCAGCCGGCAGCCAGCCGTCGGCATCCAATTCTGGTGCGTCGCGGGTGAATCCGTCGATAACTGCACGAACCGCCGCGCTGCCTTCGTCGCGGCGCCAGACCAGCGACCACGTCCACAGCGGTGCCGGATGCACCACCGGCCGCCGCACCAGCCCGCTAGGCTCCTGCACGTTCTGCCCCTTCGGGTTGTTCAGCACCGGTCTGCGCAGGCGACGTACGTGCTCGAAGAACTCCTGCCCGGTCACTCCCCCGTCGTCGACCCGCACGATCTGTGCTCCGGTGTCGGCGGCGAACTGCTCGGCGTAGCGATTCCACGATGACCAGCTCGCCTCGTCCGCATCGACGAGCACCAGTGTGTCCTTCGCCTCGATTGGCGAAGTGTCCGAGCCGACACTCACCGCATAGAGCCGATCCACCCCGATCAGGTGAGCATCGAGGGACAGCGACGCGAGATCCGTTGTCTGCACCCAGCAGATCGCGAGGTCGAGGCTTCCGTCGGACACCCGGGCGGCCTGGGTATGCGACGGCATGACCCAGGTGTCGACGCGTAACCGCGCCACCCCGGCGGCCCGCTCTGCCCAATCGGTGGGACACCAGTTCACGTAGCCGATCCTGACGGGTTCGGACGCCTGAAGACCGGCAGCGCGCCTGCGCAGCTCGTCGGCCTGATCGATCAATGCGCGGGCGTGTGGCAGCAAAGCCGCACCGGAGGGGGTCAGGGTGACGGAACGGCGGTCACGGTCGAACAGGCTGATCTTCAAGTCGCGCTCGAGCGCCTTGATCTGCTGGGACAGCGACGGACCCGCAATGTGCAGCCGCTCGGCCGCGCGACCGAAATTCAGCTCCTCGGCGACGGTCACGAAGTAGCGCAGCTGACGCAGCTCCACCCAACAAGCGTAGTGCAGTGAGAGACAGCGCCTATCAACAGAGAGCAAACCGGTAGCAGCAACCGTGCATCGGCCGGCGCGGAGCCCGCGTTGCAGCGTGCATCCACAAAAGAAAGGGATCGGACAGTGAGCAATTCGCAACGCGTGGCCATCATCACCGGCGCCTCACAGGGCATCGGGAAGGGCCTCATTAAGGCCTATCGCAAGCTCGGTTATGCGGTGGTCGCCAACTCCCGCACCATCGCCGAGAGCGACGACCCGATGGTCGTGACGGTGCCTGGTGACATCGGGCAGCCGGGTGTCGGGCAGCGCATCGCCGATGCGGCCATGCAAAATTTCGGCCGAGTCGACACCGTGGTCAACAACGCGGGAATCTTCATCCCCAAGCCATTCACGGAATACACCGACGACGACTACGACGCCATCATGGGAGTGAATCTCCGTGGGTTCTTTGAGGTTTCGCGCGCCGCCGTGGCCGCGATGTTGACCCGCGAAGGTGGCGGTCACATCGTGAACGTCTCGACCAGTCTCGTCGACCACGCCAATTCCCAGGTGCCGTCTGCGTTGGCGTCGCTGACCAAGGGCGGACTGAACGCGGTGACCAAGTCGCTGGCGATCGAGTACGCCGGGCGCGGTATTCGCGCGAACACCGTCGCGCTTGGGGTGATCCGCACCCCGATGCACGATCCGTCGTCGCACGAGGCGCTGGCGAAACTGCATCCAGTCGGTCGTCTCGGTGAGATCGACGACGTCGTCGACGCGGTCCTGTATCTGGAGAACGCGTCCTTCGTGACCGGCGAGATCCTGCATGTGGACGGTGGTCAAAGTGCGGGACACTGAGCTCCTACGCGGCGTCCTGGAGCACTGGAAGGCGGGCATCGACGCCCATGATCCGCAGGCGGTAGCGGCGGTGTTCACCGAGGACGCGATCTTTCAGGGGCTGCGACCGTACAGCGTGGGTCGAGATGGTGTCGCCGAGTACTACGAACGCCAGCCGCTCGGTATGACGGTCACCTATCGGGTGCTGGAAACGCGCAGGCCCACAGAGGAATTGGTGCTCGGCTACCTCCGCGCCGACTTCGCATTCCCGGACCGGCCTACGGTCAGCGTCAACATCGGCGTGGCGGTCACGCACGACAACGGCTGGAAAATCCTCCACTATCAGGCGTCGCGGCTCGACTAAATCCCCGCGATGGGACGTCCCATGGATGCCCTATCGTCGTAGATATGCGGCGAGACGGAACGCGGTGACGAACGACAACAGCGGTGGCTGGTCTCAACCGGTGCCGGCCGATGATGCAACACTTGGCGTAGCACCTCGAGCTGATGAGCTTCAGCAGTCAGCACCGTGGCGATCTCAATGTCCGCCTCGGACAACGTCGTCACGCGGTTTTCTTGTTCGTCGGTGCGGCTATCGTAGGCCTTCGACGCGGTACCGCCCTCCCATAGTTGACCCGGATGCGCCTTGTTCAGGGTTTGAAGCTGCGCCTTGAACTTTCGCGACCCGTCCCCGAATGACTCTCCGCGTTCGGGGTCGTTGTCGCCTCCTGCCGCCTCGATCATCTCTTCGATGACCTTCTGGCCACCCTCCAAGATCGGTGTCGGCGCGATCGCCAACTTGCCTGCGAACTTCCCGACCGATCTCGCGACGCGGGCAATCTTGTCCAGCCCGAGATCTTCCGCGATATCGCTGGCCCATTCGGCCGTCTTCTCGACGGCTTCGGCAGGGTCCGAGACAACGTCGACCACGTCATGGACAAAGTCGAAGAGCCCCATGCCTGCCGCACCTTTCCGTCCGGGTCAGGCTAACAGCGCGCCGCAGGTGCTCTGTGCACGAATTCAACTCAACGCGGGGATGACCTCGCGTTCGAACAACTCGATACCCGACCGGTCGTAGGCAGCCTCGGGGAAGTACAAGATCGCGTACTCACAGCCGAGTTCGCGCATCCGCTTTAGCTTCTCGACGATCTGCTCCGGTGTGCCGCTAGCGGCATCGGGCGAGGTGGCCATGGCCAGCATGCCGTCGACGGCGGCCTCGTTCGCCTTGGCGACCTGCCTGGCGCGCAGCCGCGCGACCCGCTCTTTGACGTCGGCCTCCGACTCGCCGATCACGGCGTTGAAGTTAGCCGACCGCACGATCGCGTCGTAGTCGGTGCCGACGTCGCGGCAATGATCGGCCAGCACCCGGGACTTGTGCGCAAAGCCATCGGGTTCGGAGGTGAAGTTGGTGTACTGCGCGTACTTGGCGGCGATCCGCAGCGTCACCTTCTCACCGCCGCCGGCGATCCACAGCGGAAGACCCCTGTCCTGCAACGGTTTTGGCTCTACGATCGCGCCGTTGACCTGATAGTGCTTGCCGTCAAGAATGACCTCGCCGTCGCGCCAGGCGTCGCGCATGATCCGGACACCCTCGTCGAGCATGCCGAGCCGGACACCGGCGGACGGGAACCCGTAGCCGTAGGCCTCCCACTCATGTTGGTACCAGCCACCGCCGATACCCATCTGGACCCGGCCGCCGGAGATGATGTCTGCGGTGGCGGCCACCTTGGCCAGATACACCGGGTTGCGATAGCCCATCGACGTACACATCTGGCCGAGCTTGATCCGCGACGTGGTCGCCGCGTACGCCGACATCAGCGACCAGGCCTCGTGAGTGGCCTCATGCGTCGGCACCGGCACGGTGTGGAAATGGTCGTAGACCCACAGCGAGTCCCACGCGCCGCCATCGGCGTAGGCGGCGAGATCGTGCATCACCTGCCAGTGCTTGTCGGTGGGAATGTCGACGAGGTCCAGTCGCCAGCCTTGCGGGATGAAGAATCCAAAGCGCATGACCCTCGACTCTATGCCGTCAGCGACGGTGGAGGCCGCCAGCCGGTAGGTGGCACAAGTCGGTCATGGTGGCCCGCCCCGAAATTGACGATTGGGTAATACGCAGTGTCCACCCCAAATATGGTGATCGGGACGAAATGACCTACGAGCACATGCGCGCGGCGCACCTTCATGCGGTCCAGGCGGCGATGGAGGATCACATCGCACGTCTGGATTGGCAGCGCGAGCGCATCGACCGCTATCGAGATCAACGGCTGCGCATGCTGCTGAGCTACGCCCTGGAACGCTCGCCCTTCCATGCCCGGCGATTGGCCGGCATTGATCCGGCCCGCGCCACGGTGGCGGATCTGGCTGGCGTACCGATGATGACGAAGGCGGAGGCGCAGGACTGCTGGGACGATGTGGTCACCGACCGCGGGCTGAATCGCGAGCGCGCGGAAAGCGTTCTGGCGGAACAGGAATGGTATTCGTATACGCAGGACGACTACCAGGTGTTCAGCTCGGGCGGCTCCAGCGGGGTCAGGGGCGTATACGTATGGGATTGGGCGTTTTTCGTGTCGGTCACATGCCTGGCATGGCGGACGCAGGCGCGAACGGACCTGCAGACGCCGCAGAAGGGCCCGACGCGTCTGGCAGTGCTGGAAGCGGGAATGCCGCCACACGCCAGCACGCCGTTGTTCGACGTGCCGACCGCTGCGGGCATGGAAACCGTCGTCATCGCGGCAGGGGCACCGTTCGATGAGGTGTTGGTCGCGGTGGCGGCCGCCCGACCCACGCACCTCGTCGGCTATCCGTCTGTCATCGGACGGCTTGCCCGCGCGGCGCTGGCAGGACAGTTGGACTGCAGCCCGGTACGGGTGAGCACCAACTCCGAGCCACTCCTCGACGAAGATCGCCAGGCAATCGTCGAAGCCTGGCACGTACCGATCCACAACCTGTGGGGATCCACCGAGATTGGGGTGCAGGCGGTCGGTTGCGGGATTGGCGAGGGCCTGCACATCTGCGAGGACGAGGTGGTGCTGGAACGCGTGGACCAGAACGGCGTGCCGGTGGGTCCCGATGAGCCCGCGGTGCGGACGCTCGCCACCGGACTGGCCAATCGGACGTTTCCGTTCATCCGTTATGACCTCGGCGACGAGGTGACATTGCTACCGGATCCCTGCGAGTGCGGGAGCGCCTATGCGCGCGTGGCAGACATCGGCGGGCGACGCGACGACGACTTCCGCTACGGCTCAGTTACGGTGCCCGCCATCACTTTCCGGCATGTACTGGGCACCGACCCACACATCTCGGAATA
>DASRJA010000339.1:0-6185 GCA_035649695.1 Mycobacterium sp. | reverse complement strand
TCGACGGCGGTTCGCGCGTGCTGATCACGGGTGCAGGGCCGATCGGCATCATGGTGGCCCAGGTCGCCAGGGCGTACGGCGCCACCGACATCGTTGTCAGCGACCCCGACGAGTCCCGACGCGAGCAGGCGACCGTGTTCGGGGCGACCCAGGTTCTTGACCCGACCGTCGAACCGATCGGGGATTTGGGTGTCGATTCGTTCATCGACGCCTCCGGCGCACCGCAGGCCGTCGTCGACGGTATCCGCGCGGTGCGGCCGGCAGGCACCGTGGTGCTCGTCGGTTCGGGCGCCGAGTCGATGGAGCTGCCGACGCAGCTGATCCAGAACCGGGAGCTGGTGCTGACCGGGGTGTTCCGCTATGCCAATACCTGGCCGACGGCCATCGCGCTCGTCGAGTCCGGTCGGGTGGATCTCGACGCGATGGTGACCGCGCACTTCCCGTTGGAGAGGGCCGCCGAGGCCCTCGACTCCGACCGCACGCCGGGTAGCGTCAAGAGCGTGGTGGCGGTGTCATGAAGCTGAACGAGTCCATGCTGGCGCAGATCCCGATCGACAAGCCGAGCTATGACCGCGACGAGATCTCAATCGGCATAGTGCATTTCGGCGTCGGTGGATTTCACCGCGCACACCAGGCGATGTACGTCGACCGCCTGCTGCAGGCGGGGCTGGCAAAAGAGTGGGGCATCTGCGGCGTCGGCGTGCTGCCCGCCGACCGCAAGATGGCTGACGTGATGACCGCGCAGAACGGGCTGTACACACTGCTGTCGGAAAACCCCGACGGCAGCCGCGATGCGCGGGTGATCGGGTCGATCATCGACTACCGCTATGCGCCCGACAATCCGGAGGCGGTCGTCGAATTGCTCGCCGCGCCGAGCACCCGGATCATCTCGCTGACCATCACCGAGGGCGGCTACAACATCGACAGCCTGGGTGACGGCGTCAACGTGTTCGGTCTGGTGGCCGATGCGTTGGCACGACGGCGCGACCGCGGCATCGCCTCGCCGACGATCGTGTCGTGCGACAACATCGAAGGCAACGGCGAAGTCGCGCGGCAGGCGTTCACCACCTACGCCGAACGTGTACACCCCGGCCTGGGCGAGTGGATCGGCGCACACACGCGGTTTCCGAATTCGATGGTGGACCGCATCACGCCGGTCACCACGCCCGATGTAATCGCTGTGCTGCAAAGCCAATTCGGTGTCGAGGATCAGTGGCCGGTGGCCGCCGAACCGTTTACGTCGTGGGTACTCGAGGACGACTTCTCCGACGGCCGTCCGCCGCTCGAGCAGGCGGACGTTTTGTTGGTCGACGATGTGACGCCCTACGAGTTGATGAAGCTGCGCCTGCTCAACGCCAGCCATCAGAGCCTGTGCTACTTCGCCTACCTGGCCGGCTATCGGTTGGTGCACGACGCGGCGGGCGACCCGCTGTTGGCCGAATTCCTGCGCGAGTACATGGATTCCGAGGCCACGCCGACGCTCAAGCCGGTGCCGGGCATCGACCTGCCCGACTACAAGCGCACGCTGATCGAACGATTCGCGAACCCCGGCGTAAAGGACACCATCGCGCGATTGTGCTTCGGATCGTCGGACCGCATCCCGAAATGGCTGCTGCCCGTGGTGCGGGCAAACCTCGCGTCGGGTGGTCCCGTCCGGTTGTCGGCCGCCACTGTCGCCAGCTGGGCGCGGTATGCCGAAGGGATCGACGAGACCGGCGAGCCCATCGACGTCCAGGACCAACTCGCCGACACTCTCGTGCCGCTGGCCCGTTCTCAGCACGAGAACCCCACAGCATTCATCGAAAACACCCAGGTATTCGGCGATCTCGCGTCGCAGCCACGGTTTGTCGAGGCATACCTGTGGGCGTTGGAATCGCTGCACCGCGACGGTGCCCGCGCGACCCTGGAGACGCTGCTGCGTAAGGAGACGACATGACCGCGACCGGCACACCGCAGCGCGCGCTGGTGATCGGCGAGGCGCTGATCGACATCGTCGAGCGGGACGGGAAAATCACCGGCGAGCACGTCGGTGGCAGCCCCTTGAACGTCGCGGTCGGACTCGCGCGGCTGGGCCGTGGCGTCGACTTCCTCACCCACATCGGCAACGACGAACGCGGCCGCCGAATCGCCGATTACATCGAACAGTCTGGTGTGCAACTGGTTTCGGGCAGTCAGACGGCGCAGCGCACACCCACGGCGCTGGCGACGCTTGACGCCAACGGCTCGGCGCAGTATGTGTTCGACATCGACTGGCAACTGGCAGGAACACCGGAGGTGGCGCCGCCTCTCGTCGCGCACACGGGGTCGATCGCGACGGTACTGGAACCGGGTTGCCGGGCCACCGCCGCCCTGCTCGACGCGTATCACCCCTCGGCGACCATCACGTACGACCCGAACGTGCGCCCAGCGCTGATCGAGGACGACGACATTGTGCGCGGCCGCATCGACCGCTGGATCGAACGCTGCGACGTGATCAAGGCCAGCGACGAGGACATGCGCTGGATCGACCCGAACCACTCCCCCGAACAGACCGCCCGGACGTGGCTCGGGCTGGGCACGTCGATCGTCGCGGTGACGATGGGTGACCAAGGCGCGTTCGCGATGTGCGCGGCGGGGACGGTGCGGGTGCAGGCGCCTCGGGTAAACGTCGTGGACACCGTGGGGGCAGGCGACGCGTTCATGACGGGCCTGATCGATGCGCTGTGGTCGCTGGGTGTGCTCGGCGCCGAGCGTCGCCCCCAACTGGCCCGGATCGGTGTCGATGCGCTGACCGCGGTGGTGCAGACGGCGGCGCTCTCCTCGGCGTTGACGGTGGCGCGTGCGGGCGCTGACCTGCCCGATCGGGCGACCCGGGACGCCGCAGCGGCCAGGTCGGGCCCGGTGTTGCCTCATCCCGGCTAGCCTGGGCTGATGCGTTCCATATGGAAGGGTTCGATCGCCTTCGGCCTGGTGAACGTCCCGGTCAAGGTCTACAGCGCGACCGAAGACCACGACATCAAGTTCCATCAGGTCCACGCGAAGGACAACGGACGCATCCGGTACAAGCGCGTTTGCGAGGTGTGCGGCGAGGTCGTCGAGTTTCGCGACATCGCGAAGGCCTACGAATCCGACGACGGTCAGACGGTGGTGATCACCGACGAGGACATCGCTACCCTTCCGGAGGAACGCAGCCGGGAGATCGAGGTGCTGGAGTTTGTTCCGGCGAGCGACATCGATCCGATGATGTACGACCGCAGCTACTTCCTTGAGCCCGACGGGAAGTCGTCGAAGTCCTACGTGCTGTTGTCGAAGACGTTGAAGGAGACCGACCGGGTCGCGATCGTGCACTTTGCGTTGCGCAACAAGACGCGGCTTGCGGCGCTGCGGGTGCAGGATTTTTCCAAGCGCGACGTGATGGTGGTCCAGACGCTGTTGTGGCCCGACGAGATTCGCGATCCCGATTTCCCGGTGCTGGACAAGAAGGTTGACGTCAAACCCGCCGAGCTGAAGATGGCGAGCCAGGTAGTGGAGTCGATGACCGACGACTTCAACCCGGACCGATACCACGACGACTATCAAGAACAGCTGCACGAGCTGGTCCAGGCGAAACTCGAAGGTGGAGAAGCGTTTACCACCGAAGAGCAGCCGAAGGAGCTCGACGAGACCGAGGACGTCTCGGATCTGTTGGCCAAGCTGGAGGCCAGCGTGAAGGCGCGCCGGTCGGGCGGTGGTTCCGGCGGCGACAAGCCGGCGAAGAAGGCGCCCGCAAAGAAAGCTGCGGCCAAGAAGGCGCCGGCCAAGAAGGCTGCGAAAAAGGCACCTGCGAAGAAGGCCGCCAAGAAGGCCGCAGCGAAGAAATAGCTACGCGGGCAGATCCACCCGCAGCGCCACGTGCTCGTCGAGTATCCGGCGCAGCGCGGCGTCCATCGGATGAGCCGATGCGAGGTCACGGCCGAACCCACTGTCCACCACAACAACATCGCCGTCACGCAGTTCGGCGGTGTCGATCTGATCGACGAACGGATCGAACAACCCACGTGGCGTGGCCAGGTAATACAGCGCCCGGCGCGACTCGTTCATCCTGGCTGCATACATCAGTCCATGTTGGGTGATCACGAAGAGTTCAGAAGTGGTCCTGGCGTTCGGGGTCTCGGCTTTGCCCCATGCCATCGCGGCACGCCGGGTCTGGGCCAATCGATCCGGGACGTCGTCGGTAAGCGTGAACAACCTCTCGACGAGTGCGCCACCCGTATGCGGATACATGCCGATCGCGGGCCTGAAGTACCGCCGGAAGATCTCACCGAAAAGGTCGTACCGTTGCTCGCTCATCGCGGCTCCCCAGATTTCGAACGTGCTCCCCAATTGTGCGCCCGAAACCGTCTGCGGAGCACGAGTTTGGCGGTGCCGCCATGACCCCAAAGAGGGCTAGGCTCTTGGCGCAGGGATTGGAGGCACAGTTATGTCCTCGTCAGGAATCCTCGGAAAGATGGCGGCGGGATTGGGCGCCGTGGCGGTGCCAGTGGTGTTCGCGGTTGCGGGAGCGGGGCAAGCGTCAGCAGATCCCGGTGTCTGCGTAACCGGTCCTTGGGGGTTCGCATCCGCATGCATCAACGGTCCCGGATGGGTCGACTGGAGCCCGCAGTGGAACGGTGGGTGGGACGACGGTTGGGGAAACGACAACGACCAAGGTGAAGACGACTAGCGCCGTCGCTCAATAGCCCGGCCTGGACCAACACTCTTTCTGGAGCCGTCAACAATTGATGACGGTTCCAAGAAGGCACACGCCTCTTCCTGAGAAAACTAGAACGTGTTTCAAAAACACCTCCCATGTCGCGCTAACCCCTGCTACGGTTCGCCCGGCGAGAGAGAGAGGCGCACGTGATTCTGGACAAATTCAGGCTGGACGACCAAGTCGCGGTGGTAACCGGCGCGGGCCGCGGACTCGGCGCGGCGATGGCGCTGGCATTCGCGGAAGTCGGTGCGGACGTGGTGATTGCGGCGCGCACGCAGTCGCAGCTCGAGGAGGTCGCCGAGCAGATCAGGGCGGTCGGCCGAAAGGCGCATATCGTCGTCGCCGACCTCGCGCACCCCGACGACACCGCCAAGTTGGCCAGCGAAGCGGTTGAGGCGCTCGGGAAACTAGACATCGTCGTCAACAACGTCGGCGGCACCATGCCCAACACGCTGCTGACCACGTCGGTCAAGGACATGAAGGACGCCTTCACCTTCAACGTGCTCACGGCTCACGCGTTGACCACCGCCGCCGTCCCGCTCATGCTCGAGCACTCCGGTGGCGGCAGCATCATCAACATCACCTCGACCATGGGACGGCTGGCCGGCCGCGGATTCGCCGCATACGCCACCGCCAAGGGCGCGCTCGCGCATTACACCCGCCAGGCGGCCCTCGATCTCTGTCCACGGATTCGGGTCAACGCGATCGCACCGGGCTCCATCCTCACCTCAGCGCTCGACGTGGTCGCCTCCAACGACGAACTACGCGAGCCGATGGAAAAGGCAACGCCGATGCGACGACTCGGCGATCCGGCCGACATCGCGGCCGCCGCGGTGTACCTCGCGTCGCCTGCGGGCAGCTTCCTGACCGGCAAGATGCTCGAGGTCGACGGCGGCCTGACCGTCCCCAACCTCGATCTACCCATCCCGGACCTGTGAGGAGCTCACCGATGGCCATCAAAGTCGCACAGATCGGCACGGGCAACGTCGGCCGACACGCGCTGACCCAACTGATCAGCGACCCGCGGTTCGAGCTCAGCGGGGTCTGGGTGTCCAGCGATTCCAAGGCGGGCAAGGACGCCGCAGAGCTTGCGGGACTTGACAATTCGACGGGCATCGCCGCCACCACCGACCTCGATGCCATTCTCGCAACACAACCGGACTGCGCCGTCTACACCGCGATGGCCGACAACCGCCTGCCCGACGCGCTGGAGGATTACCGCAGAATCCTCGCAGCAGGGGTCAACGTTGTCGGCAGCAGCGCGGTGTTCCTGCAATACCCATGGCAGACCCTGCCCGACGAGCTCGTCACGCCGATCGAGGACGCCGCCAAGGCAGGCAACGCAAGCCTGTTCGTCAACGGCATCGACCCCGGTTTCGCCAACGACCTGCTTCCGCTCGCGCTGGCCGGCACCTGCCAGAGCATCGAGCAGATCCGGTGCATGGAGATCGTCGACTACGCCACCTACGACAGT
>DASRJA010000338.1:0-2625 GCA_035649695.1 Mycobacterium sp. | reverse complement strand
CGTCGAGCCGGTAGGCCAGGGTGACCAGCCGCTGCGAGATGCCGTCATGGATGTCGCCGGCCAGGCGGCGCCGCTCCATTTCCTGGGCCTCGATGACCTGCTCGACGAAGTTCTCGTGCGCGCGTTCGCGCGCCACCAACTGACGGTGCAGCCGGGCCTGATGCAACGCGCCCGCGATAAGCCGGCCGATGACCAGAAGCAGTTCGATGTCGCGGGCGGTGAACTCGCGCCGTTCGACGGTGTGCACATTGAGGACGCCGACGAGACCGCCCGGATCGGTCTCCATCGGCACCGACACCATCGACGTGAAATCCTTGCCGCGCAACGACTCAAACGGCATGTACCGCGGATCGGATTCCTTGTCTTGTGTGATGACGACGGGCTCGCGGTGGCTGGCCACCCAACCCGAGATGCCCTGCCCCAGCGGCAGCCTGATCTTGCCGACCTCGGCATCGAAGGGGGGCGTCGCCCCCGCGAGTGTGAGCGACCGCTCGGTGTCGTCGAGCACGTGCACGAAGCACACGTCGCTGGTGGTGGCGGCGGTGATCATCCGTGCCGCGGCGGCGGCAAGCGGTTCCACGCCGGGCCCCTTCGACGCGGCCTGGATCAGCTCGCGCAGCAGCGCGAGTTCGCGGTCGGCGTCGACGAGATCGCGGACGGCGTTCGGTGGGCGTGGCTTCATTGGTAAATGCCTTCGCGTAGCGCGGTCGCGACGGCGCCGGTGCGGTCACTGACGCCGAGCTTGCGATAGATGGACCGCAGATGCGACTTCACGGTCTCGTCGCCGATAACCAACTTGGTGGCGATGGCCCGGTTCGACAGTCCATTGACGACGAACGACAAGATCTCGCTTTCGCGCTGAGTCAGCCCCTGCCGCGCGCCCGGCCAGAATTCGTCCCGTTGCAGCCGGGCGGCGGTGTCGACCGCTCTGGCGGCCATGCCCGGGTCGATCGCGGTCTCGCCTTTGTGCACGAACTCGAGCTGACGGACCAGCTCGTCGCTGCTGATGCTTTTCAGCAGATAGCCCGACGCGCCGACCCGCAACGCCTGGAAGAGGTACTGCTCATCGTCGTAGACGGACAGCATCACGACCTTGCGCTTGGGATCGCTCTCGCGCAGCTGTAGGCACAGGTCAAGGCCGCTGGCCCCCTGCATGCGGACGTCGCAGAGCACGATGTCGGGGTCGAGGTCGTCGACCACGCTGAGCGCTCGCTCAGCACCGACCGCCTGGCCCACCACCAGTACGCGATCCTCGAACGCCGCAAGCATCGCCTTGAGACCTTCGATGACCATCTCGTGGTCGTCGACCAGCACAAGGCGCACCGGAGGGCTGCCGGACGTCATGGCACCACCTTAGAGCTGGGATTTCGCGAGGTAACAGAACCTGGCCCGGCCGATCCCCCAATTGGGGGAGGACCAATGCCTGTGACGTGCGACACCCTATCCATATGCCTACAACGCAGGAGAAGACGTGGCGGGCGGGTCGGTTCTGGTGGGATGCCACCGCGCCGACGCAAAGCGTTGTGTATCCGCTACGTGCCGTGATCTTTGACCTCGACGCCCTGACGGACATCGAATGCGACGGTCATCGGGTGGCGTTCAACGCGGCCTTCGCCGCGCACGGCCTGGATTTCCAGTGGTCCGTCGGCCGTTACCGGCAGCTCTTGGCCCTCAGTGACGAGCGGCAGCGCGTCTGCGCCGAGCTCCGCAAGCGCGGCATCGCCACAGAATGCGACGTGCTGACCGAGTTGCTGGCCGACGAGATCTACAAGACCAAGACCATGATGTTCGAGGAAATGGTCCGCGATGCCGACCTGGCGCCGCGACCCGGTCTTGTCGACCTGGTGATGGACGCGTTCGCCGCAGGCATCTGGGTGGGCGTGGTGACGAACGGCCCACGAAGCTGGTCCGAGCCGCTGATCCGACACCTTGTCGGCGATGGCCTGGTCGAGACGGTCGTGACCGCTGACGACGTGAAGAAGCCGATGCCGGATCGCGAGGCGCACCAAAACGCTCTGTGGGAGCTCGGGATTCCCGCGGAAAACGCCCTCGCCATCACGGGTTCGGCCGCAGGGCTGCGCTCGGCGACAAGCGCGGGTCTGGCCACGGTCGTCGTCACCGGCGAAGGGACGCCCGATCTTCCGGCTGCGATGGCGGTACGCGCCGACTACAGCAGCGGTGAGCCGCTCGGTATCGTGGAATGCCAACGGCTGCACGGCAGCTGGTGGGCCGCGCACAAGAGGGCTGCCGCCTAGCTTCTCGATACCCTGCGGCGGTATCGCCGGTAGAGGTTCAGCGCTTCGTGTCGCGCCAGTCGACCAGCTTCTCCACCGTGCTGAGGTCGTATTTGCCCTCCGACGCGCGGACCTCGGTATGGAACAACGTCGCTCCAGCGGCCAGGTAGGCGTCCGCCGACTGCGGATCGGTCCACAGCGTCGAGCGCTCGATATCGCTGTCGGCGCGCCCGAATCCGGCGGCCAGTTCGGCGACGCGGGCACTGGCCTCGCGGTAAGAGTCGATGGGCAGGAAGGTGTGCCAGATGTCGGCATGGCGTGCGACGGCGGGCAAGGTGCGCTTGGGACCGGATCCGCCGATCAGGATCGGGATCTTCCGCAGCGGTGCCGG
>DASRJA010000337.1:0-9793 GCA_035649695.1 Mycobacterium sp. | reverse complement strand
GGAGATGACGGCGGCCGAGGCAACCGAGGACGAGGCGGAAGAGCACGGAACCATCCGTGCGCTGCCGTCGCCGCCGCGCGGTTACAAGCCCGCGCCCGCTCCTGCATGGGACGACCTCGATGTCGACCCGGCCGATCTGGTGGTGATCGTCGGTGGTGCCGAACTCGGCCCGTACGGCTCGTCGCGCACCCGCTTCGAGATGGAAGTGGAGAACGAGCTGTCGGCGGCCGGTGTGCTCGAGCTGGCGTGGACCACCGGCCTGGTCAAGTGGGAAGACGACCCGACGCCGGGCTGGTACGACTCGGAGACCGGCGACCTGGTCGACGAGGGCGAGCTGGTGGAGCGCTACCACGACGCGGTCGTCGAGCGCGTCGGCATCCGCGAGTTCGTCGACGACGGCGCGATTGGCCCCGATCACGCTGCGCCGCTGCTGGTTTCGGTGTTCCTCGACAAGGACTTCACGTTCGTGGTGTCCTCCGAAGAGGAGGCCCGCCAGTTCGTTCAGTTCGATCCGGAGCACACCGTCATCGCGCCGGTGCCGGACAGCGGCGACTGGCAGGTCACCCGCAAGGCGGGCACCGAGATTCGGGTACCGCGCAAGACGAAGTTGTCCCGCACGGTCGGCGCGCAGATCCCCACCGGGTTCAACCCGATGGTGTACGGCGTCAACCAGGAGATGATGAACTCGATCGACCGGTTGGCGATCTGGAATCTGGTCACCACAGTCGACGCGTTCCTGTCCGCAGGCTTCACTCCCGCGGAGCTGATGCGCTGGGTACATCCGAGCCTGGTTGCCAGCACGCAGGGCACCGGCATGGGCGGCATGACCTCGATGCAGACCATGTACCACGGCAACCTGCTCGGCCGGAACAAGCCGAACGACATCCTGCAGGAAGTCCTGCCGAATGTCATGGCAGGACACGTGGTTCAGTCGTATGTCGGCAGCTACGGCTCGATGATCCACCCGGTTGGCGCCTGCGCCACCGCGGCGATCTCGGTCGAGGAGGGCGTCGACAAGATCCGGTTGGGCAAGGCCGAGTTCGTGGTGGCCGGCGGTTACGACGACCTGACGCTGGAGGCCATCATCGGCTTCGGTGACATGGCCGCGACCGCGGACACCGGGATGATGCGTGCGAAGGGCATCAGCGATTCGAAGTTCTCACGCGCCAACGACCGTCGCCGGCTCGGGTTCGTCGAGGGTCAGGGTGGCGGCACCATCCTGCTGGCCCGTGGTGACCTCGCGCTCAAGATGGGTCTGCCGGTGCAGGCGGTCCTGGCATACGTCTCGTCGTTCGGCGACGGTGTGCACACGTCGATTCCGGCACCGGGCCTCGGCGCGTTGGCCGCTGGTCGCGGCGGTCGCGAGTCGCAGCTGGCCCGCTCGCTCGCGAAGCTTGGCGTCGGCCCCGACGACATCGCGGTGGTGTCCAAACACGACACCTCGACGCTGGCCAACGACCCGAACGAGACGGAGCTGCACGAACGGCTCGCCGACTCGCTCGGCCGGTCCGCCGGTGCACCGCTGTTCGTCGTGTCGCAGAAGAGCCTGACCGGTCACTCGAAGGGTGGTGCGGCCGCGTTCCAGATGATGGGGCTGTGCCAGATCCTGCGCGACGGCGTCATCCCGCCCAACCGCAGCCTGGACTGCGTCGACGACGAGCTCGCGAGTGCCGCGCATCTGGTCTGGCTGCGTGACACCCTGCGGCTGGGGGAGAAGTTCCCGCTGAAGGCGGGGCTGATCACCAGCCTCGGGTTCGGTCACGTGTCGGGTCTGATCGCGCTGGTGCACCCGCAGGCGTTCATCGCCGCGCTCGATCCCGAACAGCGGCAGGACTATCAGGCGCGCTTCGAAGCACGGGTGCTGGCCGGTCAGCACCGCCTCGCGTCGGCGATCGCCGGCGGCCCGTCGCTGTACGAGCGGCCCGCCGATCGGCGGTTCAGCCACGAGGCACCGGAGAAGCGGCAGGAGGCCGAGATGCTGCTCGACCCGGCGTCGCGTCTCGGCGACGGCGACGTGTATGTGCGCTAGTGCGCTAGCGTTCCTCCCATGGCAGTAGTCGGGGTGGGGATCGATCTGGTCTCCATTCCCGACTTCGCCGAACAGGTCGACCAGCCGGGCACGGTGTTCGCCGAGACGTTCACTCCCGGTGAGCGCCGCGATGCGGCGGACAAGAGTTCGTCTGCGGCACGGCATCTGGCCGCGCGGTGGGCCGCCAAGGAGGCGGTCATCAAGGCGTGGTCGGGTTCGCGGTTCTCCAAGAGGCCGGTGCTGCCGGAAGGCATTCACCGCGACATCGAGGTCATCACCGACATGTGGGGACGGCCCAAGGTGCGGCTGACCGGAGCGATCGCGGAGCACCTGAAAGACGTGACGATCCACCTGTCGCTGACCCATGAGGCCGACACCGCGGCGGCCGTCGCCATTCTCGAGGAGCGCTAAGTTTCTCCGGCGAGCAGACGCAAACTTGCCCTTTTTTGCCCGTTTTTGGGCACTTTTACGTCTGCTCGCGCTGGAATGCAAGCGTCATGAAGCGGCCTCCGGTAGCGCGGACCACGGAAGGCGACGACGCTGATTCGTTGTCGCGGAGCCAGACCGCGTTCATGGTCGCGGCGCTGGTCACGTCGGTGATCTCATTCCAGCTCAACGCGACGATGTTGGGCCCGGCGATCCGCGACATCAACACCGAACTCGGACCCGACGCGTTCGCGGCGATGTCGAACTACTTCTATCTCGCTGGGGCGATCGCCAACGTCATATTCATCCGGTGGAGCGACTTCGTCGGCCGCAAGCGCGTGCTGGTCGGCATCATGATCGCGATGTCCGTCGGGACGCTGTTGTGCATCGTGGGCTCATCATTGCCGGTAGTCGTGGCGGGCCGGATCCTGCAGGGTGGTTGCAACGTCTCATTCGGTCTGGCGTTCTTGATCCTGCGGGAACGGCTCAGCGGCCCGGCCTTCGGCTTGTGCAGCGGTGTCATCGCGTCGATCAACGGCGGGGTGGGCGGGGTCGACGCGCTCGCGGGCGGCTTCATGGTCGACAACTTCGGATATCGCTCGATCTTCGTCTTGATCCTGGTGGTTGGCGTGGCCGCGATCGTGCTTGCCGTCAAGGCGGTGCCTGCCGACGCTTCGGACCGGGTGGCCTCGGGCCGGATGGACTGGGTGGGAGCCGCCCTGATCGCGCTGACCGTCGCCGGTATCAATTTGTTCCTCGGCCAGGGTGGGCACTCCGGCTGGTCTTCGCCAGTCGCACTGGGGTTCATCGGCGCGGCCGTCGTCGCGTTGGGGGCGTTCGTCGTGGTCGAAAAGCGCGTGGCGACACCACTGGTGGACATCGATGAGATGCGCTCGCGCTACGCCTGGCCGTTGATCGTCGTGATCGTCCTGTGCCTGGCGTCGTTCACGATGGTGATCGGCTTCATCATGCCGTCCATCGCCGAAAACGACGACGTCGGCTTCGGACTCAGCGCGGAGATGACGGCGCTGTTGTTCCTGACTCCCGCCGCAGTGGCGCAATTGATTTCAGCACCGCTGATCGGCCGGCTGGCGGTAAGGATTGGCTTCGTGACGGTGTTGAGGGCGGGTCTGATCGGCACCGTGCCCGTCGGCGCTCTCCTCGCGATCTTTGCGTTCAACCAGAACGCGGCCGTCCTGCTCCTACCGGTCCTCGGATTGGCATTCGGGGGTGTGGCGGGTACCGCGCTCGCGGTTCTTGGCGTCACGCAGGCACGGCAGGACGAGCCGGGGTCGCTGCCTGGTCTGTCCAACGCCGCCTTCGGCGTCGGATCATCGCTCGGATTCGCCTGGGCCGGCCCGGTTGTCGGGCAGGGCACGGTGGCCGGGTTTCATTCGGCGCTGTGGATCAGCGTCGCAATCGGCATCGTCGCCCTTGGGATGAGCCTGGTTCTCAAGCCTAGGTCGACGAAGACTGAGCTAGCCTCGACTCCATGAGCGATCTCGTGGAGCGCGTGCGTGAGGTCCTGCCGTCGGTGCGGCGTGACCTGGAAGACCTGGTGCGCATCGAATCCGTATGGGCCGACCCGGTCCGCCGCCCTGAGGTGCAGCGCAGCGCCGAAGCGGTGGCAAAACTGTTGTCCGACGCGGGGTTCGGCGATGTGCAGATCGTCAGCGACGGTGGCGCGCCTGCTGTCATCGCCCGGCACCCCGCCCCGCCGGGAGCGCCGACGGTGCTTTTGTACGCCCATCACGACGTGCAGCCGGAAGGCGATCACGGTCAGTGGGCCTCGCCGCCGTTCGAGCCGACCGAGCGCGACGGCCGACTGTACGGTCGCGGTACTGCGGACGACAAGGCAGGCATCGCAACGCATTTGGCGGCGTTTCGCGCCCATGGCGGCGCGCCACCCGTCGGTGTGACGGTGTTCGTCGAGGGGGAGGAGGAGTCGGGCTCGCCGTCGCTGTCGCGGCTACTGGCAGCGCACCGCGACGTGCTGGCGTCCGACGTGATCGTCATCGCCGACTCCGACAACTGGAGCACCGACGTGCCTTCATTGACGGTGTCGCTGCGCGGGCTTGCGGACTGCATCGTGGAGGTGGCGACGCTCGATCACGGACTGCACTCCGGATTATGGGGCGGTGTCGCACCCGATGCGGTGAGTGTCCTGGTCCGACTGCTCGCCAGCCTGCACGACGACGACGGCAACGTCGCGGTCGCCGGGCTTCACGAGGGGACGGCCGCCGACGTCGACTACTCGCCGGGGCGGGTGCGTGAGGAGGCCGGCTTGCTCGACGGCGTGTCGGAGATCGGCTCAGGCTCTGTGCCGCAACGACTTTGGGCTAAGCCAGCGATCACGGTGATCGGCATCGACGTTACTTCGATCGACAAGTCGTCGAATACGTTGATCCCGCGGGCGCGGGCGAAGGTGAGCATGCGCGTGGCGCCGGGCGGCGACCCGGCTAAGCATCTGGCCGCGCTCACCCGTCACCTGGAAGAGCACGCGCCATGGGGCGCGCGGGTGATCGTCACGCCCGGCGACATGGGCCAGCCGTACGCCATCGACGCGAGCGGACCGGTCTACGACGCCACCCGCGCCGCATTTCGCCAGGCCTGGGGAAACCAGCCCGTCGACACCGGCGTCGGCGGTTCGATCCCGTTCATCGCCGAGTTCGCGGCGGCGTTCCCGGCGGCGAAGATCTTGGTCACCGGTGTGGAAGACCCGCAGACGCAGGCGCACAGCATCAACGAAAGCCTGCACCTCGGCGTGCTGGAACGCGCGGCGACGGCGGAGGCGCTCCTCCTGCAGAACCTCGGGTCAAACGGACAGGTCGCGCCGTAGCTTCGCGACGTGGCCGGTGGCGCGGACGTTGTACTAGGCGGATGACAACTTCGGATTGAGGAAGACGTACAGTGCACCGATCTTGCTCTCGCGAACAACGACAACGTCGAGCCCGGTGTACTCAGGTGGCTCACCTTTCGGGCCCGAGCCCCATGCCAGTATTCCCGCGTTGTGTAGAGCCTGCGGCTCTCCATGGGGTGTGTAGACAAAATTGGGGTGAGTCGCACGTAGTTCCCCAGCGAATTTGTCTAGTGCGTCGTGTCCAACGAGGACGCCGTCCGGGACGTAGAGCGCGCAGTCGTCTGTGTAGAACTCTTCGATCGCGGCGTGCCGGCGGGCTGAATCGCCCTCCCCGAAGACCTCCTGAAGGTTTCGATAGAGAAGTTCAGTAATTCGCTCAGTCGCAGTCATATTCGCGTCGTCCTTCGTCGAGGTGTCAGCCTGTCCGACGCCTTCGGAGATGCTAAACGGACTGCGGTCCTATTTCATTCCGCTTCCGCGTCGAATCAGCTCGGCAGCCGGCGCGGCGGCTCGATCGACTGATTACGAGGCGCTGAGCGCTTTCTTGATAAATGTTGTCGTGTGTGCAGCCTTGACGTTGGACTGCGCCTCCCGGACCCGAGGCGCCTTGTAGCGGATTGACGATCTTCCCTGGTTTGAGTTACCGCTCGTGGGTGTGCGTCAGCCACTCCACCTTGCTGTCCCTCAACCACGCCTGGTCTTCTTTCCAGTCGCGGATGGCCTCCGACATGTCAACTCTCGTCTTTCGTTTCGCGCTTTGCCACCAACCCGCCCAGAACCCGGTCCGTCTTGTCCAACCTGGCCTGGCTGCATCGCCCACCCCACTCGCGGATGTACTCCTTTGTCCACGGCTTGGTAGCGACGAGTTGGACCCTAAGGGTTCGTCGGAGAATCTCACGCCCTGGTGGGGTAATAGTCCGTTCTTTCCGACGCGGTAGCCCATGTCCTTAAGGATGCCGAGAGGGGGGAGTGAGGTTCCGGCTTCGAACTCAATGCGGAGTTTTCTACTGCCTCTGTGTCACCGGCACCGTCGAAGTAGTGGACGACCTTGACGACCGCAGCCTCCATGGCTTCTGTGGCCATGTCCCAGAACGACACAGGAATTACCTGCTACCAGCGATGATCTTCTGGATCTTTGTTGTCGTATGTGCAGCCCTCACGTTGTACTGCGCCTCGGCGATCTTGCCCTTCTCGTCGATGACGAACGTCGAACGGATCACGCCCTGAACGGTCTTGCCGTACATCGTCTTTTCGCCGAAGGCACCCCATGCCGTGAGCACCTTGCGGTCCGGATCGGACAGCAGCGGAAACGTCAGCTTCTGGTCGTCGCGGAACTTGGCCAGCTTGGCCGGTTTGTCAGGGGAGATGCCGATGACATCCAGCCCGGCGCCGTTGAGTTCGCTGAGGCTGTCCCTGAAGTCGCATGCCTGCTTGGTGCATCCGGGTGTGGCGGCGGCGGGGTAGAAGTACACGATGACCCTGCGGCCCTTGTAGTCCGAGAGCTTGACGGTGTTGCCGTCGGCATCGGGCAGGCTGAACGCGGGGGCTTTGTCGCCCACCTCGAGACGCGGGGTCTGCGGCATGCGGAAAGGTCCCTTCTTCGACCGGTGCACTCCGGTGAGCGCAAGCTCAATTAGGGTAGTTCGGCAAGGCAGCGCACATTGAGGGGCTTGGAGGGACAAAGTGGCGGACCGCGATCCCGACACCATCAAGCGGGACATCGATCAGGCTCGTGATCAGTTGGCGGTTACCGTTGACAACCTCGCCGAGCGGGCCAATCCGCAGCGGATCGCCGACGACATCAAGTCGGGCGTGGTGCGGTTTGTGAAGAAGCCTGCCGTCGCCGTGTCGCTGGCAGGCGTCGGCGCCCTCGTTGTCGTGCTTGTGGTGCGCCGCATCCGGCGACGCTGACGGATTGGGTTCTCAGCGGCGACACGCGGAGCGGAACCAATCGGCGAACGAGAAGCTGGGCGGGTTGGCGACTCGGCCGAGGCGATTGCAGCTGTAAACCATGACGGGCCGTTGCACAGTTACGTCGTCAGCTGACCCCGCGCCGGACGCACCCGCGGTGAGTGATGCGTCTATCGTGGACATCAGCTAAGACCTCATTCCGTAGTCCGCGTGGCCATGTAATTCGTTGTAGCTAACCAGAGACTAGCACCCTTACACCCTCTATGCCGCATAAATCGCTGTGAACGGATCCCTTCCGTTACTGGTAACACACTTGACGGGTTCGTAGTATAAGTCGACTTATGTGACTAGTAGCACATTCCAGATCGCTGATCAGCAGACGCGACGCTTTTTCTTCGCTCGCGTCAATAGGCTACTGCGCAGCAGTTGCCTGGGCAAGTACCGCTGGGCTTCGTTGCGGCAGTGTCATGCCGACGGCTATTGGGCGGTTTGCCCGATCGACCACGGCGCGCGGTTGTGCCCGGTTGATGCGATGATGCCGACGTGATCGATGACGCGGATCTAGCGCAGGCGAGGGAGCTACTGCGATCACTGCATGCCCATGTCGATGAAATCTCTAAGAAGGTGGAATCTGCCGAGAGCCGCACGCGGCGGATGCAGGGCCACGCGGCGCTGGTTGCCCGGCGCCGGGTCGCCAGCCTGCGTCACGAACTCTACGAAGCGCACCGGCTGATCGACGGGCTACATACACGCTTTCCGGACGCCCGACTCCGGCGAGTAGCCGGGCCGCGCACCGAGTGTTCACGCTGAGTGCGCCGTCAGGGTTTCGAACCCCGGACCCGCTGATTAAGAGTCAGCTGCTCTACCAACTGAGCTAACGGCGCTGCGTGTGCGACAATAACAGGCCTTGCGGCGCAGGGTGAAATTCGACCGCTCGCTGCCGCTGGCAGCGCCGCCGCGGTCGCGCCCCTAGCTAAGTTTGCCCTTAGACTATTGCCAAGAATCGTCTGTCCGTGAGTTTTGGTTGTGAAGTGGAGCAAAGAATGTGGCAGGTCAAGAAGGTGGCCCGTCCGCGTACCCGTGCCTGGTTGGTAGCCGTGGCGCTGATCCCTGCCGTCGTGCTCGGGCTGTCCGCGTGCGCCAAGGAAACCGCCCCACCGAAGCCTCAGGTGATCACCGATAAGGGCACGCCCTACGGCGACCTGCTGGTGCCGAAACTCACCGCGTCCGTCAAGGACGGCGCTGTCGGTGTCAGCGTCGAATCCCCCGTGACGGTCAGCGCCGAGGATGGCGTGCTGGGCGCAGTGACCATGGTCAACGCCGACGACGGCACTCCCGTCGCCGGCCAGCTCAGCCCCGACGGCCTGACCTGGAGTACGGCCGAGCCGCTGGGCTACAACGAGAGCTACACCTTGAATGCGCAGTCGCTCGGCCTCGGTGGCGCCACCAGCCAGCAGATGACCTTCGAGACGCATTCGCCGGAAAACCTGACGATGGCCTATGTCTTGCCCAACGAAGGCGAGGTCGTCGGCATCGGCCAGCCGGTTGCCGTCCAATTCGACGAGAACATCCCGAATCGGTTGGCGGCGCAGAAGGCCATCAAGGTCACCACCAACCCGCCCGTCGAGGGCGCCTTCTACTGGCTGAACAACCGCGAAGTGCGTTGGCGCCCAGCGCAATACTGGAAGCCGGGCACGACGATCAATGTCCAGGTGAACACCTACGGCGTCGACCTCGGTGACGGGCTGTTCGGCCAGGAGAACGTCTCCACGCAATTCACCATCGGCGACGAGGTGATCGCGACCGCCGACGACAACACCAAGATCGTCACCGTCCGCCGCAACGGTGAGATCGTCAAGACGATGCCGACCTCGATGGGCAAGAACAGCACGCCTACCAACAACGGTGTCTACATCGTCGGTAGCCGGTTCAGCCACATCGTCATGGACTCGTCGACCTATGGCGTGCCGGTCAACTCGCCCAACGGGTATCGCACCGATGTGGACTGGGCGACGCAGATCAGCTACAGCGGCATCTTCGTGCACTCCGCGCCGTGGTCAGTCGGCAGCCAGGGTTATTCGAACACCAGCCATGGTTGCCTCAACGTCAGCCCGAGCAATGCTGTCTGGTTCTACGACAACACCAAACGTGGCGACATCGTCGAGATCATAAACACCGTCGGATCGACGTTGCCCGGAACCGATGGGCTGGGTGACTGGAACATCCCGTGGGAGCAATGGAAAGCGGGCAACGCCAACGTCTGACGTTGCCCGCTTCAACGGGGTGGCTGACGGGACTCGAACCCGCGACAGCCAGGATCACAACCTGGTGCTCTACCAACTGAACTACAGCCACCATCGCCGCACATGCGGCGTCGTCGATATTAGCCGCTAGGGCGCTCCGCGGCCGAATCGATAACCTCAGAGGCGCCGTTCGAGGGCCCGAGTTCGGCGGCGATCTCCGCGATTTCGCTGGTCGACGGGCCAGGCGGCGGCACGAACGCGGTGTGGCGGTAGTACTTGAGCTCGCGGATGGACTCGTGGATGTCGGCTAGCGCGCGGTGGGCG